>JAFDUB010000085.1 GCA_019594025.1 Thermoplasmata archaeon
GTTTGGCAAAGAAATTTGCCTCGCTGGGTAAACTGACTAAGATTGAATCCGCTTTGCGGACCGCTATAGAATCGTCAAAAGTACCTCCGATTGAGACTAGAAAATTCCAACAAACCGTTTCTTTCAAGAGCGGTAACGTCATCGTATACGTTTTTGTAATCCCTTTTCAATGCCTTTGATAGTTCCATGATCGAGGAAACTTCGTTAAATCTTATAAAGTTCATGATATCCAACCTTTTTGGAGTTAGACTGGCGATGGCATCAGAAGATTGAATTACTTTCTCGTATCTATAATCCGCACCCTGGTTTAAAGCCTCGTATACCATAAAATCATCGACCATCTCCGGATCACGACATCCTCCCCTAGCAGTACGCTGTCTAAGCTTTTCTAACTCTCCGTACTTGGTAATTATTTCACGCTTTAACGCTCTTTTATCCTCTGATGAGAATTCCCTTATCATTTTTAATTTCATGTGTCACACCCTAGAGAGATCCATGGATATCAAATTCTTTCCAAAGATACCGATCAATTCGATAACCTCTTTGAGTGCCTTCTCTCGGCTTTGTTCGGTACCGATTAAATTGCCGGTTTCATCATATCTATCCACATGAGGTTGTTTCTGAAAATTATCCCATCGGATGTAACGCTTCCACTGCTCATCTTTCTTTACCATATAATTATAACTGTAAAATACTACATCTCCATTCTTTTTTACCTCTATCGCGTCGAGTTTTTCGGTATCCTTTATTTTTATCTCCTTTCTCTCGACTATCATCTAGAACACCTTACCGAGGGGATAATCACACAATACAGACTTAAGTTCTACTATGTTTTCTTCGGTTTCCTTTCTAACGTTACTTTTCTGCATCAAAGAACCTGAGAGGTCAATCTTTACATCCTTGTAAGGGTTATCTTTTTTCATTAGAGCGGCTAAAAGGGTATGAAGTAGTTTACCGTTGAACTTTTCATATCCACCTTCCATCAGGACCGCAAGCCTACCCGTATATCTATGTGCAAGTTCTTTAGCAATATAATGATAACTTCCAGAGGTCAACTTAAGACCGACGACGGTGTCGGAATAATGGGAATCAAAACCACTGCATCCAATAACAAAGTCGGGTGAAAATTCTTTTTCGAGGGGAAATACTATTTCCTCACACACACGACGAAACTCTTTATCACCTGCCCCGGCTGGTAAAGGTATGTTGACTGTATATCCTCTACCGGCACCACTACCTATTTGATGTGGATAGCCGTCATGGGGATAAAAACCATGAGGATCACGATGGGTAGATATTGTAAGTACGGTAGGGTCTTCGAAAAAGGTCCTCATTGTCCCGTTGGCGGCGTGGCCGTCCCAATCCACTATCATTATTTTGGAATATGTATTTGGTTTTTCAGACTGCAGCCATCTAGCGGCGATAGCTGCATTGTTATAGATACAATATCCACCGTAGTTATCAGGTAGCGCATGGTGGCCGGGAGGTCTTATTAGTGCAAAACCTGTTTTGTATCCGGAGCTCACCTTTCTACACACCTCTATGGCACCTCCCGCGGAATACCTCGCCGCTAAACAAGTTCCCTTCTGAACATAGGTACTATCACCGAGAAATCCACCACCTTTTTTGCAGTAGCCTTCCATGAAATCTATATAGCTTTTCTCGTGTATCCTGGCGATATCTTCATCAGAGGCCGGTTGAAAGTCCTCAATCAAATCATAGGTTTTAAAAATATCCGTGCGATTCTTTATGTATTTGAAGCCGCTTTCCAGCCTTTCTGGATTTTCTCGGCTGACCACCGATGCCCGATGCATCTGGTGCTTAGGTGTATAAGTTAATATGCCCTTATTCTTGAACACAGTAGTTCCACTCCCTATACGTCATAAAAGTTCTTTTCAGTCCACGGTCCCTAATCGTTGAAAACAAGAACATGTCAATTAGCCTTACATTAGTTACAATATTTAATGTTTGCTCATAAATATCTAACAGAACGGTGGGAAAAAGCAATAGGTTTTAAAAATACATAACAACTTCAGGTATCTATGGTAATCATGTTAAACGGGAATTCACTGACCATAATGGATGTTCATAAGGTAGCTCGGAAAGGTGAAGAGGTGGATCTCCACAAAAAATGCAGAAATAGTATCAAACGTTCCCGGGTCATTGTTGACAAGGTATTGGAAGAGGAAAAAACCGTATACGGTATAAACACTGGCTTTGGTGAACTGGCCAATGTTAGAGTAGAAGAAAAAAAGACCAAAGAACTGCAGAAAAACCTGATTAAAAGTCATGCCAGCGGAGTGGGCGATCCATTGGGAGAAGATGTTGTCAGGGCCACGATGCTGTTGCGTGCAAATACACTAGCTAAGGGGTATAGCGGTGTTCGACCGGTTTTATTAGATACACTGATATCTATGATTAATTCAGGAGTACATCCGGTGATACCCTCCCAGGGCAGTGTAGGGGCATCCGGTGATTTAGCACCATTGGCACATATGTCACAGGTGTTAATCGGAGAAGGAGAAGCGTATTACGAGGGAAGGAAAATGAACGGCAGGGAGGCTATGAAAAGTGCTGGAATCGAGCCGATCGAGCTTCAAGCTAAAGAGGGATTAGCACTATTAAATGGAACGCAAGTGATGACCGCTATTGGGGCCCTCGCAGTCCATGACGCACGTGTTTTACTCAAATCCGCACTTACCGCAGGAGCTATGAGTCTGGAGGCATTAAAGGGAACCGCTACCGCATTCGATAGACGTATACATAATGTGCGTCCTCATAAAGGCCAGATAAGTTGTGCAGGGGCACTTAGACATCTAACCGAAGACAGCGAGATTTTGAAATCACATAAGGATTGTGACAAAGTACAGGATCCATACACACTGCGGTGCATGCCCCAGGTATACGGTACAACATTGGATGCAATCGATTATGTAGAAAAAGTACTGGAAATTGAGATGAACTCGGTAAACGACAATCCGTTGATATTCCCCGATGGAGACGTACTATCAGGGGGTAACTTCCATGGACAGCCTATATCTTTGGCCATGGACTTGTTCGGTGTGGCAATAGCTGAAATTGGTAATATTTCGGAAAGAACGACCGATAAGTTGATGGATCATCAAGAAAGTGGACTACCCCCCTTCCTCACAAAGGAACCTGGTTTAAATTCCGGTTTTATGATAGCACAGTATACCGCCGCCTCTCTAGTTTCTGAAAATAAAATCCTTACACATCCAGCCTCAGTGGATTCCATACCGACTTCAGCAGGTCAGGAAGATCACGTTAGCATGGGTACCATCGCCGCTCGGAAAGCGAGAGACATCTTAACGAATGTAGAATACACAATAGCTATAGAGTTATTAGCCGCAGCCCAAGGTCTTGAATATATTGATAAATCACCCGGCAAAGGAGTTCAGGCTGCTTATGACCTTATACGGGAATACGTCGAACCTTTGAATGAAGACCGTTCACTAGCACCTGACATAAAATTGACTCGAAACCTGGTTAAGAAAGAAATCATATCCGACACGGTAGAGAAAGTCGTAGGAAATTTGTTTTAAGATAAAATTTTAAATCCCTCCCCCTCCATCGGATATATCATGGCCTACGAACTCAGTCGTTTCGAGAAAATGACGTTATTAGCACTCGATGAACTTGAAGGTAAGGGTACTCCAGAGGAGATAACAGAAGTGGGTGACTTTGAACAACAGGCCCAGGTTATGAACGCGGTTTCATGGTTAAATTCAAAGGGGTTGGTAGAGGTACATGATGAGGAAACAAGATACTTTTCTCTCATGAAGAAAAGCGCAGCTTCGGGTGATCTGCCGGAACGAACAGCTTTGAAGTATTTGAAAAAAGCCGGTAGAAAATGCACGGTCGAGGAGATGCAGGAAGAAAGTGGGTTGGGTAAAAAATTGAGTGGTATAGCTCTCGGCTGGCTCAAGAAGAAAAAATGGGCTAACATAGTAAAACAAGGGGGAGAAACATGGTTGGAGATTACGAATAAAGGAAAGAAGGCACTCCGTGAAAAAGGTAAGGACGAGGAGTTGATAACTCGGCTTCAGAAGGAAGGTCAGCTTTCCGAGAATGAAATTGATATTTACGCCGCTAAAAAGTTGCTTTCTCGTAAGGAAATATTGAAGGAGAAGGTAGAAGTGACTAGGACCATAGAGCTTACAGACCAGGGATTTGAGGTACTCGATTCAGGTATAGAAATAAAGCCAGAGATAACTCAATTAACGCCCGAGATAATACGTACCGGCGCTTGGGAGGAAGCACACATACGACCATATGATGTGAAAGCCTTTGCACCCACGGAGTATGGAGGTAAAAAACACCCCCTACACCGTGAACTCGAGGAGATCAGACGTGTGTTTTTAGAGATGGGTTTTACCGAAATCAAATACGACTTCATCCAACCCACTTTTTGGAACATGGATGCTCTGTTCATACCTCAGGATCACCCAGCACGGGACCTGCAAGATACACATTATTTAAGAAGGCCCAAAAAGACGGAGGTGAAGGGAAAACAGGTTGAGAAGGTTAAGGCCATGCATGAAAATGGCGGTAACACTAGGTCTCGGGGTTGGGGATATGATTGGTCTTATGACGAAGCATGCAGCAACGTTCTCAGAACCCATACGACGGTAACAACCATAAGAGCACTTTCAGAGAACCCTGAACCACCACAAAAATTCTTCGCAGTCGATCGGAATTTCAGAAGCGAGGCTACCGACGCAACTCATCTTTCCGAATTTATCCAGATAGAAGGAGTGGTTATGGAGGAAAACGCGAATCTAAACATGCTGATTGGCTTGCTGAAAGAATTCTACAGCAAGATGGGTTTCGACGATGTGAAAGTCCGCCCGAGTTATTTCCCTTTCACCGAACCCAGCGTAGAAGTCTTCGCAATGTACGGCGACGATTACCTAGAAATGGGTGGAGCTGGAATATTCCGGGAAGAGGTTACGGCACCTCACGGTATAGATGCACCGGTGTTGGCTTGGGGGCTAGGGCTTGAGAGACTAGTGATGTTACGGCTGGGCATCGACGACATCAGAGTACCTTACAAGAATGACCTTTCCCTGCTGAAGGAATATTCGCTGCTTTGAATCATGTAAGAACTTTTACTCAAGAAATCAAAAAAAGAAAAAGAAGAAGGGGTTTTCAGTAAGGTGTTCGAAGAGGTTAGGATTGTTTAGAATTACTCCTCTTTAGGAGGTTCGCCCATCTCTGCACCACCGGTATCTTCTACAGGCTCTTGAGGTGGCTGTTCCTGCGGTTGTTGTTGATACGGCTGTTCCTGTGGTGGTTGCTGAGAAGGTTCTTCAGTAGTCGGTTCCTTCTTACCGCGCATCATAACTAATACGACTAAAAGGATAACAACTATCAAAATAATCAGCAGCATCCACCAGTAGTCGGAGAGTAGGTCCATGAACGCTGCATCATCCTCATCGACTTCTTCAAAGACCGCTGTTATAGTCATATCTTCATCCATGGTCACTTCTATGGATGTGGCGGTTCCGGAAGCATGTCCAGTCCACCCAGCGAACTCCCAGCCATCGTCTGCTGAAGCGGTTAATGTAACAACAGTGCCTTCTTCGTATTCATTTAAATCAGGATCAATGTTTACCGAACCCTCTCCAACGACATTTACCGTTAGTGTATAAGTGTCTACAGCAACATCCGTTTCGAATACCGCAGTAATAGAGTAGTTATCTTCCATGGTTATCGTCGTAGTGGGCGAGTTCGGGTCGGCTATCGTACCTATGTCGCCGGTCCATTCAACGAATACGTAATAGGTATCTGCCTCTGCCACCAGGTCGACCACGGTATCAACGATGTAGTGGAAGTTACCTTCACCAGGGTCGGTAACCGAGCCACCGGATGAACTATCGATGGTCAGTTGATATTCGTCAAGGTCCGTTTCGAATACCGCAGTAATAGAGTAGTTATCTTCCATGGTTATCGTCGTAGTGGGCGAGTTCGGGTCGGCTATCGTACCTATGTCGCCGGTCCATTCAACGAAAACGTAATCGGTATCTGCCTGGGCTACCAGGTCAACAACATCGCCTTCGTCGTAGGGGAAGGTACCTTCACCAGGTGTGGTAACCGAACCACCTGCTGTACTGTCGGTGGTCAGCTGGTACTCTTCGAGGACCGCTTCGAATACCGCAGTAATAGAGTAATTATCGTTCATGGTAATCGTCGTGGTGGGCGAGTTGGGGTCGGCTATCGTACTTATATCGTCGCCGGTCCATTCAACGAAAACGTAATCGGTATCTGCCTGGGCTACCAAGTCTACCTCTGTATTTTCGACATAATCAAAGGTACCTTCACCGGGATCGGTTACCGAACCGCCGGCTGTACTATCGATGGTCAGTTCGTAGATAACATCTTCGATTATTACCAGTTCACTTTCCCAAGCATTCTCCGGCCAATCCTGCGGTTCCACTTTTACATCGTAAATACCGGCTTCATCGATAAACCAATCATGTTCAGGTACTCCGCTAAAAGTGACTATTGCGGTTTCGCCGGGACTAAGTGTAACCGGCTCTTGATTGGCAGCCACCGTCATATCGTCAACGTATAAATCTATTCCTGTAAGGTGCGTCTGATGGCCGATGTTCTCTACCACGCCTTCTATGGTTACTTCCTCGTCCGTATAGGCGGGATTTGGAGTGATGGTCCAGTCATACAATATGAACTCCGCACTTGCCCACTGGGCTTCTATCCGTGGATAGCGGTCCTGGGCACCTCCGCCACCTTCTATATCCGTGTATGGGTCCTCGCCGAACCCGTCGCCCCTGTCAACTCCGTCATAGTCGTCCCAGTAATTACCACCGTTACCGCCAGGGGGGTCGCCGTCGTCCCAGTAGTTGGCTAAGTCGTCCCACCCATGGACGGCGTTATCGATGAAGTCGTTGCCGTATATAAGGTTGGTCGCCTGGACCTGACGTAGCCCCTGAACATTGTTCCCCCGGATGATATTCCCCGTTACGGCATATACCTCGACGAGGGCACAACAGACGAGATACGCGGCAATACTATATTTAATTGTGGTGACGGTATAAATTCCGTAGGATACGGATACAATTACATTGTTGAAAATAGTATA
>JAFDUB010000012.1 GCA_019594025.1 Thermoplasmata archaeon
TCTTATCCCATCGGTCATACGGTAACCGCCAAATATGTACAAGATCTCAGATTCGAAGATACCATATGGGCTATAGCTGATAACGGTTGGGCTAAGACGGCCTGGGGAAAACTTTTCGGTCAATGGATTGTAGGCACCACGGTGGTACAACAGGATATCACCGGTAGGTTCAGTGCCGAAAAGACCCTGCAGATACTGGAGGAACATCATATAAGCGTTTTCTGTGCACCACCGACGATTTACAAGATGATGATAAATCGGGATGTCGACAAGTACGACCTCGACTCGTTGAGACATACTTTGAGCGCCGGCGAACCTTTGAACCCAGATGTAATAGATAAATGGGAAAAATACACTGGATTACGAATTTATGATTACTACGGTCAAACAGAGAGTGTTGCCTTAGTTGCCAACTATCCCTCCATGAAGGTAAAGGCGGGATCAATGGGAAAACCCACACCGGGACACCATGTAGATATAGTGGATGACGAAGGTAAGTTGAAGCCCATAGGTGAGGAGGGACATATTGCGGTAAAGGTTAAACCTGAACGTCCTCCGGGAATATTTAAAGAGTACTGGAGGGACGAAGAAAAAACCTCGGAGGTGTTCCACGGTGATTGGTACTATACGGGGGATAAGGCATACAAGGACGAAGACGGTTATTTCTGGTTCGTTGGTAGGGCAGACGACGTGATCAAAGCGTCGGGCTATAGAATCGGACCTTTTGAGGTGGAAAGTGCCCTACAAGAGCACCCTGCGGTTCAGGAAAACGCGGTAATAGGCGCCCCCGAAGAGATCAGAGGCAAGATAGTAAAAGCATACATTATACTAAACGAAGATTACGAGCCATCGGACTCTCTGAAGAAAAAGCTTCAGGAACATGTGAAAAAGGTCACCGCACCCTACAAGTACCCACGGCAGATAGAATTCGTCGACGAACTTCCGAAAACCATCAGCGGTAAGATACGCAGAACGGAATTAAGGGATTGGGCGGAAAAAGAATACCTTAAAGAACACGAAGAGCTGCCGTACTAAAAAAACCCCTTTCCTTATTTATAACTCTCCCAACACACCAGTTCTTCCAAACTCTTTTTTACAGGAGATTCTCCACGTTCCGAAGGATATCCCACGGTCATGCAGATTGTTATCTCGTACTCAGGAGGAACGTTAAAGTAAGATCTGAAACTATCAGGTTTGAAAGCTCCTATCCAGCAGGTTCCCAGATCCAGTTGTGCAGCCGCAAGAGATAGATGGTCTAGGGCGATTGCAAGGTCAATCCTCGACCATTTTTCGTCCTCCGTCAACCCGACTATGAACGCACCTGAATCCGCCACGAATCCCTGGTTATGACAGAGGGAAACCAAATCCTGCAGGGTCTTTTTATTCGTAATCACGATGAATTTCCAGGGCTGCAGATTCTTTGCTGAAGGTGCACTCCTGGCTGCTTTTAGCAACACCTCTAGATCTTCCTCGGGTATACTCTCACCCGTATAACTTCGAACACTTCTTCTCCGCCGAATCGCTTCTAATACGTTCATATAGACTACCTAAAGTCGATATATATCTGTTTAATTTAATCTTTTGGTATATCAACGCACCGGGACGAACTTGTATCCGTAATAGATTATACCATACGGACTTTCCTCACCGAGACGTCTTATGGTAACATCAACTTCCATACCAGGCTCCACTTCGGCGTATTCTATATCAACCAAATGGCCGGTCATTCTCACGTTTTCATCCATTTCCACTATTGCCATTATATAGGGGACCATCATTTTGAAATCCGGCATAGGTTCATGTACCTCGGTGAAGGTTACCACACGACCTTTACCTAACAGTTCACGTTCCTTCATCTTGCCGATACTTTTTCTGCGACAATGTGGACAGACTTCCCGTGGTGGAAAAAATACTCTTCCACAACTGCCACACTCTACGCCTACTCCTTTGTATCTCTGCCTGATCTCTCTCCAAAATCTTGGTATAGCCATTAACGCCACCGCCCTAGGATGTGAACAACCGCACTGGCACCGGTACCACCGAGGTTATGAATTAAGCCGTATTCAGCGTCTTCAACCTGCCTTTTTCCAGCCTGATCTCTTAACTGTAATACAGCTTCTACGGCCTGGTTTATACCGACTGCACCGACCGGCTGACCCTTAGCCTTCAAACCACCCGAGGTGTTGACCGGTATCTTGGAATGTAAAGAGGTGTCTCCCCTCTCAGTTGCCGGGCCTCCGCCACCCTTGGGAAAGAATCCCAAGTCTTCGATGGCCATGATCTCGCTTATAGTGTAGTTGTCGTGAACTTCGGCGAAATCCATATCGTCAGGTTTCAGTCCTGCCATTGAAAAGGCCTTTTCACCTGCAATGTGGGTAGCTTTCATGGTATCTAAATCCCTACGATCGTGAACCGCCATGTGGTCGGCTCCCATACCCGTTCCCAATATGGCTACAGGTTCATCGATGTAGCTCTCGGCCTTATCGGCGGAACAAAGAACAACGGCAGCCGCCCCGTCGGATAACGGAGCACAATCGAACATGGTAAGGGGATCGGAGACTGTTGGGGAATTCAAAACCACTTTTAATGGAATCTCTTTTTGGAACTGTGCGTTTGGGTTCAATGATCCATTGGCATGATTTTTAACTGATACCGCTGCAAGATGTTCCTTGGTCGTACCGTGTGTAAGCATATGATACCTGGCCATCATTGCATAGAGAGAATCAAAGGTAGCTCCAAATATGGATTCCCATTCCCAATCGGCGGTGGAAGAAAGTATCTTTTTAGCTTCTTGGTCTCCAACGTCGGTCATCTTTTCTGCACCACCTACAACCACTATGTCGTGTAAACCCGAAGCCACGGACAGATAACCTTCGGTCAAAGCCATACCACCGGATGCTCCACCTGATTCCACACGTACCGCAGGTACGTCGTCTAGTCCCGCATAATCCGCTATCATCGGTGCGATGTGTTCTTGGTTTATTAGACTGCCGGCAGACATGTTACCGATGTAAATCTTCTCTATTTCTTCACCCTTCACCCCGGCATCCTTTATAGCTGAAAGGCCGGCATCTATTCCCAATTCTCTTAAGGATTTGTCCCAAAGCTCACCAATTCTTGTCTCACCAATACCTATGACCGCTACATCTCTCAGATTACCACTCTCCTCGATGTATTTTTTCTCTAAATTTTGCGTACTTTGCATATGAAATGAAAACTTCGTCGCCTATGACTTTCTCTATTGTGGGAACGCCGTTCCCCCGTCTATCCAATATTCCATCGGTTACCGTGATATCAAAACTATCCGAACCCGCTCCGGAACCGTAAGCGGTAACCATTATCCTGTCACCAGGCTCGGCTTTATCCAAGGTGGCGGCCAACCCCAGAGGGACCGCACCCGAGTACGTGTTACCTATTCTAGGTACCAGCAGCCCCGGTTCGATCTGTTCCATAGCGAAACCCAGTTTTTTAGCTACCTTTATCGGGAACTTACCGTTGGGCTGATGGAATACGGCGTAATCAAAATCATCTGGTTGGGTACCGGTTTCCTCAAACAACATCTGTGTACAACTCGCTACATGTTTGAAATATGCAGGCTGACCTGTAAAACGACCTCCATGAGAGGGATATTTTTTACCCTCTCGTCTCCAAAAATCAGGGGTGTCGGTAGTGAAAGAAGTGGTGTAATTGATCTCCGCCAGCAGGTCATCGCTTCCTATGATAAAGGCGGCACCTCCCGCAGATGCAGAGTATTCCAAGGCATCACCAGGTGCCCCTTGGGAGGTATCGGCTCCGATGGCCATACCGTTCCTTATCATACCTGATGCGACCAATCCCATGCAAGTTTGAAAGGCAGCGGTCCCGGCTTTGCAGGCGAATTCGTAATCCGCTGCGGTTAAACATGGTGTAGCTCCAACCGCCGCGGCAACGATGGTGGCTGTGGGCTTGACAGCGTAGGGATGGGATTCCGAACCCACGTATATCGCTCCTATCTGCTCACCAGGTAGGTTGGTTCTCATAACCGCCCATTTGGCCGCCTGTACCGATATAGATATAACATCTTCGTCAGGCGAGGGGACGGATTTGCTATTGATGTTGAGACCTCTACCCATGAGCTTTCCGTCCTTACCCCATACCTCTCCGATTTCTTCCGGGGTTATCCTGTACCTCGGTACGTAGCCCGCATATCCTTTTATTCCTACTTTTTTATTGGTTTTCATATCTAACTCACGTCCTAGAGTTCGTCCATTCTTTTTATTATTGAATCGATTTCCAGTTCAGTTGAGATCAACGGCAATCTTTCGATGGAAGCTAACTTTTTGGTTAACTCATCCACGCTTCCCGGCTTAACATAGGCAACGGCAGCCGGAGTCAGTGGACTCGCTCGGATCGCTACCATAGGTGAACGTCCGTGTTCTACACCTGTGAAAATCAACACCCTTTCCGTGCTCCACCCATATATCCTGAGGTAATCGAAGGATTTCATAGCCAATATGGCCTTCAGGCTGTCGATAATAGTATAACCGAATAACTGCCGTTCAATATCCGGAGAATAAAGTAGGTACCCATCGACGGCCTCGGTAAACTCGTCCACCAAAACAGGTGTAGAGAATTCTCTCATTTGGATTATACCCTCATAACCAGGAGGTGTGAATCGTTTAACAACATCTCCCCCCTTTTTCCAATCTATTTCTACTAAAGAAGTGACTATCTCTTTAACGAATTCAACTCCGGGCTTTCGTCTCCCTTTCTCGTAGTCACTTATCACCGAGGAGGATATATTCATATGCTCCGCAAGCATTGTTTGCGTAATATCGAATACCTTTCTCCATTTTTTGATATTGGTACCATGGTCCTCCGCCATGGTTATCTCTCCAGCAATCTTGTCTTCAAGCTGAGTCATAAATTCGTGGATGTGGCGCACATATATAAAACTGTCGAATTTGAAGTTAGACAATAGTCTTAATATTTAAAGGAAAATAGTCTATATAAGACATTTGATTTTAGGTCAAAGATAGGTTAACACATATGAAGGATAAAGAGCGGGGTTTGCGTAGGTTCAACATGGTAATGGGGTTTGTACATCTCTTTCAGGGAATACTTGTCCTAATTTTGAGTACGGATTTTACTCTCCCCATTCGTTATACGTTCCTGAAATTTGATACCACCACTGAAACGCTGATCCCGGTTGTAAGAACATCGGCCGATGTTCCAATAGGACCTTTGGTGGCCCTCTTTTTATTCATGTCCGCAGCAGCACATTTTCTTATTTCAACGGTACTATACAAAAGATATGTAAAAAATCTTAGAAAAGAACAGAATCCATACCGCTGGTACGAGTACTCGCTTAGTGCTTCGTTGATGATCGTATTAATCGCGATGCTTACTGGTATATACGACCTAGGAACGCTACTGGCTTTGTTCGGATTAACTGCGGTGATGAACCTCTGCGGCCTTTTGATGGAAAAATTAAATGTTCAACGCGAGGGAGCGGACTGGACCCCTTTTTGGATCGGATGCCTGGCCGGGCTAATACCTTGGTTGACCATCGCGGTATCTTTGTTGGGAGCGTCGGTCGTCTCCGGGGGTCAGGTTCCCGATTTTGTGATCGCCATCTACATATCAATCGCCGTTTTCTTTAACCTATTTGCAGTTAATATGGTACTGCAGTACAAAGAGATAGGAAAATGGAAGGATTATCTTTACGGAGAACGGATGTACATAGTTTTAAGTTTGGTGGCGAAATCAGCCCTGGCATGGCAGGTCTTCGCAGGAACCCTTAGACCATGATCTAATACACCTTTGTAGCCCTAGAACTAGTTATCGAGTTTCTTTGCAGCTTTTATTATCGCTTCAGAATAGGTAGGGTGAGGATGTATGATATCAGCTAGTTCGCCCACTGTCAATCCCTTCTGCAGGCCCACGGTAGCTTCCATTATAATATCCACGGCTCCCGGACACACCAGATGCACACCCGCTACTTCATCGCCTGCACATACGAGTTTAGCTAAACCCGTTCGCTCTCCGGAGGCGTAGCCTCTGCCCAGGGCGGATACCGGGTATTCTGATGTGCGTACATTTTCATAAACCGCCTTAGCATCTTCTTCCGATAGACCGACACTTGCAATCTCGGGATGGGTGAATACTCCTGCGGGTATGAAATACTGCGAAAATCCCTGAGCCTCGATTCCACATATATCATCGAGAGCTATTTTCGCCTGCCAGTATGCTGTGTGAGCCAACATACCTTTACCGGTTACGTCCCCTACGGCATAAATGTCTTCCATGGGCGTTCTCATATGGTCGTCCGTGATGATACTCCCGTTTTCGGCGATCATGTCAAGGTCGGTTTCAGGAGGTGTAGGTTTACGTCCCACAGAACAAAGTATCTTCTCGAATTCCATCTCCTTGTCATTTACGACGGCTTTGAAAGGTTGATTCCCTTTTACCGAAGATACCTCGGCACCGGTTATCACGTTAACTCCCTTACGTTTTAGCATGCCCTCGGCCTCTTTACCCAGCGAACTGTCCATGCCCGGTAACAAGCTTTCGAGTAGCTCCACTACGGTTACTTCGGTACCCATAGAAGAGTAGAAAAAGGCCATCTCGACGCCGATATAACCGCCGCCGATGACCAGCATGGAATCGGGGATCTCATCAAGAGCGAGTGCCCCCTTATTAGTCAGAATGTTCTTTTCGTCAACCTTTAAAAACGGAAGTATCACCGGTTCAGAACCGGTAGCGATTATGATGTGTTCCGCCTCAATGGTCTCTCCGTTGATCTCTATTTCCTTGTTTTTAGTGAGTTTTGCCTCGCCGTTTATAATCTTAACACCGCTTTCATGTAATTCCTTCTCCACACCCTTTCTAGAAATTTTAACTGCCCGGTTCTTGTTCTTCATCAGCCTCGTAAAGTTAATATCTTCTAGTGTCGCATTGATTCCTTTGCGCCGAGCTCCCTTTATCGAATCTACTAATTCAGCAGCAGATAATAGCGCCTTGGAAGGTATGCAGCCGGTGTTAGTGCACACTCCACCTATAACATCTTTTTCGATCAAAGTTACATCAAAACCCTTTTTTCCTCCTAAGACGGCACTCGTGTATCCGCCCGGTCCGCTCCCAATTACCACTAACCGCTCGCTCATATTATCGACGTGGAAAAAGATGTGATATATTAAGTGTTTTTGCCCATGTTATACGATGGTTTGCCCAAAAACAAGATAACGGACCTTTGTTCCATATGTCTTAAAGAAGTAAAAGGGGGGAAAACCTATATTATACCTACCTTTTCACATTTTTGCGTGTTATCTTATATATCACAGGAAGATGATATCAATGACAGATAAACTAAAATTCGCTTTTTACTGGGCGGCAAGTTGTGGAGGCTGTGAAATCGCGGTCTTAGATATCAACGAAAAGATACTTGAAGTAGTAGAAATTGCCGATATTCTATTCTGGCCCGTTGCCATAGACGTGAAGTACAAGGATGTCGAGGCGATGGAGGACGACCATATAGATGTGTGCTTCTTCAACGGTGCCGTACGCACTTCCGAACAGGAGCACATCGCAAAGTTACTTAGGAAAAAATCCAAGTATCTGGTTTCCTTCGGCGCCTGCGCGGTTAACGGAGGGGTACCGGGGCTGGCAAACGTAACCGATCGCGACGAGGTATTCAAAGATAGTTACACGGACAACCTTTCCACCGGAAACCCCGAAGGCAGAGTACCTTGTACCTCTTTCGATATACCGGAAGGTGAGCTTACCTTGCCCGAGGTGTACCACACGGTTCACACCCTCAACCAGGTGGTGGACGTGGACTACTTTTTACCCGGATGCCCACCTCCGCCAGAATTGATTATCAACGCAGTAGAGGCAATCGCATCGGGAGAACTGCCTCCTAAAGGTGCTGTCTTAGCTCCCTCTAAGTCCGTTTGTGATGAATGTGAATACGAAAAAAGCGAAAAGAGGATATCATCGGTTAAAAGGATTTACGAAGTCGAGGAGGTGGAGGATAAGTGCCTGCTCGAGCAAGGGATAATCTGTATGGGTCCCGCCACTAGAGGTGGGTGCGACGCACGATGCCTGGATGCAAACATGCCCTGTACCGGCTGCGGAGGTCCCACACCTAACTCAAAGGATCAAGGTGCTAAGATGATATCCGCACTTGCATCGATTTTAGGAATAGAAGATGAGACGGTCATGGACGATGAAGAGCTTCAAGCGATTTTGGATCAAGTAAGAGATATGATGGGGACCTTCTACATGTACACCCTCCCCGATTCTCTTTTGAAAAGGAAGGTGATGTGATTATGGAGAAAATTGAGATCGACCCTATAACCCGATTAGAGGGGCACGGTAAAATAACCATATTTTTGGATGATGATAAGAACGTAAAGAATGCGTACTTACAGATACCTGAGCTCAGAGGATTCGAAACTTTCTGTAAAGGAAGGAGGGCGGAAGATATGCCTCAGCTCACCTCACGTATATGCGGCGTATGCCCTGTTGCACATCATTTCGCCTCCACGAAAGCTCTGGATGACGCTTTCGGTGTAGAACCACCTGCGGCGGCGAAGAAATTGAGAGAATTGATGTACTGCGGATACCTTATTTACGACCATACGCTTCACTTTTATTTCCTGGGAGGCCCCGACTTCGTCGTAGGTCCCGACGCCCCCGCCGCTAAGAGAAACATTCTGGGAGTTATCGAAGCCGCCGGTATCGACGCCGCCAAAGAGGTCATCAAACACCGTGCTTTTGGTCAAAAGATTACCGCAATACTCGGTGGAAAAGCCACCCATCCTGTTTGCGGATTACCCGGTGGAGTATCTAAATCCCTTTCACAAGAGGAAGTTAGCGAGATCGAGGATATGATCGATTCTTGCCACGAATTCGCTAAATTTACGTTAGACCTTTTCCACAATATAGTGCTGGAGAACGAGGATTACGTCGACCTGATACTCAGCGACCCCTATCAATTAGATACATACAACATGGGGTTAGTGGATGAAAACAACAAGGTAAATTTCTATGACGGTAAAATACGTGTGACCGACCCGGAGGGCAAAGAATTTCTTAAGTTCCCGGTAGCGGAATATACCGATCATGTTGCTGAAAATGTTGAAGAGTGGACGTATATGAAGTACCCTTACCTTAAAAAGGTGGGTTGGAAGGGGCTAACGAGCGGTAAAGAGAGCGGTATCTACCGTGTCGGACCCTTGGGGCGGCTAAACGCGGCCGACGGGATGGCGACACCGGAAGCTCAAAAAGAATACGAACGTATGTATAACACGTTAGGGGGTAAACCGGTGAATTCAACCCTGGCCTTCCATTGGGCTAGATTGATCGAACTGCTATATGCCACGGAAAGGGCCAAGGAATTGATCGGCGACCCTGAGATAACCTCTACACACGTTAGAAATCCTGTTGGAGAACCCGGAGAAGGGATAGGTGTTGTCGAAGCCGCAAGGGGTACTTTGATACATCACTACAATGTTGATGATAACGGTCTTATTGAAAAGGCGAACCTGATCGTCGCAACTACCAACAACGCCGGTGCAATAACCATGTCCGTAAGAGACGCCGCCATGGGGCTGGTTCACGAGGGAGAGATCGACGAGGGGATGCTGAACAAAGTAGAGATGGCTTTCAGGGCCTACGACCCCTGCTTCGCATGTGCAACACACAGTTTACCCGGCGAGATGCCTTTGAAGATCGAGATTCTTGACAGTGATGAAAAACTCGTCAAGACCATAGAACGTTCAGCATGAACACAATTTTGATAGGTTTGGGTAACCCTTTACTAACGGATGACGCTATAGGGATAAAGGCTGCGAGGAAGCTTGCAGAAGATAAGTGGGATGATATAGATATCGAAGAGGCATCTGTAGGTGGTATGGAATTGGTGGAGATGATGCTTGGCTATGATCGTGCCATTATCATTGACTCCATAGTAACTGGAAAAAACGAAGTGGGCACTATCCGAAGGATAACTCCCGATGATTTTGAGGAATCCCGCAACGTGAGCAACTTACATAACGTGGGATTCAAACAGGCGTTACGACTCTGGTCCAACGCTGGTGATGTGATTCCAAACGAGATTATCATCTATGCTGTGGAAGTGGACGACGTGTTTACATTCTCAGAGACCTTAACACCATCTGTTGAGAACGCCATTCCGGTGGTAGTCGAGCGAGTTCGAGAGGAACTTACGAAATAAGTTTATTCTCCATATCCGATCTTCTTTACCGCATCTTCCATATCTCGAAGAACTTCCGGGTCCTCTATGGTGGACGGCATCTTGTATTCCTTACCATCAGCGATATCCCTTATGGTACCTCTCAGTATTTTTCCAGAACGTGTCTTTGGTAGACGGTCTACAACAACCGCTTTCTTGAACGATGCTATAGGCCCCACTTCGTTTCTAACCATACCGATTACGTCGGATATGATCTCATCGTGGGAACGTTCTACACCTGATTTAAGGACAAGGAATCCGATTGGGACCTCACCTTTGAGCTGATCTTCAACGCCCAGTACGGCACATTCGGCAACGTCGGGGTGCTTGGCGACAGCCTCCTCCATACTTCCGGTTGATAAACGGTGTCCGGCCACGTTGATTATATCGTCAACCCGACCCATTACGAATATGTAACCGTCTTCATCAATATACCCTCCATCGCCGGTGAAGTAACAACCGGGATATTCCGTCATATACTCCTCTTTAAAGCCTTCTTCGTTCTTCCACAGGGTTATAAAGGTTCCCGGTGGAAGTGGTAATTTAACAACGATTACACCGTGCTCTCCAGGGGGTAATTCCTCACCGGTAATGGGATCAAGAATTCTAACGTCCCATCCGGGAACGGCTTTGGTTGCCGAGCCTGGTTTGACGGGATACTGCGTGAGTCCTCGGAAGTTGGAAACAATTGCCCAACCGGTCTCCGTCTGCCACCAGTGATCAATGACCGGTACTTTGAGTAGGTCCTTTGCCCAATGATACGTATCAGGATCGGTTCTTTCTCCCGCCAAGAACAATGTATCGAAATGTGAGAGGTCGTACTTCCGTATAAATTTGCCTTCCGGATCCACTCTTTTAACCGCCCGTATGGCAGTTGGAGCGGTGAACAGTACCTTGACTTTGTGCTCTTCGATAACACGCCAGAACTGACCTGCATCCGGGGTGCCAACTGGCTTTCCTTCATACATTATTGTGGTGGCACCGGTTAAGAGAGGTGCATAAACTATGTATGAGTGACCAACGACCCATCCTACGTCAGAGGCTGCCCAGTAAACGTCTCCGGGATTTATTCCGTATATATGCTCCATACTCCATCGTAAAGCCACCGCATGGCCCCCATTGTCCCGCACAACGCCCTTTGGCTTACCGGTGGTGCCTGAAGTATAAAGGATGTACAGCGGATCATTGGCATCTAATTCAACGCATTCAGCAGGTTCTGCTTCTTTTTCAAGCTCTTCCCAGTCGAACTCCCGCTCCCCTTCAAGCGTCACATCATGCTCTGGCCTCCGTTTTATAACCACCTTTTCCGGCGCATGCTCTGCAATACTCATCGCCTTGTTGAGTAAAGGCTTGTATTCAATCACCTTTGTCCTTTCAATACCGCAGGACGCGGTTAATATCAGCTTTGGTTTAGCGTCGTCGATTCGTATAGCGAGTTCTTTGGCCGCAAAACCACCGAATACAACTGAATGCACCGCGCCAATACGAGCACATGCCATCATACCTATAAGTGCTTCAGGTATCATGGGCATGTATATGATCACCGTATCGCCCTTGTTCACACCTAGCTGTCGCAGGAACCCTGCGGTCTTGGAAACCCTTTCTTTCAACTGCGAGTAAGTGAATTTTTCAATGGTATCGGTAACGGGGCTGTCGTAGATAAGTGCGTTTTGATCGCCCCGCCCTTCTTCCACATGCCTGTCGATAGCGTTGTAACAGGTGTTTATTCTACCACCTTTAAACCAGCGGTAAAAGGGCTTATCAGATGATTCTAAAACCTTATTCCATTTATCATACCATTCTATTTGCTCAGCTGCTCTGCCCCAGAATTTTTCTGGGTTTTCAATCGATTCCTTAAATGCCTTTTCGTATTCGTCCATACTATACACCTCTTGAATTAAATTAAGGGCATTCCTCCCTAATGGGATTGGGCCCGAGTTTTTTTAACGTACTTACGAAGTCCGTGACAACGTCTGCGAACTTCTGACCTTCTGAAGCTGAAATGTACTCGAATCTCAACCTATCGGGATTGATATTGAAGTCTGAGAGAAGTCTACGGAGGAGGAGCATCTTTCTGTTTGTCTTGTAATTTCCCGACTGATAATGACAATCCCCGGGATGGCATCCAGCCACCAAAACTCCGTCGATACCTTCCTTCAAAGCATCCAGTACAAAAACCGGGTCTACACGACCGGAACACATCACCCGTATAGACCTAATATTATCTGGATACTTCAGCCGTGATGTTCCTGCAAGGTCCGCTCCTGCATAAGAGCACCAGTTACAAAGGAACGCAACGACCGAAGGCTCATATTCTTCACTCATTCTTTAACACCCCTTGAACAGGCTCCCAGAGCCTTTATCATCGCAATGATCTGGTTGTCCTTGAAACCCTTTTGATCGATTGCCCCGGACGGACAGGCGGCTACGCAGGTACCGCATCCTTGGCAAAGCCCCTCGTTTACATCTGCATGGGTTACCTCGATACCTTCGATAGTTTCTGTAACTGAATCGATGGCGGTGTAAGGACATACGGATATGCATGTTTTGCATCCTGAGCACATGTCTTCGTCTACCACCGCAATGTTCGGCTCTGCTTCAAGTTCCGGTTCTGCAAGCAGTGTTGACGCCCGGGCGGCGGCGGCTTGAGCTTGATAGATACACTCGTTAACGAACTTGGGTGAGTGGCAGCTTCCTGCCAGGAAGACACCTGCTGTGGAAAAATCTACGGGTCGAAGTTTAACATGGGCTTCGAGGAAAAATCCATCCTGATTGAGAGGGACTTTCAACTGCTTTGCAACATCAAAGGTACCTTCAACCGGGTCCATACCGGTAGACAGGACCAGATGATCCGCATTTAACTCTATCTCTTCCTGAAGCATTGGTTCTCGGACAGTTACGGATATCTGCTCACCGAGTTTTACATCGGGTTTTTCTTCTAAATCGTACTGAATGAACAAAACTCCCTTCTCCCTAGCCTCTTTATAGTATTTTTCAAAGAAACCGTAGGTCATCATGTCCCGATATAAAACGTAAACTTCCGCCCTAGGATTCAACTCCTTTATCTTTAAAGCGTTTTTCAACGCACCCATACAACATATACGAGAACAGTAGTTTCTATCGTCTTCTCTCGACTCCACACACTGGATCATCACAAAAGTTTCTCCCTCTTGAATATCTCCCGTACTTAGATCAGAAAGCATCTCTTCCAGTTCCAACTGCGTTACTATTCTAGAGTCTTTACCGTATTCGTATGAGGCAGGAACGTGCTCGGAACTGCCGGTTGCAACTATTATGGCACCGGTAACGAGTTCATCCCCGTCCACCAGCTTAACCTCGTAGTTGCCTACATGACCAGATATCTCTTCGATGACTGTGTCCAAACGCAGTTCTATGTTATCGTGTTCCGTTATTCTTTCCTGCATATCTGAAAGCATCTTTTGTAAATCCGTATCTTCAAAATTGTACCGTATCTCGTTTAGCTTACCACCCAGTTTATCGTCTCTCTCTATTAGCACGGTTTCATAACCCTGATTTGCTAAGGACAGTGCGGTTGTCATCCCCGCCGTACCGCCGCCGATAACGAGTGCGGATTGTTCGATATCTATGGTGGTCTTCGGTATGGGCTCCAACAGCCTTGACTTGGCCACGGTCATGGACATGAGTTCCTTCGCCTTCTCCGTGGCCCTGTTCTTATCCGTGTGTACCCATGAGCAGTGTTCTCTTATGTTTGCCATCTCGAATAGATGTGGGTTCAATCCCGCTTGGGCGAGACTTTTCTTGAAAAGGGGCTCGTGGGTTCTGGGAGTGCAGGCCGCCACGATGACCCTGTTCAATCTATTCTTTTTTATAATGTCCACCAAACCTTTCTGAGTGTCCTCTGAACAGGTATACAGATTATCCGTAGCATATTCGACATTTTCTAAAGTACTAACGTATTCCACAACCTCCTTCACATCAACATAATTACCGATGTTGATCCCGCAGTTACATACAAAGACGCCTATCCGTGGATCCTCTTCGGATACATCCCTCTCGGGATACTCGGGAACAGGTTCGACCAACGTTCCCTTGGAATCCCTTAAAAGTGCTGCAGCCTGACCCGCAGCGGCGGAAGCCTGCATCACAGATTCAGGTATAGCTTGTGGCTCAACTATACTCCCGGCCATGAATATACCCGGTTTAACAAGAGCTACCGGCTCACTGAAGCTGGAAAGTGGAAATCCGTATTCGTTAACATCCAATCCAAGTTCCTTCAACGCATCGGACCTATTTTTATTCATGCAGAGGCCTATTGATAGGACGACCATATCAAAGGTATCTTCATGCAGCTCTCCCTCGATATCTTCGTAACGGATGACTAGGTCACCGCACTTTTTCTGATATATCTCGGAGATTCTTGAACGTTCGTATTTGATCCCATGCTCCTCTTTCGCCCTTTCTACGTACCTGTCGAAGTCCTTGCCGAAGGTTCGTACATCGATGTAAAATATGGTTGCATCGATATCTTCCTTGTGCTCTTTAGCTATCACCGCTTCCTTGGTAGTGTACATACAGCACATGGATGAGCAGAATTCTTGATCTATATTTTTATCTCTTGAACCCACGCATTGAACCCACGCGATTTTATCGGGGTGCTTTTTGTCCCCCGGTCTGAGTATCTCACCTTCATACGGTCCCGAGGCGGAAAGGATCCTTTCGAACTCCAGTGAAGTGACCACGTTGGGAAACTTACCGTAGCCGAATTCCTTCTTTATCTTCGGGTCGAATGGGTCCGAACCCATGGCGAGTATAACCGCCCCCACGTTGAGAACCATATCCTCATCTTCTTGTGAATGGTCGATACACCCTACCTTACAAGCCTTAGTACAAAGTCCGCAGTCGATGCAGCCCTTGTACCCAGGAGCACCCTCTTTGTCTATAACGTAGGTATTTGGTATTGCCTGGGGATAATGTTTGTAAATTGCCTTCCTCATGACAAGTCCCTGCTCGAAAACATCCGGTATCTCTATGGGACAGACCTCGGTACAGTCGCCGCAGGCGGTGCATGAATCGGTATCGATGTACCTTGCCTTTTTATGCACATCAACCTTAAAGTTTCCGGGTTCACCTTGTATGTTCGTAACCTGTGCCAAGGTGAGTATCTCTATATTAGGATGTCTGGAGCAGTCTACAAGTTTAGGCGAGAGGATACACATGGAACAATCGTTGGTAGGAAATGTTTTATCCAGCATTGCCATAACCCCTCCGATGGCAGGTGATTTTTCCACAAGATATACCTTAAATCCCATATCCGCTAGGTCCAAAGCGGATTGTACTCCCGCTATACCTCCGCCGACCACTGCGACTGCACCAATAGTTTCATTCGCAGGCATCGAGACCCTCCTTATTGTATCCTTCTTTAATGGCAATTTCCCTGATAGCGAACATAAGCTCAGGGATCTTAACCCCCTGTGGGCATTGTTCTAAGCATCTATAGTGAGTGGAACAAATCTCAACGAACTTATTACTGTAAACTTTATCCTTGATACCCAAAAGGGATGTTTTGATCACTTTTCGTGGTGAATACAAGGGGTCTAGATCACGTTCCGGGCAGCCGGCTGTACACGTACCGCATGAAAAGCAATTGTATATCTCTTTGCCTGACTCACCTTCGGCCAAATGGTACTTGAATGAAGGGTCCATTCCCTTCTTGATCTCTTCACCGGTGGTGTCTTCGATCATCTCATCTCGTAAACGATGTTCTCGTATCTGATTCATAACACCTTTGACGTTTACCTCTTGTGGACATTTTTCCAAACATCTGTAATGAGAGGAGCAAACCCAGAGAAATTCGGACGATAGAACTTCTTCTTTTAAACCAAGAAGAGCCTTTCTTATAACGGTCCTAGCATTCCACTCGTCGTCAACGTCCATCTCCGGACATCTGACGGTACAGCTTCCACACGCGAAGCACTTCAATATCCCTTCTCCACCTTCCTGCTCCGATATTTCGTACTTGAAGTTCGTGTCCAAATCCCTTGTATCTATACTCTCCATTTATCCTTCCCCCACATCCTGGAATTCATCCTCCCTGTACACAACCATGGGCATCTCCTCTTCGGGATCCTTACCAGGTTCGTACTCGAACTCCCTTTGAGCGTTCTCAGCTATGGAGGTTATGATATTCATGAGGGGGATATCGGACGGACACGCTTGCTCACACAATCCACACTCAACACATGAAAGTATCATGTGGTTGAATCTTGTTACGTGGAATAAAAGAGAATCCGTCGGAGTTTTAAATGCCCCCTTACTTTTTGCTTTTGCCATATATTTGTTAGCCTCTAAGTCGAACACGGAGCTTTCGAAGAGACATTCCCTGCAGTAGCATATGGGACAGGCTTTCATACAGTTGTGGCAGTTAACACACGTATCGAAGAATTCCAGTAACTTATCCACTCCTACGATATCCGCATGTTCCTCCATAAACTCCTTCCTAGTTTCATCCTTCTTGCCTCTCACATCGTTGACTGCTTGTTCCCGTACCTCAACATCCTCTGCCTCATCTAGATCCATATCCGAGAGAATTCCTTCACCCTTCTCAGTTCGAGCATCCAGGAATAAACCTTCGTCTGCCCCGTAAACACCGATCACGATGTCGGCGTTCTCCGGTACAGGATTTTTACAGTTAAGGCAGGCGGTCCTCAGGTACTCTTCACCTTCTCCCTTGAGTAGTATCTCCGTGGGATTTTCGTCAAAATCGGAGTAGGTTTTCATGGGGAAGGTTCCGAGGCAGTCCACACCTATCAGTATCAAATTATCAAGGTCCGCCTGTTTTATTTTGGCCAGTTCCACTAAGGCCCTTAGCTCACATGCACGAAGAACAACGGCTAATGGTTTTTTTGGACCCTGAACTTTTGTCATATGTGATACAACGGTACCGGTTGAAACCGGTAATAAAGGAGCGAATACGTTGGTATGGAGTTTATCGGGATCAGACACCATAGTCGGAAATGCGGATTTACCGGTAGGTGTTTCCTGCATAGCTACAAGAGCATCGATCTTACCATCTTTTAACATACTTTTTAATAAGTTGTTCACCGTCGTACCGGCATCCTCTTCTATCTTTAATTGGTATATCATAGTAACACCTCTAAATGTTCCATCTCTCCTTCATGGGGTTGGGACCCAGTTTTTTTGTCTCCCCCACAATCTCCTTGACGGTATCCGCGAACTTCTGTCCCTCGGAGGCCGATATCCACCTTAACCACACCCTCTCGGGCTCCATACCTAGGGTGGTTAGTATGTTCTTCATGAGCACCATCTTTCTTCTCGCCTTGTAATTCCCGTTAAGGTAATGGCAGTCACCGGGGTGGCAGCCGCCTATAAGGACCGCGTCGGCGCCTTCTATAAGTGCCCTGTTAACATACACCGAATCCACTGAACCTGAGCACATCACACGAATCACTCTTATATTCGGGGGATACTGGATACGGCTGGTGCCTGCCAGATCCGCTCCGGCATAGGAACACCAGTTGCAGAGAAACCCAACAACCTTAGGTTCGAAATCTTTTTTTGTTTTTTCGTTCTCGCTCATATTCTCACTCCTTTATTATACATTCATCTATCATCGACATAATCTGTTTCTTGGTGAAGGAATTTTGCTGTGCCGTGCCGCTGGGACATATTGCGGCACACGCACCGCATCCTTGACATAGTATCTGGTTAACCGTTACCACTCTTTTTTCTTCATCGTAATCGATGGCATCATAGGGACAAATACTTACGCACAATTGACAGCCTGCACATCTCCTAGTCAGTATATTTGCCACGTTACCTCCCGTCTCCAGGTACTCCTTCGACAGTATGGTGGCCGCCTTTGCCGACGCCGCCCTAGCTTGGGCTATGGCTTCCTCCATAAACCTGGGACTGTGGGCAATACCACACAGGAAGATGCCGTCGGCTGAGAATTCAACCGGTCGAAGTTTCATGTGTGCCTCGGAGTAGAAGCCGTCGGCGTTAAGAGGTACTTTGAGCTGCTGAGCTAATTCAGTATTATCACCGGGTACAACACCGGTACTCAGCACTAGCCTGTCGGGGTTGAGTATCATCTTTCGTTGAAGTATCAAATCATCGATTTGAACCCTAGGTTTACCATCCTTCAGGATCACCTCCGGTTCTTTGTCTTCTTCGAAGCGTATAAAGAAAACGCCCTTTTCCCTGGCCCGCCGGTATAAATTATCCTCCTTGAAACCGTATGTACGTATATCACGATAAAGAACGTAAACGGAAACGTCGGGGTTTGTCTCCTTCAGCTTGACAGCGTTGTTAAGGGCGTTTGAACAGCATATTCTCGAACAGTAAGGGTGTTCGTCGTTTCTCGAACCTACACACTGTATCATCACCACCTCGTCGAGCTCCTTGATGTATCCTCGCCCCTCCGCTATATCCTTTTCAAAATCTTTCTGGGTGATTATATGATCGCTTCCGGTGTACGAATATTCAGTGGGTTCGTAGGCCTCCGCACCGGTGGCTAGGACAACCACGCCGTGCTCTATTGTTTCCAAGGATCCACCGTACTTTATCTGCGATGTGTAATTTCCCACATACCCGTCTATCTCTTCCAGTTCAGCTCCGGTGTAAACGGAGATGTCGTCGTGCCCAGTAACCGTGGAAATCAACTGTTCCAGCAGTACCTGGGGCTCTTCCTCCCCAATACCGAAATATACATCCTTTGAGAGTCCGCCGAGTTCTTCTTCCCGCTCGAGGAGATAAACCTTGAACCCCTGGTCTGCTAAAGTGATAGCGGAAGACATCCCTGATATACCACCACCGATGACCAATGCCTCCTGAATAACCGGGAACTTCTCGTGTGAAACCGCCCTCATCTCGTTTACTCTTGCAACACCCATGGCAACTGTTTCTTTGGCCTTTAATGTAGCCAGCTCGGGGTTGTTTTTGTGAACCCATGAGTTCTGATCTCTAAGATTCACCATCTCAAATAGATGTGGGTTGAGTCCAGCTTCCCTTAGCGTATCCTGGAATAGTGACTCGTGTGTTCTCGGTGTGCAGGAGGCGACAACTATTCTATTCAAACCTAACTCGTTTATTTTTTCTTTTATCCTCTCTAGAGAATCTTGAGAGCACGTGAAGGTTTCGTCATCGACAAAGGCTACGTAGGGCAGGGTTCTTACGTATTTAGCCACCTCCGGTATATCAATGACACCGCCGATATTTATACCGCAGTGACACAGGAACACACCGGTTCTCGGGAACTCGTTGCTTACGTCCCTTTCTCGAGGATATTCTTTTGTCTTTACCTCGGTACCCCTGGCATCCTTTATATCCTTTGCAGCCATGGCTGCAGCTGCGGAGGCTTCGATAACGCTCTCGGGTATATCTTTAGGCTCGGTGACCAATCCCGAAGCGTACACACCCGGTCTCGAGGTTTCCACGTTGTAATAGGGATCCACGTCCAAAAATCCGTATTCGTTCAAGTTTACGTTAACTAATGACGCTAGATTGTCCAAAGAGTCGCAGGGCTGCAGACCGACGGACAGCACTACCATATCGTAGGCTTCGATCTTTACGTCTCCCTGATCATCTATGTATCTTATAATAAGCTCTCCAGTCTCACGATTCCGTTCCACTCTAGGTGTTCTTGACCGTCTGAAAACAACACCATATTCATCCTGTGCCCTTTCGTAGTACCGCTCAAAATCCTTACCGAACGTTCTCATGTCCATGAAATAAATATGTGTATCCAATCCAGGAAGATGTTCTTTTGCGATGACCGCCTCCTTTATCGAGTACATACAGCATACTGAAGAACAGTAGAGGTGGTCGCAGCTCTCGTCCCTCGAACCAACACACTGAAGCCACGCGATCTTCTTGGGCTCTTCACCATCTGAAAGTCGTTTTATGTGGCCTTTGAAGGGCCCCGAGGCCGACAGCATCCTCTCGAACTCCAACGAGGTAAGGACGTTGGGATATATTCCATATCCGAGACTACCTCCCTCTGGTGGTTCGTAGGCGTCGGCTCCAGGGGAGAGTATCACCGAACCTATATTGATCTCAACATCTTCATCTTCTTGGTCATACAATATGGCGTCAGGGTCGCAAAAATTTTCACATGATTTACAAGTACCGTCCAAAGCATACATGCATGCATCCCTGGCGATTACAGGGGCGTTCGGTATTGCTTGAGGGAAGGGTATGTGTATAGCTTTTCGCTGAGCCAGACCTGCGTCGTAATCACTCAAAAGTGGCTCCGGTGTTCGTGGGCTTATATCCGAAAGGTCTATACACTGTGTAGGACAGACAAAGGCACACGCACCGCAGGTGGTGCACACATCGGAGTGTTCCTGGAATGGTGGTTTTACCTCTCTATCTGCACCTCTATTGGCAAAACCAATGGCCCCGACATCCATAACTTGGTCACAAACATTTACACAAAGACCGCACAAGATACATTCGTTATCCGGTTCCGTATAGGTTTCAAATCTAGATTTTTTCATACCCAGTTGATCTGCCAGTTCCTTGAGCTCTCCGGATTCGGGGCACCGTGCAAGATATAGTTCCATCAACACCTTTCTCGACCTATCTATTCTTTCTGAACTTGTATTGATTTCCATACCCTCTTTTACAGGTAAACTGCAGGAAGCCGTTACCTTAGTCCATCCTTTCTGTATGACTTCCACAACGCATAATCTGCATGCACTGTAAGGTTCCACCGAGGGATGATGGCAGAGTGTGGGAATGTAAATATTGTTTCTTTTAGCCACTTCTAGAACAGTTTCTCCCGGATAAGCTTCGTATTCCTTTGAATCGATAGTAATCATGACCATTTAGGCCACCTCCACCGCTTCAAACTTGCATGTATCCTGACAGATTCCGCACTTAATACAGGTTTCTTGGTCGATTACATGCACCTCTTTTGCTTCACCCGATATCGCCTCTACAGGGCACTTTTTTGCGCACTGCTGACAACCGACACATTTATCCGCATCAATATCGAAGGTGATCAGTGCCTTACACACCTTAGCCGGACATCTTTTATCCTTGATGTGAGCTTCATATTCGTCTCTAAAATACCGCAGGGTGGTAAGTATTGGATTAGGAGCTGTTGCACCTAACTGGCAGAGTGACGTATCTTTTACCACTTCCGCCAAGTCCTCCAGTAATTCAAGGTCTTCCACTCCACCCTTTCCCTCCACTATATCGGTCAATAGACCATGCATCTGTACCAGCCCCTCCCGACAGGGGGTACATTTACCGCATGATTCGTTCTTTAGGAAGTTTACAAAATACTTGGCAACATCGACCATACAGGTTCCTTCGTCCATGACGATCATACCTCCAGAACCCATCATCGCACCTGCATCGGTTAGACTGTCATAATCTATGGGAAGGTCCATGTGCTCCTCGGGTATACATCCGCCGGAAGGGCCTCCTATCTGGACCGCTTTAAACTTTTTACCTCCCTTCACACCTCCGCCTATCTCATGAACTATGTCCTTTATGGTAACGCCCATTGGAACCTCGACAAGGCCTGTGTTTCTTACCTTACCAACAACGGAAAACATCTTCGTACCTTTACTTCCCTCGGTGCCTATCTTACTGTACCACTCGTAACCCTTGTTTACTATAACAGGAACATTAGCCCAGGTTTCAACATTGTTAAGTACGGTAGGCCTTTCAAACAACCCCTTTTCTGTGCTGTGAATGTGCTTAACCCGGGGCTCCCCCGCCCTTCCTTCTATGGATGCAGTGAGGGCGGTTGATTCGCCGCAAACAAATGCTCCGCCGCCCTTGGCAACCTTAATATTAAAGGAAAAGTCTGTACCCAAAATATTGTCTCCCAGAAGACCCAAAGCATTTGCACTTTTAATCGCCAGGTCGAAATAATCTATAGCTAGGGGGTACTCTTCTCTTACATAAATGTAACCCTCATCGGCATCTATACTGTAAGCGCCGATGATCATCCCTTCTAAAACGCTGTGAGGGTTTGCTTCTAAGAGACCACGGTTCGCGTAAGCTCCGGGATCACCTTCATCGGCATTACATATAACATACTTCTTTCCATCCTCAGATTGAGATTTTCTTGCAGAATCCCACTTTCTGCCGGTGGGAAAACCTGCTCCACCTCTGCCTCTCAACCCGGATTCGGATATCATGTGTATTATTTCTTTTCCGGTGATTTCTTCCATTAATATTTTAACCAAAGCAGAATATCCTCCCGTGGCTATGTAATCCAGTACATTGGTGGGGTCGATTAACTCGTTATTACCGGATAAAACACGAATCTGCTTTTTGTAAAAGGGAAAATCGTCCAAACTACTGATTCTTTCCCCACTAACGGGGTCTTTGTATAAAAGGTCATCAACAGCTTCACCTTTTTGAACCGTATGGGCGATAATATCCGATATGTTGGACGGGTCCACCTTGGGATACAATATACGTTCTGGTAGAATGAGTACAAGTGGTTCTTGATCGCAGTAACCTATGCAGCCGCTGCTCCGGAGTACGACTTCTTCTGACAAGCCCTTTTCTTTGAGCTCTTCTTCGAAGGCCTGGAAAACTTTTTGTGAACCACTGGCACGGCCACAGGTACCTCCGGCGACGACAACCGTCTTTTCTGTTGATTTCTTTTTTGTTACTTCAGAGAGGTAATTCTCCATCTCAATTACTGATTCATGGCGCTCGAGTCCTAAACTCTTTATTACCTCTTCCGGGGCTCTCATTTTTCCACCTCGGTGGTAACGGGTGAAATATCACTTTTTTCGAATCTTTCGATGGTCTCGGCAAACTCTCCGGGTTTTACCATGTAGTAATCGTCATTTATCACCACTACTGGACCGATGGCACAAGCTCCTAGACAGTTTACGGTTTCAAGGGTGTACAAACCATCGTCGGTAGTTTCCCCGGCCTCTATTTTAAGGTGACGTTTTATCTCGTCCAGTACCCTCGGACTTCCCCGAACGTGACATGCAGTACCCATACATACCTTGATTGTGTGCTTTCCACGTGGTTCTAAAGAATAAGAAGTGTAAAAAGTTGCTACGTGATATACCTGTGAAAAAGGAATGTCCAATTCCTGGGATACGTATCTTAGAATGTTTTTTGGAAGATAACCGTACTCGTCATTTATAGACTGAATAATGGGAATAAGCGATTCGTTTTCTCGTCCGTGAACCTCAAAAAGGTCATCCACTTTTTCTCTTTCCTCCCGTTCCAAGTCCAATCCTGCATCACGAGTTTCCGGTATCTGAGGTTTATATCTAACCAAACAGTTTTCAACACAAAGACCGCAGCCGTTGCATAATGACAGATCCACGGACCTTGCTCGTTTTTTGATCGTTGCTACAAAATTACCCGGGTCTCCATCCAACTTTAACAGATCAGAATAGGTTATTATCTCAATGTTTGGATGCCGCCCCGTCGCTACAAGTTTGGGTGCAAGTATGCACATGGAGCAATCGTTGGTAGGAAAGGTCTTGTCCAGCTGTGTCATCTTTCCGCCGATGGACAATCCTTTATCCACCAGATATACCTTGAAACCCGAATCCGCAAGATCCAAAGAAGACTGGATGCCGGAAATACCGGCTCCAACTACCATCACCGAACCGCTAACCGGAGTTTTTTCCACAATTTCCTCTTCCCGTGTAGCCGCCATATCAGATCACCTCGTCTATCATCCTTAAAATCTGCTGTTTGGTCATGTTCTTGTGTATGCAGGCGTTGGACGGACAGGCGGCTATACATCCTCCGCAACCGGTGCATAATATTTCGTCAACCTCCGCGATACCGGTCACCTCGTTTAATTCCCGGGCGGAGTAGGGGCATACGTCTACGCAGACGCCACATCCCACACATATATCCTCATCCACCCACGCTATCATGGGGTCGCTCTCTAGCTCTTCCCTGCTTATGATGCCCATGGCCTTGGATGCGGCTCCGCTTGCTTGTGCCACCGTATCCGGAATGTCTTTTGGACCCTGGCAGCACCCGGCGATGAAAACACCGTCCGTTGCAGTATCGGCGGGCTTCAGCTTGGGATGGGATTCAAGGAAGAAGCCGTCGGTTCCCTCCGATATCCTCAGTATCTGACTGAGTTCTCCTGAATCTTTCCTGGGAACCAAAGCCGGTACGAGCACGACCAGATCCGAGTTGACCTGGAGCAGTTTTTGTGTCGTGGTATCGAACACGTTGAAGTTGATGCTTCCGTCTTTTTCAACATTTATCTCCGACGGTCTGCCTCTAATGAAGGTGGTATTACCGTCCCTGATACGTCTGTAGAACTCCTCATAACCCTTGCCGAAAGAGCGTATATCGGTGTAGCATATGTTTAAATCGACATCATCTCCCAAATGATCCCTAAGTAAATAAGCGTGTTTTAAAGCACTCATGCAGCCTATGCGGCAGCAGTATTCATGGAGATCTTGGTCCCTAGAACCTACGCATAGTATAAAAGAAACACTTTTTACCTCTTCACTATCGGAAATTCGGCGGATCTCACCGCTGGTGGGGCCAGAAGAACTGATCAACCTCTCGAACTCAAGGTTGGTGATTATGTCCGGAGAATGGTCGTAACCGTACTCGTACATACCGTTGGGGTCCATCATGTCGTACCCCGTAGCAACTATGATTGAGCCAACGTTGAGCTCTATTATCTCTTCCTCCTGTTCATAGTCGATGGCTCCGAGTTCACATACATCCTGACATGGGGGGCTTTCACCGCATTTACCGCTGAGAAGCATAAGGCACTTGTTCGGGTCAATAGTGTACTTTAGAGGAACCGCCTGTTGAAACGGTACGGATATGGCGGATCTTGTGCCTAAACCTTCGTTGAATTCGTCCTCCACCCTTCCTTTCATACGGCAAACCTGGGCGCATTCGCCGCAGCCGTTGCATTTATCCCAATCAACGTAGGTAGGCTTACGTTTCACCTTCACGTTGAAATCACCTACGCTTCCGTCAACCTCCGTTACTTCAGAGTAGGTAAGTAATTCGATATTTGGGTGCCGGGGCACATCCATCATCTTAGGTGTTAAAATACAAGAGGAGCAGTCCAGGGTGGGGAAAGTTTTGTCCAACTGTGCCATCCGACCGCCTATACTGGGCTCTCGCTCCACCAGGTAAACCTTTTTGCCGGCTTCCGCCAAATCCAGAGACGCTTGAATCCCGGCTATACCCGCACCTATGACCAGGGCGTCGTGTACAACTTCTTTCTGGAAGCTCTTTAAAGGCTCAAGTGTTTTTGCCTTTCTAACCGCCATGGCCACAAGGTCCTTCGCTTTCTGGGTAGCCTCTTCTTTTTCATCTTTATGTACCCACGAACAGTGCTCCCTAATATTAGCCATCTCAAGACAGAAACGGTTCAATCCAGCATCTTCGATCACCGACTGAAAGGTGGGTTCGTGCATACGGGGGCTGCACGAAGTGACGACCACCCGGGTCAGCTCATGCTCATCTATAGCATCTTTAATTACTCTAGCTCCCGGGTCCGAACACATGTACTTATAATCAGTGGCTAATACAACATCATCCAGCTGTGAAGAGAATTCAACCAACTCATCTACATCCACCACCCCTCCGATGTTGGTACCGCAGTGACAGATAAATACACCGATCTTTACCATTTCAACTCTCCTCCTCTATAAAACTTAATTTATCTGTTGGACTAAGGTTCAAGGTTAAACCGAGGGCGTTCTGATCTTTTCCCATGGCAATCCCGAGAAGTTGTAAATAATATAACACGGGAACATCAATTGAGCCTCCTACGATTTTAGCGGCGTTGTCCTGTTTAGCGTCGAACATCCTGTGGCCCCAAGGACATAAGGTTGTTAATGCATCGAAACCTTGCTCCTCTACCGCTTGGAGTTTTTGCCCTGTTTTGGTGAGTGCTGATTCAGACTCATTTACCATTATATGGGCCCCACAGCAGTCCAATTTTTCTTTGTAATAGTCGCTCTTGGCACCGATCGTTTTTAATAAGGTTTCCAGCTTCTGCGGATTCTCTGAATCGTCCGGTCTTGGGATATCGTTTGGGCGTATAAGATGACAGCCGTAGTGTGCTGCAATATTTGCATCCAAGGGTTCCTCAACATGTTCTTTTATATTTTCAATACCGATCACGTCATGTAAAAGATCCAGTACGTGGTAATGTTTTACAGTACCTTTGTAAGTGAGTCCTTCCGTTTCAAGATGAGAATTGATTTTCTCCCTAAGAGCGGGGTTGTTATCCATAACATGTTTTGCCTCGCTAAGTGCCTGATGGCAGTAGGGACATGGTGCTAGTATATCCAATCCCTCCTTCTCGAATATCGCCATGTTCCTGGCGGAA
>JAFDUB010000059.1 GCA_019594025.1 Thermoplasmata archaeon
AGGTATCACCAGATCCACTTCTTCCTCCCTTCCATCCACGTCGTATATCATGGCGAACCGTCCTTCTTTTACCGTCCGTATTACTTCTTCGATTGAATCGTTCATCTTGATCACCTTTATTACTGAACATCCATAATCGCACAACACTATAAAACTTTTACTATAATAATATATGGTCGGCGCGGCAGCTATAGCTACCGTATAGTTGGTATCTGTAAAACCCTACTGTAAGGAGAAATCATAAAACTCGCCGTACCAAAAGTCTATTATAATGTATCCTGATTTTTACAGCGATGAACGATTCAATCGAAGAAGTAATACGGACGGTAAAAGAAGGACGGTTCGCCATGATATACGACGTGGATGGAAGGGAGGAAGAAGTGGATCTGGTGATACCTTCATTTAACGTGGGTCCGGATGAAGTCAGACGGCTGAGAAGGGACGCCGGTGGGTTGATATGCGTGACAGTACCGCCGGAGACTTGGAAAAAACTTGAGCTGCCGTATCTTCATGAAGTTTATAAACACGCTTCTTCGGAATATGAAATATTATCTCATATGAAAGCTGATGACATACCATACGATGAGATATCCACGTTCACTCTATCGGTGAATCACCGAGATACCTTCACCGGTATATCCGACGATGACAGAGCGTTGACTATCAGCAAGTTCGCCGAGATCGGTGAAAGTTTAGAAGGTATGGACGACGATGATGCAAGAAGGTTGTTCGGTAAGGAATTCAGAACCCCGGGGCACGTATTCCTGCTTAATGCCACCGACGGTCTGGTGGATAACAGGATGGGGCACACTGAACTCACGACTGCACTACTGGTGCTAGCCGACATGTATCCCAGCATGACCATCTGTGAGATGCTGTCCTCCGACGGAGATAGTATGACCGAAGCGGAGGCTGCGGAATACGGTAAAGCCAACGATATTCCTCTATTGGAAGGTAAGGACATCAAGAAGGCCTGGGAGAAGCGGCATGGTTAAAAGAACGGTGATGGCCGCAGGTGTCTTCGACCTGATACATATGGGACATATAAACTACCTCCAGGAAGCAAAAAAATTGGGTGATCGATTAGTCGTGGTGGTCGCAAGCGACGAAACCGTTAGACTAAATAAGCACGAACCCTTGATGAGTCAAGAGACACGGGCACATATGGTAGGTTCACTTAAACCGGTGGATGAAGTTATCATCGGCCGGACGGGGGATCGTTTTGAGGTGGTCGAAGAGATACAGCCGGACGTGATAGCTTTAGGGTATGACCAGACCCATGATGAAGAGATACTGAAAGAGGAATTGGGGAAGAGGGGGATAAAATCGGAAGTTAAACGTCTTGAACATTACAATCATGACCTAGATGCAACCCGTAAGATAATAAGGAAGATAATAGATTGGTACGGCATGAAGAAGGAGTTAGATGAGGTGGAAGGCAGATGAAGAAGATCGGTATCGCCGACACCACCTTCGCACGCGTCAATATGTATAAAAGCGTGGTTGACGAGCTAGCTTCCATAGGTACGGGATATACCACCGAAAGGTACACCGTCCCGGGTATAAAGGACCTGGCTATAGCATCCCAACGACTGATCAAGAACGGTTGCGATATCGTCATCGCACTGGGGATGCCGGGCCCGGAGCCAATAGACAAACAATGTGCCGACCAGGCCTCACGTTCGTTACTTGACGTTGAGATCAAACATGATATTCACATTCTGGAAGTCTTCGTTCACGAAGACGAAGCAGATAATGAAACCGAGCTTGCCGAACTTGCACATAATCGTGCGAGAGAGCATGCTATTAACGCATATGACCTGCTATTCCGTCCCGATAGACTTCAGCGAGCCGCTGGAACCGGGCAGAGAGAAGGACATCCCGATGCAGGTCCAATAAGGAGATGATATATATGGTTAAAAAAATGAAGATAGGTATAGTGGTATCGCAATTCAACTACGATATCACAAGTATGATGCTAGAGAGGGCGAAAGAACACGCTGATTTCCTGGGTACGGAAGTTGCAGAAGTGATCCACGTACCAGGTGTATTCGATATGCCTTTGGCTATCAAACGACTGCTGAACAAAAAAGAAATAGACGGTGTTGTCACCCTGGGTGCGGTTATCAAGGGCGAAACGGACCACGACGAAACCGTGATAGCTCATGCCGCCAGGAAGATCGCAGATCTGGCACTGGAATTCGATAAACCCGTAAGTTTGGGAATCACCGGACCGGGTATGACCCGGATGCAGGCCCAACAGAGGATCGAAAGGGCGAAGGCTGCTGTTGAGAGTGTTGTAAAACTATACGAGAATACCTCGTAATAGATAAAATTAAGTAGTTCCTTGCGATTATAACCACGATGGCCTACACCATCCCTAGTGAGAAGGAAATAGAGGATGCACTTAGGATAGTCATAAGAAGGATGAAGGCGGTGGGTTCTTTACGTAAACTCAGAGAGTTAGTTATCAAAGAACTACGTATAAAGAACCCCTCCTATACCGTAGGTCATGACCGGTTACGAGAGATCGCTGTTACCTCACCGTTCGTTCATACCCACATCGAAGCGAGACATGTGGAAGAGAGAAAAAATCTCAAAGGAAAATGTCCCGTTTGCGGTGGAAATTTGAATAAAACTAAGAACGAAACTATCTTCGGCGGTACGGTAACCATCGGTTACAAATGTAATTCCTGCCCATACTGGACAACACTGAAGATGCGGGTTCCTACCCGTTATCGATTTGAATACGATAAGGAGCACTCTTAGATGGAGATAAGATACGAACACGGGATCTGTTTAGAAGACAAAAATAGAAAGGTAATACTGGACCCTTCGCGCCAGAGTGACATCGGAGTAGTCACCCACGGACACATGGATCATCTGGTGAAGGACGCCTACATGACCCACCATACATTGGATATCTTAGGCGTACGCACCGGTGAACGAAGGGGTAAAGGTATACACTATGGGTTTCCCCGGCCTGTAGGAGGATTTGATATCACTTTGTATCCTGCGGGACACGTATTCGGCTCTGCCATGGTCATGGTTGAAGATGTATTGTATACCGGGGATTTCAACACCGACGGAGGGAAAACCTGCGGTAAAGCATCTGCATACAGATGCAATACGTTGATAATCGAGACTACTTATGGAAAGATAGATTATCGTCTACCTTCAAAAAAAGAGGTTATCGATGATATGCTGGCCTGGACAAGATCCGAGGTCGACGAAGGACCGGTCGTCTTCGGTGCCTATGAATTCGGCAAGGCTCAGGAAGCCATATCTCTTCTGAACAGCATCGGCGAAGTCCCGTACGTCCCCGAGAAGGTTGCCAGGTTGAATGAAATATACAACAAACACGGTGTTTCTTTGAAGTACGATGTGGGAACACCAGAAGGAAATTTTACCGCCGTCGTCCCGCCTTCTGATCTGAAAAAATCGCCCGGAGCTCTGGTTGAACTTGCCAGGAAGAACAACGGCACATGCGCCTATCTGTCGGGATGGTGCGCCTTTTACTCGTTCTTTCACTCCATGAACATAGATGCACAGTTTCCGCTGTCCGACCACGCCGGGTTCGACGAACTCATGGATTACGTAAAAAGATGCCAACCTGAGAGAGTTTTTACCGTACACGGTAGTGCCAAGGAATTTGCTCGCTCGGTAGAGGAAGAGTTGGGCATCGAAGCCACGGCACTGAAGTGAAGTGTTATTTTGGAGTTATTTCTAACAATTCGACATCGGGACTAATTTTTGTACTCCGGTGCGATAATTCATATCTTTATTTTGTAGTTTTTTCATCAAAGCTCTATACGATTTATCCATGATAACCTCTTTGGCAATTGTGTTTGCATAAAATTTATAAGTATTATAATCATTATACAACATACATGAGCAGAACAACAATTGCTGTTAAATACAGTACGAAACACGATTTAAAGATGCTGGGAAGGAAAGGTGAGACTTACGATGAGATAATCGAGAGACTCCTTAAGTTGAGCAAGGACGAATTGGATCTAATAAACGAAGTTTATCGACGGATAGAAAGAACAGACCGCAAGGAGTACGTTAAACTTGAAGACTTATGACATCCTCTTGAACCCGAAGGCTGTAAGGGAACTCAAGAAACTTCCTATGGATATGCAAAAGCGGTTCAAAGAGGGTTTGGACAAACTCGCCCGAGCGCCTAAACGGTCAGAAAGCGGTAAATATATTTCTAAATTATCCGGAACCTGGGAACCGGACCTTTACCGTTTAAGAATAGGCGAATACAGAGCGATATACTGGGTCGATGAAGAGAAAAAAGAAGTGCTGGTTGAAAAGATAGCTCCAAGGAAAAAGGCATATCACGATCTGTCAGATATTCTCTGATTTTTTAGTTCATCGTTACAGGGCGAAAATTATATACCTCTACGGAGTTTAAACCGTTCTATGGAATACAGAAGAGAGGGAAACATACTCATGGCGAAGCTGGATCATGAAACAGACATTTTTGAGGTACTTACGGAATTATTCAAAGATACACAAGGAGCCATGGTTGTATCCTGTATCGGGATGTTGAAGGACTTTCAGTTAGGTTACTACGATTCGGAGAGCGGCGAATATCAGTGGAAAGATTATCCCGATTGTATGGAGCTTTTATCACTATGCGGAAGTGCCGCTAAGGACGGAAGCATACATCTGCACGCTGTGGTTTCCGGCAAGGACCATGCAGCCGTCGGAGGGCATCTGAAGGGCGGTATGATCCATAACGTTGTGGAGTTGACGGCCATCGTGCCCGAGAAAGTGAAGCTGATCCGCAGATTGAACGATGTAACAGGCTCTAAGTTGCTTTCGGTAGAGTGAGCAAATGGCTTACGAACAGTTCGACCACACCGCGGATATAGGAATAAAGGCTACCGGCGAAACTCTTGAAGAAACCTTTGGCGAGGCGGCGAAAGGTTTGTTCAGCGTGATCACAGATATAGATAAAGTCGAATCCGTGGGTGAGTACCGAATAGAGATGTCAGCCCATGATCACGAAGAGCTATTGGTGGACTTTCTGTCTGAATTGATATACCTCTTCGAAGTGGAATCTCTACTGTTCTCTGAATTCGACGTAAGCATCACTTCCAACGACGAGAAGAAACTGGCTGTAACAGCTAGAGGAGAAGAGATCGACGACGAACGACATGAACTCTTACAGGCGGTGAAGGCGGTTTCTTATCATGACATCAAGGTTGATCAGGAAGGAGAGATACGTGTAATATTCGACGTGTGAGCATTGTCATCGTAAATGTTATATATGGACCTTATTTGCCACTTGAGAACCGGCTGATATAAGATGTCTGTAAATAACGTAGGATCAACAAACAAACGCATGCCTCAGGAACCGAAGACTTCAGGATATATCTCGGGATTTTTTATTGTTGCTTTAGGTTTGGTTGGATTGATGTTCATATTTTTTACCACATGGACACATAGATTTGATGAAGTCGTATATCTGGAAGATATAGGGTTATCCAGATATTCATCATTTCCTCTTATATCTATCATTCTTAGCATATTTATTGTTGCGGGTGGTATAGGTATTATTTCCTCATTACTACTAAATGATCTTGAGGTTTTCAGTAAAAAGAAATCTGATTGGATAAAATACATAATTGGAATCATCATTTTCATCCCATCATTAGGACTTATTGCTATAGGATTTTTATTCATGGGAATATTATGGAGTGGTTCTTCTGTTTTCTTCCAGACACCCTTTTTACTACTGTTCATAGGCATATTTACATTGAAACTATCTTCGAGGATTGCAAAAAAAAATCTGGCATGCTTACACTATCATACGATATATATGAAGATCACACGTAAAAGACCCGTGAAGCCGATACCCATAAAGAAATCACATATCACAAAGGAGGGGAAAAGATGAATGTAACTACTGGTGTATTGGAAAAGATATACCGAACGGCTTTTTATGCTGCAGTCATAGGTTTGATGACCGCTTTGTTCTTGCCTTGGATAATCGTCGATGCGTTTGGAGAGATAATGTTTTTGAATCATATCACACTATATCAAGAACAGACCGTTGAACATGAATTGAACTACATTTCACGATTAATAACTATTTCTTCCGTTGGATTTTGGGGTGTCATCATATTTACGATAGGTGGTTTTATAGGTCTTGGATACAGGAAGATAGAGGAAATAACACGTTCATGCTATTTTATGATCGGTTCTATACCATTACTGTGTTGCTCTGTGGTGGCACTCGTACCTAATATACTTATATGGTTAGAAATATTATCTCACGACTTCATCTACAGACATGCTTTTAATTTCATTCCCCTCATCATGTCTGTTGTTATCGTTGTTAGCTCTTCCCTTCTAGTCGCACTGGTTGGTAAACGTTCCTTACATGAAGTATTAGTATTCCATAGTGGGAAAAAGGAAAATTCTATCGTTGAAGATGAGGAACATGAAACTATTAAAGAGGATACTAGTAGAGAAGTTGATGGATCTGTCGAAGATCACAAATGCCCTCGATGTGAGGTTAACCTGGAAGGAAAAGAGCTCATCTGCCCGGAATGCCGTGAAAACATTAGTAAAAGATGTCCTGTATGTAAAAAACTCATATCCATGTTTACCGATAGATGCCCTATGTGTGGGTTCATACATGATGAATCATGAGTACTTTCACTTACCTCCTTGGAGAAGTATTAATAGTATGAAATCCCTTTTAGGAACGATAAAATGAGCAAAGACAATATAGAAAAGTTGCCAGGAGTAGGACCCGCAACTGCAGAGAAGCTCATAGAAGCTGGCTATAAAGATTACATGGCCCTCGCTGTTGAATCACCCCGTGTCTTGGCAGATGTTGCCGAGATAGGTGAAGCAACCAGTGCTAAGATAATCAATGCTGCAAAAGCGGCTGCGGATATCGGCGGGTTCGTAACTGGAGACCAGGTACTAGAGAATAGAAAAGAGATCGCGAAATTGACCACCACCGCCAAGGCGCTAGACGACCTCCTCGGAGGCGGTGTCGAATCCCGTGCGATAACTGAGTTTTTCGGCGAATACGGTTCCGGAAAAACACAGATCGTCCATCAGTTAGCTGTAAATACAGCCATGTCCGTTGAAGAAGGCGGCCTGGATGGAGAAACGTTTATAATCGACACTGAGAACAGTTTCAGGCCGGAAAGGATCATCCAGATAGCAGAAGGTATGGAGCAGGATCCTATGGCTATACTTAAGCGTATCAATGTGGCAAGGGCGTACAATACCCATCATCAGATGCTTTTGGCCGAAAAGGTACTGGATATGGCCGAAGATCACGACATCAAGCTGCTGGTGGTAGATTCCCTTACATCTCATTTCAGAGCCGAATACGTAGGTCGTGGGGCTCTGGCGGAAAGACAGCAGACGTTGAACAAACATCTTCATAAACTACTGAAGTTCGCCGACAGGCACAATGCGGCTATCGTCGTTACCAATCAGGTATCGGCAAATCCGGACCAATTCTTCGGAGATCCGACCAGACCCATCGGCGGCCACATACTCGGACACACCGCAACCTTCAGGATATATCTTAGGAAGAGTAAAGGTAACAAACGTATCGCCCGACTGGTTGATTCTCCGAATCTACCCGACGGCGAAGCGGTGATAACCATAGAAACCGCCGGTGTCAGGGGTTAAACCCCTTTTTTTTTCTTTTTTAAAGTGTGATGTAATTTACACCCATGGATTCTAGCTCTTCTTTTTTGAACACCCTGCGTACATCGACCAGTACCGGAGAATCTTTCATCACTTTATCGACCAGTTCCTTCGCCTTCAATCGACGATATTCGTCGTGGGCAACGGTTATCACCACACAATCGGCCTTTATATCGCCAAGATCTTCCACCGGCTCAACACCGAATGCTTCGATCTCATCTTTACTCAGCAGAGGATCATGCCCGTATATCTTGACTCCGTATTCTTTGAAGGCTGCGATCATCTCTCTTGCAGGCGATTCCCGAGTATCCGGGACGTTCTCTTTGTAGGTCAAACCCATGACCAGTAAGCTTGAGCCCTTGATCACTTTACCCACGGAGTTTATACCTTTGATAGCCATCTCGGCGACGTGCTTGGGCATGTTATCATTTATTGCCCTGCCGGCGAGGATCACTTGAGGATGATGCCCAAGTTCTTTGGCCTTGTAAACTAGATAATAAGGGTCCACCGGGATGCAGTGTCCGCCTACAAGACCTGGGCTGTAACGATGAAAATTCCATTTGGTTGCCGCCGCATCGAGAACTGCATTCGTATCCAAACCCATCTTGTTGAATATCATTGAAAGTTCGTTCATCAACGCGATATTCAGATCTCTCTGAACGTTCTCTATCACCTTGGCGGCTTCTGCGGTTTTTATGTTCTCCGCCTTGTAGACTTCTGTGATCTTACCGTACAATTCCGCCAATCGGTCGGTGATATCTTCGTTCATACCGGATACTACCTTAACGATTCCGTCTACGTCGTGCTCCGCATCTCCGGGATTCACCCTTTCCGGTGAGTATCCAACGAAGAAATCTTCACCGCACTTCATACCGGATTCACTTTCCAATATAGGTACCGCGAATTCTTCGGTCACACCGGGATACACGGTGGTTTCGTATACCACGACCGCTCCCTTCTTCATGTACTTACCAACGGTCTTGCTTGATGATTCGATGTAAGACAGATCCGGATTCTTGGATCTGGCCACCGGTGTCGGAACGCAGACCAATATGTAGTCTGCTTTGCCGATAACCGCAGGATCTTGTGTGGCTGTAAAAGTCTCATCTTTCATGCTCTCTACTTTTTTCTCGGAAACGTCGTAACCGATCACATCGAAGTGTTTGGACAGTAGTTTTGCTAGAGGATATCCTACATAACCTAGACCTACTACGCATACTACAGTATCCGGCTGTAACCTACCAGTCATCTTAATCACCCTCAAGGAACGGTTTAATCGGTAAATATCTTTCGTATAAGTTTTAATGATTTTAAAAAATGATTAGATTTCAAGTAATAAAAACATTAATAACATCCTGCACGATGAACCTTTCATGCGTATAAGTGTGATAGGTACGGGATATGTAGGACTGGTGAGCGGAGTAGGCTTTGCATCGGTTGGCCATGACGTGTTATGTGTTGATATCGATGAAGAGAAAGTGGAGATGATAAACCGCGGAGAACCTCCCATATATGAAAAAGGTTTGGAAGAATTGCTAGGTGTGTTGGTAACTTCCGGTAAGCTAAAAGCCACTACGGATACCGCCAGGGCGGTTGTTAAAACCGATATAACATTCATCTGCGTAGGCACCCCTTCAGGAGAAGACGGCGGACAGGACCTTTCCTATATAGAAAAAGCAGCGGAGGACGTCGCTGAAGCTCTTGCTAAAAAGGATGATTATCACGTCGTCTGCGTTAAGAGTACAGTTAAACCAGGTACCACCGACGGACTTGTTCTTAGAGCGCTGGAAAGCAGCGGTAAAAAGGTAGGCGACGATTTCGGACTGGCTATGAACCCAGAATTTCTACGGGAAGGAATAGCGCTGAAGGACTTTATGGAACCAGATAGGGTGGTCATCGGTGCTTTGGACAAAAGGAGCATGGAGATCCTCGCCGAAGTCTACAAAGAATTTCCTGCACCAAAGGTATACACCGACCTTAGAACCGCAGAGATGATAAAGTACGTGTCCAACGCATTATTGGCAACCAAGATATCCTTTGCTAACGAAGTATCACGCATCTGCGAAGAAACCGGTATAGACGTATACGATGTTATGGGAGGAGTGGGGCTGGACCACAGGATCAATCGCGATTTCTTGAACGCCGGCTGCGGCTTCGGAGGTAGTTGCTTCCCCAAGGATGTAAAAGCGTTGGTTAAATATGCACACGAACTGGGTATGAGCAGTCATCTCTTGGATGCTGTATTGGAAGTGAACGAAGAACAGCCTGTACACGTCATCGACATGTTGGAAAGAAATATGGGTTCTCTCGAAGATAAGAAAGTTACCGTACTCGGTTTGGCCTTCAAAGGCGGAACCGATGATATCCGGGAGACCAGAGCACTGCCCATGGTGAAGGAATTGGTTAAAAGGGGATCTGAGGTAGTCGGTTATGATCCAGAAGCCATGAAAAATTTTTCTTTCGTCGTGGATTACATCGACTACGCTGGTGATTTGGAGGAAGCCCTCGAAGGTGCTGATGCCTGTATAATACAGAACGATTGGCAGGAATTTAAAGAATTGACATCCGATGATTTTGCCGTTATGAAGAATAAAATTGTGCTGGACGGGCGCCGACTTCTGGATCCGAGTAAATTAGACGGTGTGACATACTTAGGCGTCGGTCTTTAAATTAGATCGTGGTACTTTTTGTACCATTCCACAAAATGCTCTATGCCCTTTTCCACACTGGTTTTCGGCTCGAATCCGAGCATATTTTTTGCCTTTGATATATCCGCATAGGTTTTTTCTACATCTCCCGGCTGCATGGGGAGCATATTCTTTTCCGCTTCGATGCCTAAAGCCTCTTCCAATTTATTTATCAC
>JAFDUB010000015.1 GCA_019594025.1 Thermoplasmata archaeon
CGCTGTTCACGGCATCCATAGCCAATTGCGCCGCTCCCTTTTCAGTATCTTTTATGATCTCTATAGCTTCCCTGAAAGACATATTTCTAACATGGTTTTAACTGCTTCAATATTCTTTCGGTTGATGTATAAAAAAGGGAGTAACAGTAAGCTTAATTAAACACCATCCTATTGTCGTATCCGCTTTATGTGCCATGGGATCGCACTCGGGATATCCATGGGGGGATAACAGCATGCCAGAGTTAGTTTATTCAGACAAAATTGGAAGGTATTTCAAGTCGTTGGAGAGTGAAGCTAAAAGGTGTTACGCCGTCGCGGAGTTAGCTAGAAAAAGGGGTTACGACCCCTCTACGGAAGTTGAAATTCCTATGGCGGAGGACCTCGCCCTGAGGGCCCAGGAACTCACCGGTATAGAGACCACCGCGGAGAAGATAAGGGAGTTGAGTGAAAAGTACGACAGTAGGGAAGAAGTTTCCATAATGATAGCCAAAGAGGTGGCCGCACGAAATCAAGGATCGATTGCTGAAAGGTTGGAGAACGCAGTAAGGATAGGATTGGCAGTGCTCACCGAGGGAATCCTAGTAGCTCCTTTAGAGGGTATAGGAAAGGTCGAAGTTAAAAAGAATTCCAACGGAACGAGCTACGCTGAAATTTCCTTTGCAGGACCGATCCGCTCGGCCGGAGGAACCGGCCAGGCTATGAGCGTTCTAATTGCAGATATAGTTCGAAGGGAGTTGGGAATAGGCGCGTTCAAAGCTACGTCCATGGAAGTACAGCGGTTCAAGGAAGAGGTACCTCTTTACAAAAAGGCGAGAAGCCTTCAGTACACACCATCTGCGGAAGAAATTGATATAATCATCAATGGATGCCCGGTTAGTATAAGTGGAGAGGGGACGGAGAAGGAAGAGGTATCGGGAAACAGGGATCTGCCAAGGGTAGATACCAACAGGATCAGAGGTGGGGCGTGTTTGGTAATAACGGAAGGGATGTGTTTGAAAGGACAGAAATTAAAGAAACACGTCGATAAACTGAACATAGAGGGATGGGAGTTTCTGAACGAGTACATCTCTAAATACGCCAGCAGCAAAGATGATAAAGACGAGAAAAGAGAAAGGGGTATCTCACCTAACTTCAAATATATCAAGGAAACCATCGCCGGCCGGCCGGTTTTCGGACATCCGTCGGTAAAAGGTGGCCTGCGCTTGAGATACGGCAGGGGGAGAACTCTCGGCCTCGCATCTATAGCCGTAAACCCGGCTACCATGTACTTGTCAGGAGAATTTATGGCATTGGGTACACAGGTAAAGATCGAACGACCGGGGAAAGCGGGAGCGGTAACTCCATGTGATTCCATAGAAGGTCCAACCGTGCTTCTTCACGACGGTACCGTTTTAAAGGTAAACTCGGTGGAGGAAGCGCTAAAACTGAAGACTAAATTGAAAGAGATTATCGATATGGGAGAGATATTGATTCCATTTGGAGAGTTTTTAGAAAACAATCATCCACTAGTACCGGGAGCATACTGTCACGAATGGTGGATACAAGAAGCGGACGTTGACTTCAGTGCTGAGGAGATAACTCCAAAGAAAGCGGTTGAACTATCAAAAGAGGGTAAAGCACTGCACCCTAATTACGTCTATTTTTGGGATTACACCGACACTGAAAGTATTTCCTCTCTCAGAGATTACGTATCTGAGAACTCTGTTGAAGAAGATGATTTGATAATCGAGTTCCACGAAGAAACTAAGAAGATCATGGAAGATATCGGTCTACCTCACTTCGTTAAAGAGGATAAAATCGTTGTGGAAGAGTACGAACCTTTTCTATACTCACTCGGCCTCGATATACATACTTTAGAAAAGAAAGGTGAAAGCGACGCTGATGATCCTTTGCAGTACGTGTGCGAACTATCCGGTACGATCATAAGGAGCAAGGGACCGACTTCCATAGGCTCGCGAATGGCTCGTCCGGAGAAAGCTAAAGAAAGGCGGATGAACCCAGCGGTTCACTCCTTATTTCCTTTGTCAAACGATGGGGGGGGCCCAAAGGCTGATTCCCGAGGCGGTAAAGAAAAAAGTAATCGAGGTGGAGGTCAGTGCTCGTAAGTGCGATAAATGCGGTAAGAAGAACGCACAGATACGGTGCAGCTGCGGTGGCCGAGCGGAGATAATTGACGAACCGAGAAAACAGAGGATACCAATAGAAAACATCTATCGACAGGCACTGGTGATTCTGGAAGGAGGAGGGAACATATCTCGGCTCAAAGGGGTAAAGAGGATGATGAACAAAACAAAAACACCGGAGGCTATGGAGAAGGGGATACTCCGTGCAAAGCACGACATATACGTGTTCAAAGACGGCACTACCCGGTACGATATGACCGACCTTCCGGTAACTCACTTTAAACCGAAGGAGATCGGCCTATCGGTTGAAAGGGCTGTAGAGCTGGGCTATACTCATGACATTCACGGTGAAGAGTTGAAGGAAGAAGACCAGGTAGTAGAACTAATGGTTCAGGATTTTATCGCTTCGAAGAGTGCAGGGCCCTACCTGGTAAAGGTAACCAACTTTGTGGACGAGCTTTTAGAGAAGTACTACGAACTGGAGCCCTTCTATGAGGCGGAGAAAACCACGGATTTAATAGGGCATCTGGTGGTGGGACTGGCACCCCATACGTCCGGTGGAGTTCTGGGCAGACTGATCGGCTTCAATAAAGGGAAGGCTGGATATGCGCATCCCTTTTTCCACGCAGCCAAAAGGCGTAATTGTGATGGCGACGAGGACTGCATAATGCTACTCCTGGACGGTCTATTGAATTTTTCACAGAGCTTCCTACCAGAGAAGCGGGGAGGAAAGATGGACGCACCGTTGGTTTTAACCACCCGGATCAATCCCGATGAGATAGATAAGGAGGCACACAACGTAGATACCATGTGGAATTATCCTCTTGAGTTTTATCAAAGGGCGATGGATTTCGCGGATCCAAAGGAATTGATGGATATTATGGAGACCGTGGAAAAGAGGCTTGGTACGGAAAAGCAGTACGAAGGTTTTGGATATACGCATGAAACGTTGGATATCTCCGAAGGGCCTAAGAGCAGTAATTACACTAGATTAGGGAAGATGACGGAGAAGATGGAGGCTCAGATACAGGTAGCCAAGATAATAAGAGCGGTGGACGAACACGACGTGGTCTCACGGGTGATCCAAGATCATTTCATACCTGACCTCATGGGAAATTTCAACAAATTCTGCCTACAAAGGGTGAGATGTACCAAATGCAACAAAAAATACAGAAGGCCGCCTTTGAGTGATAAATGCACCTGTGGTGGTAATCTTACGCTGACCATCCACAAAGGAGGTGTAAAAAAGTACCTAGACACATCTCTAAAGATGATAGAAAGGTTCGAACTGCCGGATTACCTAGGTCAGCGTGTAAAGCAGATAGAAGAGCAGATAGATTCGCTTTTTGAAAACGATAAGGTATCCATGCCGAGTTTGGACGAGTTTATGTGAATCAACCGAAGGAAAATAGATCCAACTGCTTTTCTTTATCGTAAGAATCCATCACCTTTTCTAAAACATCTCTAACCCGTGACTCCGAAAAATCCCGCTCCCCACAAAGAAAATCCACCACACCGTCAACATCGGGTTCACCGATATTTACTTCGTATTCGTCGGTAACCGTAGGTTCTAAAAACAACAGCTTGATAGCATCGTAATTTCCGATACATTCTCCTTCACTCTCCAGCACCGATTCGAGGGCGCCCATTTCTTTTACCTTTTTCAGCCCTCTTTTTGGTCCTATCCCTTTGACTCCTTCGTTGTAATCGGTACCGCAAAGCAGGGCTATATCGATCATCTGTTCACGGCTGATTTCAAGTTCTTCCAACACATCGTCCAGCACTATTATTTCCGGCAATATCACCCTGTACTCGTTCCTTCCAGGCATCTTTCTTTTACCGGTGATGGTCAGATTCCTCACCAATCTGGGAGCTCCGCATAGAAGTGAATCGAAGTCCTGACTACCGACGGCCCACGCATCACCCTTGATTACCATGTGAGCAGCCTGTGCCTCGCCTTCCGCCGGCGCCTGAACCCACGGTATGCCCATGAGCTCCAGCAGTTTTTTACTGCCCTGGACTATATCCTTGCTCATCCTAGATGTCTGTTGTGCCTTGGTTCTTGCCTTCTCCAAGTCACCCTTTTCCAAGGCATTTTCATACTCTTTTTCAGCCTCCTTTTTTCGCTCTTTACGTTTCTCAAGTGTTCCCTCTTTCATAACGTCGGGCTCGCCGTCCAGAACATATATGGGCTTTAAACCTTCCATCAAAAAGTTGGAGTTTCTGTAAAGAAGACCGGATAGGTGAGAGGTGACGTTTTCATTGGAATCCATCAAAGGAGTACCGTCTCTTTGCCTGATACTAGCTAAAAACTGGTAAATTATGTTGTACCCGTCCATAGCGATTTTTTTACCCCTTAAATCGGTAAAATCCACCTCTTCGGACGATAATATACTCCCTATGGCGACTCCCATTTTATATCACCTAAAATACGGCGCCCTCTGTATGCACCTTTATACCGCTGTCGATTATCTCATAGGGTTTGATTGAACGTGAATGTTCGATTCTCCTCATCTTGATCACCTGGATACTCATCTGAACGTCGTGCTTGTCATGGTCGTAACGCAGCAGTATAACACCATCGACGGTGTATTCGACTAAACCGTCCCTTGAACTGCTGGGGTTATCGTCCTTAACCTCGGCGGTGAGCAGAGTTGTTGCTCCGGTCTCCCTGACCATGTTACACAAACCAAATAGCCGTTCTCTCTTCTGCTGCTGCTTATCCGAAAGCATGTTCAACAGAGATACGGAATCGATGGCTATCCTCTTGGCCCCGAAACTGTTGATAAAATCCGGAAGTTCACTTTTCAATTTATGTATGGTGGCATCGGCGTCGGCTGGCTCCAGCTTCTCGATAACCACATCTCCGGAATCGATGTATTGGCTAAGGTCCCAATCGTATGATTTAGCGGTAGTAACTATGTCCTCTTTGTTCTCTTCCAAAGAGATGTAAACGCATTTTTCACCTTTCTGAAGACCCTCCCAAAGGTACTGAAGTGCAAATGTGGTCTTACCCGTACCAAAAGAACCCATCACCGTGAATACGTGACCCTTCGGTACTCCTCCATTCAACATCGTATCCAAACCCTCTATACCCGTAGTTACCCTTTCTTCCATTATATTTCACCTTATTTTTTCGTAATTTACAACATGATACCCTGCGTAGTTTGTTACCTCCGCAGTGAACCTTGCTATTTTCTCTCTCTTGAGATGGGGCAGTACACTCATGAATTTTTCAACTGTCATGTAGCGCTGTCGTTGTGAACTTCTGTGGGTTTTAGACCATTCAAAAGAAAAAACCCCGTCCACACTGTCGGTAAGCAGGTATTCGATCCTTTTGTCAACAATTCCTTTTGAAAGAAGCAAATAAATTATGCCGCCCCATGATTTTGAAGCCCGCCTCATACCCTTAACTATCGTCACAAGTTTTTCGGTATCTATGTTTGAGTTTGTTAAGAGGTCGGTGAGCGAATCTATTATCACCACGTTATCACTAGCATTGGCATCCAAAAATTCAACCAGCTCTGTTAAAAGATCGGTTCCTCCGTTGTTGGAAAATATAGTAGCTCCGGACCGACCGGTCCAGCTGCTGGGAACCATCGTTCGTCGGAAGTAGCCATCGGAGAGGTCCTTAAAGTTAAGACCAGCGTTTATCGCATCGTAGTAATCTTGATTGAATGACATCTTTATCTCTTCAAGGATGTCTTCTTTTGAACGGGAGAAAGATATGTAGAATATTTTTTCAGGTAATATCGCTTTCTTGCATTCATCACCTAAAATTATAGTTAAATCCTTCGGGGTCTCCCGAACTTTGAGTAGTTTTGCAGAAGAGGTATATGTGAATTCCAGTCCCCCGGCGCCGATTTCAGTGAATAAAAGTACAACTGAACCGGCGGGTAAACCACCGTGTAAAATGGAATCCAGGTCACTAATTCCGCTGGGTATTTTCTTCATTGAGGCACCTGTCAGACCAATTCGACTATCATACACATATGAGAGGGTTGAAAATATACTTTACCGATAGCTATCCACCAAAACATTTATCAACACTCTCATTTTCACTGTTCTTGTGATTGTTATGATACGGGAATGTGAAGCTGACGGCTATTACCGGGGTGACGAGTGCCCGGGTTGCGGTGAGAGGGGAAAGTTCATAATGAGCGACGAAGAGATAAAAAACCTGGGTAAAACCACTGCGGGAATTCTTCGTCACTTCCCTGACAAGTACGGATTGGATATGGACAGACGTGGATGGGTGGATCTAGAACACTACATCAAAGCTCTTAGAAATAGGCAGAAAAGATTCCACTGGTTAAGACGATACCACATGGACGCATTGGTTGCTACTGATCCCAAGGGTAGGTATCAGGTAGAAGAAGGGCATATAAGGGCCACTTATGCACACTCTGTGGAAGTCGACCTTGATTTGCCCACAGAGGATATACCCGATGAACTGTATTTCCCAACGACCGAGAAGGAAGCTGAACTTCTCCTCGAAGGAGGAATAAAACCATCGGATCGTTCTTACGTACACCTGAGCGAAACCTATGAATCCGCTGTAGGTGCTGGAGTGGTGCGTACAGAAAAACCGGTTATATTGTGTGTAGATGCAAAAAGGGCCATTGAAGAGGGAGAAAACATAATGAAAGCCGGAAAAGGCGTGTACATCACCAAAAAAGTAGAACCTGGATATCTATCTATTAACGAGGAACAACCCTCCGAAGAGGAAATTGCATCCTACACGGAAGAGAAGAAAAAAAGAGAGGAACGAGAATCTAGATAGGATTGAGAGCTACAACGTTATTACCTCTCAACACGATAGTACCCATCCTTCTCAACATATCCTCGGTTTCTTCAGTAGCATCTTCAAGCACGAGGTTCATATGATCGTCATATCCAATAAGGACACCGGATAATACTCTACCGTCTTTAAGAAGTAGTTCGATTTTTTCTCCCAGCGTATCATTCAGGAATTTAGTGGGTTTTGCCATTGTACCACGGTATGGAACATGCTCTCCGTATTTTAATCATTTGGTCAACTCGTTTAAATCTTCGAGTACCCTTTCCTTTCTCTCCTCCAATCCGAGTTCTTCGTATATATCCACAGCTTCTTCGATGAGATTTCGGGCATCTTCTTCATCACCAAGAGCACTCTTTGCTTTTCCAAGTTCGTGCAGTGCATCTGCTAAATATCTAGGTATTCCAAGATCTCGGAGTATTTTGATTCCAGCGGCCAAGTTTTCCTCTGCCTCTTCATACTCCTCCCTTTCAACACACAGCTGTCCATATTTGACTTTCACACCCGCTTCTCCGAAGTGGTCCTGTTGATCTTCTAGAAGTTTCAAGGACTCTTGAAACGCATCTTCTGCTTTATCATAATCCTCTTTATATATATAAGATTCTCCCAGATTGAAGAGAGACCACGCTAGTAGATTGGGTAGCCGATGTTCTTCAGCTAAGCTCTTGCTTTGACTGTAAAGTTCAGCAGCCTTCTCCCAATCCTTCTGGAGAGAATATATGACACCTTGATTCATGAAAGAAACTACCCTTTGGTATTGATTCTTTTCATCTCCGTATATATCTCCACTTTTCTTGTAATACTCTAAGCTCTTATCGTATTCCTCCATCTCCCCGTACAAATCACCTAGAGTATCGTACACCACCGCGATACCGTTACGATCCCATTCATCTCTATACAGGGAAAGTGATTTTTCCAAATTCTCTAAAGCTTCGTCATATTTCCCACGTCTCCACTTGAGTACTCCTAAATATCGTAAAGATTCAGCTTTTTTGTTTTTGTCACCCATTCCATCGGTCAGCGAAATACAATCTTCTATGATCTCTTTTGCCCTGTCCAACTCGCCGAGTTCTAGATTTGCCTGAATTAGCCCCAAATAGGTTTCTATCTTGAGGTCGTTTTTATTGAGGTTCTCAGCTATCTTTAAAGATTTTTCAAAATCCTTTAACCCTTCCCCCATATGCCCGAGTGAAAGGTTTGTAGAACCTAATTCTAGATGTAGTTTGCATTCCTTAAATAATCGAACCACACTTTTTTCTAAAGATTCCAACTCATTCAATCTGTTTAAAATAACATACTTTCGGATACTATTTTTTACATTTTCCGCTTTTTTGATACCTACGAAGTAGCGTACCGCATCGAATACCTTCTCGGAAAGACCGTCTAGATCCTCGTAACTCAGCGAATCCGGGGGCACACCGAGGTCCCAGCACTGTTTTTCATAAATACTTTCACCAAGGTCACCTAACTCTTCTCTGAGTGTCTCCCTTACCCTATGGCTGATTCCTCGTACCATTAAACATCTTTATGTAGCCTATTATTTAAAAGATTTTCTAACCTACTAACTCATATCCATCCTTCGAATTCTGTATTCGCTTATCAATAAAGGTATGCTTATCCAGAGGATTAATATTACAATCATAGACCATGTTTGGTACAGCTCTGGATACACCTCTACCTCCTTCCCTCCAAGCTCCATGGCACTCTGTCTCAACGCAGGCAAGTTCAGAGCCAATAAAGTATACCAAATTATCACGGGATTAAAAAATTGGATGGAAAAATACCACGTTGGAGGAGCCACACCTTCGACCATACTTTCCCATCCAAAAGTGGCTTCCGCTACTGCATACATTATGAAAAACCAAAGTATGTTAAAAAGGAACAAAATAAACACTGAAGCGGAGACAGCGGAGTTACTGGTTTTGAAAATGGTCGATACCATCATAGAAAGGGATAGGTAAACTCCACCAAGTATTATGGAACCGAACACGAATAAGTAATACTCGGCCCATATCATCTCCGTGACTAACGTAGAAAGAACTAAACCTCCTACACCGAGGCCGACGCCGACGCATACCGCGATAAGTGCCCATAATCCTAAGAATTTGCCTGCGATTATCTCACCCTTGTCTAAGGGATAGGAGGAAAGTAATTCTAGCGAACCGCTTTCGCGCTCGCCCACTATGGAGCCGTAGCCGAACACTATACCCAATATAGGGGCCATGAACTCCATGTAACCTACCATGTAAACTACCGCTTGTTCCAGATGATGCCAGTGTTCACCCTTATCACCCGAGGTACCATAAAACGAGATCATCAGGGACATCAATATGAATACTATGACCAATACCAATATCCACCCGTTCCGCAGATTGTTTTTGAACTCCTTGCTTGCGATGCAGAATATCCTTTTCCACATTTTCCTGGAGAAGATGAGTTTTAACTGATTTAACTTCATCCGGCACCCTCCGTCAGTTTAACGAATATCTCCTCAAGGTCGGGCTCGTTGATTTTAATATCTAGAAGGTCGAGGTCGCTAGCTATTATCTTTTTTAAAATCTCTATTTTATTTTTTTTATCACAGTAAAAGGCAATATTTCCGTTTTCTACCCTAGGACGTTTCGCCTGTGTTAAATTTTCGATGAACCGCAGCGCTTCCGGTGTGGATTTAGCGGTGATTATCAATCTATCTTCCAACCGTAATTTATCGGTTAGCGAATCGATATTATCTTCGGTGAGCATACGACCGCTGCTGATTATACCCACTCTATCGCAAACCTCCTGCACCTCACTAAGTACGTGGCTGGAGAACAATATTGTCTTACCCCGATCTTTCAGTTCCAGCATCTTATCCTTTACCCACCGACGGACGGTTGGGTCCAGTCCGGAAGTGGGTTCGTCCAGCACCAACAGATGTGGATCCCCTATGAGTGCCTGTGCAAGACCCAGTTTTTGTCGAACACCTTTGGAAAGGGTGTTCACTTTTCGGTCCAGCAAATCATTGATTTCGAACTCTCTAGCTATACGAGCGAGCTCTGTTTTCTCACAGTCTTTTAACCTACAAAAAAAGAACAAGTTCTCCTCAACGGTCATCCTTCCGTAAAGGGATAACCGCTCGGGAAGATATCCTATACCCTTTCTACGGGTGTAATCAATACTTTTACCCTTTAATCTGACAGCTCCTCGGTCGCTGTCGATGAGTCCCATTATTATGCGTAAAGTAGTGGTCTTACCCGCTCCGTTAGGGCCCAGGAATCCGTAGATTTCTCCTTTTACCACGGACATGTCTAGGCCTCTAAGCGCTTTCACCCTATCGAATCGCTTTCGAAGCTCTTTGATTTCAAGGAACTGCATCGTTACCCGAACGTTATCGGTCTAAAAAATCCTTTTGCATGGACCAAACGTTGTGATTAACCGGCTGTTCCCCTTTACCCACAGCCACACCCTTTCTGATGGCGTCCTCAACGTACTTTTTGGACAGTCTAACAGCATAGTCCATATCTGAACCCAAAGCCAGCATGGCAGTTATAGCGGCAGAAAAGGTGCATCCGGTTCCGTGTTTATGGCCGGTTAACAGCTCTCCTTCTATAACCTGAAAATCGGTGCCGTCGAAATAAACATCTACCACCTTATTTTCAAATAATCCAGCTTTGATGACTGCATGTTCCGCTCCTATATCGTGAAGAAACTCGGCGGCCTCCTCCATGTCGTTAATGTTTTTTATTGGTGAACCGGTCAGCACCTCCGCCTCCCTTATATTAGGTGTTACAACCAAGGCCCTTTTCATCATCCTGTTTCTGTAAAGTTCGACTGCATCCTCCTTCAACAAAAGGTCACCTTTTTTTGTCACCATCACGGGATCCACAACCGCTTTTAGATCGTACTCCTCGAGTTTTTTTGACACCGTTTCGATCATGCTCCTGTTAAAAAGCATCCCAGTTTTCACGGAATCCGCACCGATATCCGATAGAACCGCATCGATCTGCAGTTCGACAAACTCAGGAGGTATATCGTGTATGCCAGAGACCTTCATGGTATTCTGTGCGGTAACACCGGTGACCACCGCACTACCGTAGACACCGAAAACCGTGAACGTTTTGAGGTCCGCTTCCAGTCCAGCTCCACCTCCGGAATCGGACCCGGCTATGGTTAAAGAACGTGGTGACCGCTGCATATTTAAAGAAAAAAGAGCGGATATTTAAAATCGACGATTTAATTTTCTAGTTTATTTACTTATGTAATTTAAAAACCGATATTTCACAAAAATATATTATAAAGCTAACCATACGTGAGTGTAATGCTAATCAGCATTATCATCACCGTGAAGAACGAAGAAAAGGATATGCCCGATTTGCTGGACAGCCTTGTAGTTCAGGAGCCTCCGATAGAGGTTATCGTGGTGGATGCTCACAGTGACGATGACACCCAGCAGATAGTTCACGATTACTCTAAAGAGTACGACTTCATCCGCCTTTACGTGAGAAGGGGCACACGTGGAGAGGGGAGGAACTTCGGAGTGGAAAAGGCAAGGGGTGATCTGCTGGCCTTCGTTGACGGTGACACAATCGTTAACCCCTTTTGGGCCCAGGAGATGAGAAAATCGGCGGAAAAGTACGACATAGTTGCGGGAAAAACTGTACAGATAGGATACCATGCCTTTGAAGAGCTGGAGCGGGTAGAACTTTATTACCAGGGTTATGACGTTACTTATCCCAGCTGTAATCTACTGTATCATAGAGAGATATTCGAAAAAATCGGAGGGTTCGACCCATGGTTCATGACCGCAGAGGATATCGACTTGAACTATAGGGCTGTTGAGAAGGATGCGAAGATAGGATATAACGACAAGGCTATCGTCTACCATCGTACACGTGGAAGCTTCTACGGCTTCTTTAAACAGGCTTTCTGGAACGGTTTCGGAAGAAAGCAGCTGACCATGAAACATGGGGCACTCTGGAAGAACTACGCACCTAATAAAATGATTACCGAAAATATGAATCTGTGGTACATGCTCAGAATGCCACCGGCTTTTTTAGGATATCTCGCATGTAAATTCTTCGATAGCGAGCATGGTAAATCCGATAAACCCTTTTGAAGAGGGGGGGAAAAACTTAATTTTAACCCTCGATTTCCCGAGTATCAATAGGTGATCAAATGATTGTCGATGAGATCAAAGAAAGGTTGGTAAAAGGTAAATCAAAGATAGGAATAGTGGGAATGGGGTATGTAGGATTACCATTGGCTAGAGCTTTTTCTAAGCATCTCGACGTGATCGGTTTCGATATAGACGAAAAAAAACTGGGAGAGTTAAGAAATGAGTTGAAAAGTGTGGAACTTACCAGCGTACCCAGTGATTTGTCTAAAGCTGATTTTGTGATCGTTTGTGTACCAACTCCGGTTAAAAAAACCAAGGAACCGGACTTAAAATTCCTAGCTTCGGCCTCTGAAACAGTCGGTAAAGTCATTGAGAGAGGGAGTGTTGTCGTGTACGAAAGCACGGTTTATCCTGGTGTTACCGAGGAATACTGCCTTCCGATACTGGAAGAGGAAAGCGGTTTGAAGTGTGGAGAGGATTTTTACATAGGCTATTCTCCTGAACGTGTGAATCCCGGAGATAAGGAGCATGACGTCGATAAAATCACAAAGATAGTGGCCGGATGCACACCCGAGGTCGGTGCACTCTTAAAACAACTCTATTCATTTGTAACCGATGTATATCTAGCTGACGACATCAAAGTTGCCGAGGCTGCAAAGGTAATCGAAAACATCCAGAGGGATCTGAATATCGCTCTTATGAACGAACTATCAGTGATTTTTTCAAAAATGAATATTGATACGAGATCGGTACTGAATGCTGCAGCGACGAAGTGGAATTTTCATAGATACAGTCCTGGATTAGTCGGTGGGCACTGTATACCTGTTGATCCATATTATTTAGTATATAAGGCTAAAGAACTAGACTACCATCCACAGGTCATACTCGCTGGTAGATCTATAAACGATCAAATGCCAAAACACGTTGCGTGGGAATCCATTAAGGCGATAAATAGAACGGGAAAGGGATTGAAGGGAGCGAAGGTACTCATAATGGGCCTTACATATAAAGAAAACGTTCCAGACACCCGTGAATCACCGGTTAGAGGGCTTATAAAAGAGTTAAAGGAGTTCGAGCTCGATGTATATGGGTATGATCCTCTCTTATCGGATCAAGAAGTAGAGGATTTCGGTGCAAAAACCAGTGTATTGAATGAGATAAAAGTCGATTGCATAGTAATCACCGTGGCTCACGACCAGTTCAAAAAATTTTCCATCTATGAATTGAAGAAACATATGAATGACAATCCGGTGTTGGTAGATATTAGAGGAATATTGAATAAAGAGGAATGTAAGAAAGAAGGAATAGACTATGTCAGCCTATAAAATACCTATAGTATTACTACCCTAAAGACGGTTATCACCATTCAGGATTGGAAAGTATTATATATGCATAATCATATCTACCCCCACAAATAGGGGTATACAAATGTTTGGAATGATGAAAGCAATAGGTTATGCGATAAGTGGCATAGAAGAATACGCACCTGGTATTTGTGCTGGTGTGTTCTGCTTTATCTGGATTATTCCGATTATAATCGGGATAATAATCGCAATCTGGATGTACAAGGATGCTAAAAAGAGAGACGAGAACGCCGTACTCTGGCTTGTCGTCGGATTACTCTTAGGTATCATCGGATTAATAATCTGGATTGTAGTTAGACCAGATATGGAAGAAGTGGAACGGAAGAAACGAGAGAAACAGATGGGCGGTTATCAGCAGCAGTATCAACAGCCACCACAACAGCAGTATCAACAGCCACCACAACAGCAGTATCAACAACCACCACAACAGCAACAACAGCCACCACAACAGCAACAACAAAACGATGATCAATGGTGAATTCTCACCAAAACCTTTTTTTTTTCCTAATTTTTTCTTAATAACAATATGATATGCTACGGATACTGATTCGTGCGGTGATGTTATATTAAAATACCTCATTTTTGAAAATTAAGAATACATCCGAAAAATCAACAAAACATATATACCCCTTCAATATAGCGCAGGACGCTAGGTGCCAAAATGAAGCAAAATGAGGGACCAATCCTCGGGAACGAAGAGCACTGGTTCAACCAGAAGCGAATCCTAGTTTTTATTTTCGCTGTTTTTTTATTCTTATTACCCTACCTACTAAACATAAACAGCTTAGATAACAACATGAAAGCCGCTCTTGGTATTCTTCTAGTAGCCGCGTTGTTTTGGATCACCGAAGTCATACCTCTATACGCAACCTCGCTGGTAATCGTGTTATTGCAGATAATGTTTATCAGCGAAGATGCAGTAAGCCCGAATGAAGCACTAGCACCCTTTTTCAATACCATCATCGCTCTTTTCTTCGGCGGCTTCGTTTTGGCTGCAGCGTTACAGCGATACAACGTGGACATAAAACTGGCTAAAGAGATGCTCAAGAGATTCGGGAAGTCACCAAGGGGAGTTTTACTGGGCCTGATGGGTATAACCGCTTTCTTATCTATGTGGATGTCGAACACCGCTACAACAGCATTGATGGTCGCACTGGCAATCCCAATTTACACACAAATACCCAAGGAAGAAAAATTCACTAAGGCCATGATGCTGGGCATACCATTCGCAGCTAATATAGGCGGTATGGCCACTCCTATAGGCACGCCGCCAAATGCCATAATTATCAATGAATTAGCAACGGCCCGGGAAGGATTTACCCCGATCAATATCACCTTCTTGGAATGGATGATATTGGCCATACCTTTAACAGTGATAATGCTTCTATTCACTTACTTTCTCCTTTATTACTCTTACAAACCCTCTCTGAAGAAATTAAACATCAAGCTGGATCACAGTAGTACCAAGGGTTTCTCAAAGAAACAATTATTCGTGTTGTTCGTGTTCGGCCTAACCGTAGCATTATGGTTAACTTCATCCGTACCTGTAGTCGATAACCTATTCAAGTCTGCTGGTATCATCGCACTGATTCCGGCGATCATATTTTTCAGCACTGGGTTGCTGGATAAGGATGATCTAGCCAAGCTTAACTGGAACGTGCTTTTGTTGATGGGTGGTGGTTTGTCTTTGGGCAATGCCATCGACTCTACGGGACTCGCCAGTTGGATAGTAGGACTTATCGATCACCACGCTTTGGGTATGATTATGGTTATAGTGGTATTTGCCGGCATCGCCATAGTTCTTTCGAGTTTCATGAGCAACACCGCGACAGCGGCCGTGATGGCACCGATTATGATAATAGTTGGAATGGATTTAGGGGCCACTTTATCCATCATGGCGGCAATCGCCCTTTCCTGCTCTATGGCTATGGCTTTACCAGTGAGTACTCCACCCAATGCTATCGCCTATGGTCAGGATGTCATAGATATGAAGGATATGATAATAAACGGAATAATCATAGGCGTATTCGGTATAATCATGTTAACGTTGATATTCGGGCTGCTTTGAAAAAATTTATAAGGTCAAAACTTAAAACCAATAGACATTATATGTGATTGATATGACTTATGGAATAGGTAAAACCTCGTTGATACCTGCACATACGCTGGGAAGAAAAATCGGGGCTGAGGAACTTTATTTGAAATTGGAAGGAGAAAATCCTACCGGTACCCACAAAGACCGTCTTGCCATACAGCACGTGGATGACGCAATTATACGCAACTACGATACGATCACCGTGGGCTCGTGTGGGAATTATGCTGTTGCCATATCATTCGTTGCCTGTAAATCATCATTACGGTGTGTGGTATTTATACCTAAAAATTACTCAGGCAGCTGCCGTTCATACCTAAAGGAATACGGTGCAGAAATTCATACTGTAGATGGGGGTTACGAGGAAGCGGTTATAGCCAGCAGAAAGAGGGCTAAAGAAGAAGGGTGGTACGATGCCAATCCTGGAAACAAAAATACGCCGACCTCTATGGTGGCCTACGTCGATATATCCGATGAGATACAGGTACAGCTGGGTGAAACACCAGCATCGATCTCGGTGCCCGTCGGTAACGGCACAACTATAGCCGGTATTCATCTTGGATACAGATTACTGTGGCATAAACACCGTGCTAAAGATATCCCGAGAATGATAGGTGCTTCCAGCAAGGGTAATAATGCGGTAATCGAGAGTTTTTTAAAGGGACTGCAGGAGATGGAGGATCTATCGCCGGAGGATATACGCGAAACAGAAGTTAACGAGCCTTTGTTAAACTGGCATGCGTACGATGGGCAGGAGGCGTTGAATGCCATCTACGACACCAGCGGCATCGCTTTGGGGCTGACCGACGAAGATTTATTGTATTATCAAAAGCTACTTAAAGAGGAGGATATAGATGCACTCCCAGCTTCCGCTGCCGCTTTAGGTGGGTTAAAAAGATTTTTAGAGGATAATGAATTAGAAGGGAAACACGTAGTAGTGCTTACATCAGGTGTTAAAAATGTTCGGAATTAAAGAAAGGATACCCGCAATCATATTCTCAGAAGGAGAGTTCGGAGGATTGGATGGGAAAACCGCTAACGGACTAGTAAGGTTCTCCCCTAAGTACGAAATAATAGGGGTGATAGACAGCACTCAAAATAACAATTACGTTCATGAGGTGCTCGATGATGTGGATGAAGAAATCCCTATATTCTCCACTCTGGAAGACGCTTTGGGAAAGATAGACAAGAAGCCAAGAGCCTTTATTAACGGTATAGCTAGGGACGGAGGCGCCTTTCCATACGAATACAAGAATGTCTTCCTGAGGGCTATGGATCATGGGATGGGCATTGTCACCGGAACTCAAGATTATCTCACCGACGATGAAGAGTTCGTTCAGCGGGCGACGGAACGAGGTGTAGATATCTGGGACGTGAGAAAACCCGTCGACGAGGCGCATTTTATTTCCGGAAAAATAAGGGTGGGTGGACTTCCACCGCGCATACATGTGGCCGGTACCGACTGTGCCATCGGTAAGCGAACTACCTGTGTAGAGATCTACAAGGAATTAAAAAGTAGGGGATATAAACCCGCTTTCGTAGCCACCGGCCAAACCGGACTTATGCAGGGAGCTAATTACGGCACGCCCCTGGATGCGGTTAAAGGTGATTTTCTCAGCGGTAAGGTGGAGCACGAAGTGTGGAAGGCATCTCAGGATGCCGATATGGTGATAATCGAGGGGCAGGCCTGCATCACTCACCCTCAGGGTGGAGTCCCACTAGCACTCCTTAAGGGATGTCATCCTCACGGGGTGATAATACAGCATGCACCGGGCCGTGAGCAACTCGACGGACTGCCTAACTTTCCACCACCAAGCCTTGATGCGGAATGGAAGACGATTGAATTCTTCTACCCTAATTCAATCTTCGCAATCACTATCAATCATGAAAACGGTATAGACCCTGATGAATGGGTAGAAAGATATGAGAAAAAATACGGTCTACCTGCGGCCGATATATTGGTACATGGGCCTGGAAAGATCGTAGATGCTATTGAAAAAAGGTTCCTTTCCCATGACTGAAGAATTGGTGTACGTAAAGGCTCACGAAGAAGAGACCGACAAGGTAGATGAATACGTAAATTTACTTTATTCTTATCTCCATCACTACATATCTGAAGAAGAATTGAGAGGGGATGTAGAGTACTGCTTCAATAGAGGTAGGGTAATCGGGGTGTATGAGAAATCACGATTGATAGGCGCCGTTGTTGGAGTGTATACACCCTTCTTTGAAGACTTTCACATAGCCCACCTTGCAGTCGAAAAAAGTCATCGTAAGAGAGGTATCGGACTGGAGCTAATGGAGCGGGTGGTACCGAAGGGGGCGTCTGTATCGGTGCATCTGAACATTGAAAATCCGAGTATCCAGCGATTCTACGAGCATATAGGATACAGAGCGACCCATATTCGTTTTAGGAAGGATTAGATTCAATTTTCGCCTGAGCGGCAGATATTCTTGCTATAGGTACTCTATAGGGTGAGCAGCTTACATAGTCGAGTCCAGTCTTAGACGAGAATTTGATGGATTTGGGTTCACCACCGTGCTCACCGCATATACCAATACTGAGTTTTTTGTTTACCTTTTTACCTTTTTCAACCGCAATTTCGACTAAAAAACCAACTCCATTTTCATCCAGCACCTGAAAGGGGTCCTCATCCAGTATACCCTGTTCTAGATAACTAGGGACGAAGGTACCTACGTCATCTCGACTAAATCCAAAGGTCATCTGAGTCAGATCGTTAGTTCCAAAAGAAAAGAAGTCCGCCTCCTCCGCTATCTTACCGGCGGTTAAAGCAGCCCTAGGTATCTCGATCATGGTACCTACTTTGAATTTTACTTTGTCGTTCTTTTTAGAAAATACCTTTTTAGCCGTAGGTTTGACAACCTTTTCTTTTAAAAACTTCAATTCGTTAACATCGCCAATCAGAGGTATCATTATCCTGGGTTTGACTTCTGCACCTTCATTTTTAGCCTCTATAGCGGCTTCGAGTATCGCTCGCACTTGCATTTTATAGATCTCGGGATAGATTATACCAAGGCGGCATCCCCTGTGTCCCAGCATGGGATTTGCCTCTTCCAGCTTTGACACCTTTCTCTTGATATCCTCTAAATCCTTCCCGGTTCTTTCCGCAAGTTTTTTCTGAGATTCCGTATCTGTAGGAGCGAACTCATGTAGAGGGGGGTCCAACAGCCGTATTATAAGTGGATAGCCGTCCATCACTTTGAAGAGTTCGAGGAAATCCTCTTTTTGATAAGGGATGATTCTTTTCAGTGCTTCACTCCTATCTTCTTTAGATTCGGCTATTATCATCTCATGAACCGCTCCGAGACGCTCCTCATCGAAAAACATGTGTTCAGTTCTGCATAACCCTATCCCTTCAGCGCCGAATTCCAATCCTTTCTTAGCGTCTTCTGGCGTATCCGCATTCATCCAAACGCCTAGAGATCGTATCTCGTCTGCCCAAATGAGCATTTCCTGGAATTCCATGGAAAAATCTGGTTCTACTAACGGAGCTTCACCTACGATCACCTCTCCAGTAGTTCCATCTATCGTTAGAATATCGTCCTTATGAACCGTTACATCACCGGTGATGAAAAGCTGATTTTCAAGGTCAATGGATATGGCTTCAGCACCGGCTACGCACGGTTGACCCATTCCTCTAGCAACCACTGCTGCATGAGAAGTCATACCTCCCCGGCTGGTTAGAACGCCCCGAGAAGCAGCTAAACCGTGTATATCGTCCGGTGTGGTCTCAGGTCTAACCAGGATAATATCTTCCCCGTCATCGCCTCTCCTAGCGGCTTCATCGGTATTGAATACAACCTTACCAGACGCAGCCCCGGGTGAAGCGTTCAATCCCTTTGCGATTTTATCCGTATCGGCCTTAGGATCTATACTTTTATGCAGCAGTTTTTCGATCTGGTTTCCCGTGACTCGGGTGATAGCGCTTTCTTTGGAGATTAAATCTTCCTTTGCCATATCATGTGCTATTTTCACCGCTGCGTTGGGCGTCCTCTTCCCGTTCCGGGTTTGTAATATATAAAGCTTACCGTCTTCTATTGTAAACTCCAGGTCCTGCATTTCTTTGTATTCGTTTTCGAGTATTTTACATACGTACTTTAGCTGAGAGTATATTTCTGGCATTATGTTTTTAAGCTCATCGAGGTGAAGGGGGGTCCTTATACCTGCAACCACATCTTCACCTTGAGCGTTCATTAGGAATTCACCGTAAACTTCATTCTCCCCTGTAGATGGATTTCTAGTGAAGGCCACACCACTACCGGATTCATCTCCAGTGTTACCAAAAACCATGGTCTGGACGTTGACCGCCGTACCCATATCGTGGGGTACATCGTTTAGTTCCCGATATTTGATAGCTCTTTTGTTGTTCCATGATTTGAATACGGACTTGACCGCCTCTAAGAGTTGTTCCCACGGATCTGAGGGGACGTCACCCACCAACTTTGAATATCTATCACACACCTCCTTCAGCGGATCAGCATCCAGATCTACATCCTTCTCTACATCGTTCTCTCTTTTCACCTCGTCCATCTTTGCCTCGAAATCGGAATGTGGTATGTCTCTCACTACCTCTCCGAACATATTCAGGAACCTTCGGTAACTATCGTACGCGAACCTTTCGTCCGTGAGTTTTTTTAATCCTTCTAAAGTATCATTATTTAGGCCTAGATTGAGAATGGTATCCATCATCCCCGGCATGGAAATGGCCGCACCGGAGCGAACAGAAACCAAGAGTGGGTTGTTTGGATCGCCAAACTTCTTACCAGTCTTTTTTTCCAATTCTTTCATCCTTTCTCTCATCTGCCCTTCAACTTCCTTTGGCAGCTTATCTTTCTTCAAATACTCTAAACAAGCTTCTGATGAGACCGTAAAACCAGGGGGTACTTCTAAACCAATAGATGTCATCTGTGCAAGGTTGGCACCTTTGCCCCCTAGAAGCTCTTTCATCTCTTTGTTACCTTCATCGAACGAATATACGTACTTTGCCATAGTTACCAAAAGGGTTAGCATGGAGATGAGTATAAAAAAATTCTGGAAAAAAAAGAAGAAATGGGTTTATGCGAGGTGGTCCTGAGAAATGAGGTCAAGAGAGGTGGGTAGTTTGGGGATGTTACCTATTCTTCTAGCTACCAAGGTAGACAGCTCTGCATCTGATGCCACATCCACTAATCTCTGGGTTATGATGCCATCAAAGACCACGGTTGAACCGGTGTATTTATTCGATTTCAACTTGTCAGCCAGCTCACGTGTGGGAAGTTCATCCATTTTATTCCCTTCTGCATCGAGCAGGATGGCCTTTTTTTCGCCCTTGATTTGGGATAAAAGGGATTTAAAAAGCTTTGATTTTGATTGTTCCTTTTTTGGTTCCTCTTCAACCTGTTCTTTCTTCCGGGCTTTCCAACTCTTTTTTTTATGATTACCCTTCTTGCCTGTGTCCAAATCGTACATCTCTATGTACTGGTCTATAGGTATTTTACTCCGCAAACCTTTCATAATCTGCTTCTGGGTTAGTTCCTCTACCTCTGTATTATCAGGCGCCTGGGCCACGTAATCTATTTCCGCAGTTTCCAGAAGTTCCTTCAGTATTAGCAGACCACCACGGTCGCCGTCAACGAAGGCGGTTGTCACCCTTTCTGAAGACAGTTTTTTGATTGATTCGGGTATATTGGTCCCTTCGACCGCTATCGAGTTCTTTATACCATATTTCAGTAGATTTAAAACATCGGATCTTCCTTCAACCAATATTATGGCGTCGGAATCGTCCACGTTTGGTCCGGCGGGAAGTTTTGCTTCGCCGAACTCTGTTATCTCCTCCATCTGAACTTCGGAACGGACCATCTCAGAGATATTACCAAGGGGGACATCGCCTTCCTCCATAACGTCGGTAAGCAATTCCTTAGCCCTCTCAACTATCTTTCTTCTCTTCGATTCCCTAACATCTCTGATTTCTTTTACGGAAATTTGAGCTTTACACGGACCCACTCTATCTATCGTCTCTAATGCAGCACCCAATATCGAGGTTTCAACCAGGTCAAGGCTTGAGGGAAGGACTATGGTACCAGTGGACCTTCCTTTAGTAGAACTCACTTCTACCTCTATACGGCCCATTCGTCCGCTTTTCTGGAGGTCACGAAGGTCAAGTTCGTCACCAAGAAGTCCTTCAGTTTGACCAAATATTGCACCTACGACATCCGGTTTTTCAACCACTCCGTTAGCTACTAATTCCGTTTTGATTATGTATTTTGTTGTACTGGGATCTATATTCATTATGAACACCTTTTTATGGTTTTTTTGAAAACAGTTGGAACCTATCCCTTTCGCGATTTACCTAAGCTGAATGTGTTACAGCGTTTGTAAAGAGGGTGAATGTGAATATTAGATACGAAACATGATGAAGTATTAAGCTTCAATCGATTTCCAACTGATTTCACTTAATTAGGAGACACTCCGTTATTTAAATATTTCGCATGCCGCATTATACTATGTTATTCTCCAAAAATTTCGTCAAGATTTAAGTACACCTTTTGATACTCATTTTATGGGATTATCTAACGAAGATGTCCGGAAAATAATAGCGTACGTGACAAAACATGGTTTATCCACTCGTTACGCA
>JAFDUB010000076.1 GCA_019594025.1 Thermoplasmata archaeon
ACATAAAGACACCCTTTCGGTAGGCTTTTTAACATAATCCAGAATATTATCAGAGAATATAAATCTTTTGCAAAACAAAAGATATATTCATTGAAAAAATTACCTTTTTACGGTGCCCTCATGATTTATAAAAAAATAAAAAAAGGGTTTTAGGTGTTTACACCCTTTAGTTGGGCCATCCGAATTCGACCTCGGGCACTATTGTGCCGGCGAACCAGTAATAGCCGACGATTATCATCACAAGTGCGAAACCGAATACTGCAATTCTGATCCACTTGCTCCAATCATCTCTGTAGATTGCCGCTATCAACATAATCGCCGATATCATGAACACTCCTAGATCTTTCAGAATGTTGCCAATTGTTAGTACATGTCTGCTGTCGTCGATTGAGTTGGTTGCGTTTACCAGTATGGCACCCACCATTAGGATCAAGAGTCCTAATATAACTACCATTGTTATGGTTCTATTAGAGGACATATCTTTGAAGAGGTCTCTAGGCGGCTGCTGGGGCTGTTGAGTTTGTTGCCATTCCTGCTGCGCCGGCTGTTGATAATCCTCACTAGAGGGTTTATTTTCTTGGCCTTGCTCGTATTCATCCATATTATCTCACTCATATGGGATAAGTATTAATGTATATATGTCTTATGTTTATTCTGTAAAGGTGATAAGAGATGAACTTATTTGCAATGACACTGATATCGGTATACACCTTATGCTTGTGGGGATATCATTATTTATATTTTTATTTGTCAGAAAGGAGTGGTGTATCCACCCGTCGCAATCTGATGAATGATGCAATAGTCAGCTGGTTCGAAATAGCTCTGGATGAACGGGACCATCTGCTGGTTATCCATCAACTTCGGAACGTGATCATGGCGGTCACCTTCCTTGCTACAACCGCCGTAATATTACTAGGCCTACTCTTTGGATTCAGTGCTTCTAGTTTCTCCGGTCCTTTGGAAAACGGTGTTTATCCTACTTGGTTGATCTCATTCACTCTGATATACTCGTTCTTTAACTTCCTTCTTTGCTTACGTCATTTTACACGAATAACTTTTTTGATACGCAGTGCGCCTGAAAAACTGGTAGCTATAAGCGGTGAAAAGGCCGAGGTGTATCTAGCCGGTTTATTTATTCGCGGTAACCGGGAGTACACGTTGGGAAGAAGAAGTATGCTGTACGGTATCGTGGCCCTCACATGGCTGTTAAGTCCGTGGGTATTTTTATTACTGACTGTTGGGATGACCGTTTTATTTATAGTTTCATACGACTTCTGAGGTGTGATTATGTCGATAGGTAGAATAATAGATTGGATAACCGCCTCTCGCCGCAGGACGATATTGGTAGCTGCGGGTATAGCAGTCCTCATCGTAATCTCCGGATTCTTTGTGTGGGCCTTGACTCCTTTAAGCCCCATGGACGAAGCGATAGAGGCTTTAAGAAGCGACGAGAAAGTCGAAGTTCACATCAACGATTGGATAGTATTCGAACCCTTGGAAAAAGAGGTAAATACAGGATTTATTATATACCCTGGAGGTCGGGTTGATCCACGCTCTTATGCACCGATGGCAAAGGAAATAGCAGCCGAAGGATTCTTAGTGGTAATCGCACCCATGACTCTGAACTTAGCCTTCTTTTCACCAAACGAAGCATCGGACGTGATGGAAGCTTATCCCGGGATAGAAACATGGGTTGTAGGAGGACATTCCCTCGGAGGTGCAATGGCCGCTAGATTCGTACATCGTAGAGGGGCCGATGGTTTGGTTCTATGGGCCGCATATCCGGCGGACGATATGTCGGATAATCATGGTCCGACTATATTGATCTACGGCACAAGGGATGGTGTGACTACGGTGGATGAGCTAGAAGGGCGGACGGATGATATGCCTGTGAACACGGTTTGGATATCGATTGAAGGAGGTAACCACGCACAGTTCGGCTGGTATGGTGATCAACGAGGAGATAATGAAGCTCTCTTATCCCGTCATGAACAGCAGGAATTGATTGTTACGAACACTGTTGATTTCTTGTCCGGTTTGTGAGTCGTTAATCTATCATACGAACAACAAATCTTATCTGTCTTTTTAACATTGGTACTCAAGTCACATGAACGAAGATACTGTAGAAAAAATACTAAAACAGGTGCGAGAGGGAACTCTCAGCGTTGAAGAGGGTAAACAAGAAATACTTCTGGAAAGGGGATATGAGAATATGGAATTCGCACGGGTGGACCACCACCGTGCTCAAAGAAAGGGTTTCCCAGAGGTAATATACTGCCCCGGGAAAACAGTGTCCCAGATAGTTAAGATCGCTGAGAGCATACTCGATAAACAGAATACATTGCTGGCTACCAGAGCTGATGAAGATATTTACACCGCTTTGAAAGAGAGATTTCCAGAGGTTAAGTACAACAAAGATGGCAGAGTGGTTTATACCTTGAAAGAACAAAATAGTCTTACCCGAGGAAGCATACTGGTAATAACCGCCGGTACATCGGATATACCTGTAGCGGAGGAAGCCGTAGTTACCGCACAGGTCATGGGCTGCAGGGTAGAGAGGCTTTACGACGTAGGTGTGGCCGGCGTTCACAGGCTGCTGGATAATAAAGATAAAATGGACCGTGCTACCGTGATAGTGGTTGTCGCCGGTATGGAAGGAGCCCTTGCCAGTGTCGTCGGAGGTCTGGTAAGTGCACCTGTGATCGCTGTGCCTACCAGTGTAGGCTATGGGGCCAGCTTCCAGGGCTTATCAGCACTGCTGACCATGCTTAACAGCTGTGCTTCAGGCGTGACCGTTGTGAACATAGACAACGGATTCGGTGCAGGGTATGCGGCCGCTCAAATTTTACATCTTGCTGAAGGAAGAAACGAGGATAACGATTGTAGGAGTGATGGAGGATGCTGCGATGACCGGTGAATATACCATTTACCTTCACTGCTTCTCCGGCGCAAGCGGAGATATGATCATCGGAGCACTGCTGGATACAGGTATGGTGGATGTATCATATCTGAAAGAGGAGTTAAACAAGGTCGGGATAAAGGGTTACTCGATAGATGTTAAAAAGGTAACCAGGGGTGGGATATCTAGCACCAGATTTACAGTGATAGATGAAGGGGTAATTCAACCGATGCGAACTCTTCCTCACCTGCTTAAATTAGTCGAAGAAAGCGAACTATCTCATTGGGTAAAAGAAAGAGCGGTCGATATATTTACTAACCTAGCAAAAGCGGAGGCGGGAGTACACGATATCCCTATTGAGCAAGTGCACTTTCACGAGGTAGGGGCGGTTGACACGGTGGTTGACGTAGTGGGCTCGTTGATGTTAATGGAGAAGATGGGAGTCGAACGGATTGTATCATCAAAGGTACATACCGGAACCGGGTTCGTTGAGTGCGAGCATGGAACTTTGCCTGTGCCGGCACCGGCTACCATGGAACTGCTCAAAGGGATGCCGGTTTACTCTTCAGGTGTGGAAAGTGAACTGGTAACTCCTACAGGCGCTGCCATGGTGCGAACTCTTTCTTCCTCTTTCGGTAACATACCTGACGGGGATGTTGTTTCGGTCGGTTATGGAGCGGGGTATAAAGAATTAGAACATCCCAATCTTCTTCGAGCGGTATTGTTGAAGGAGATAAAAAACGACAACCGGTCGGAAATTATGATTTTGGAAACCAACATCGATGATATGAACCCGGAGGTTTATTCGTACCTATTCGAAGAACTGTTCGAAGCGGGTGCACTTGATGTTACAATCACACCTATTTACATGAAAAAGAATCGACCGGCAGCGAAGCTGTCTGTTCTTTGCAGACCGGAACTTACCGACCCGTTACTCGATGTGATATTCAAAGAGACCTCGACCTTTGGTGTCCGTATTTTAAGAGGCAGCAGAGTTTGTCTGGATCGAGAGATTGTAGAGGTGGAAACAGAATTCGGTTATATGAAGGTAAAAGTGGGATTCAAAGACGGAAAGCCAGTAACCATCTCTCCGGAATACGACGACTGTGCAGAGCTTGCTAAAAAAAAAGGTGTTGCACTTAGAGATGTTTACCGGAAAGCAATTCGCTCCGCCGAAGATACGTATGGGGAGTGAGCACATGGAAAAGGAGTACAACAAGTTAAGAAGCCGATTGAAAGACCTATCTAAAGTAGCGGTGGCCTTCTCGGGAGGTGTGGACAGCTCTTTTTTATTGAAGGTAAGCGTCGATGTATTAGGGACGGACAAGGTGATAGCATTAACGGCACGTTCTCCACTGACGTTCGATGAGGAATTACAGAGGGCGAAAGATATAGCAGAAGAAATAGGAGTCGAACATATGATCTTGGATATGCCGGATTTGATTGACGAGACCATTCGAGACAATCCAAAAGACCGCTGCTATCACTGTAAGAATAAGATATTCACTTCCTTTTTCAACCTTCTGGAAAGTGAATTTGACGGAAAGTCCATTTTGATAGAAGGGACAAACCTAGACGACGTAGGCTCATACAGACCGGGAAGAAAAGCTATCGAAGAACTAGGGGTTCGTTCCCCCCTCCTGGAGAGCGGTCTGACTAAAGAAATGATCCGTTCGCTATCCAGGAAGCTCGGCCTTCCTACTTGGGATCATCCATCGCAATCTTGCTTGGCCACACGTATCCCTTACGGTGTGAAGTTAAGGGAAGAAGAACTGAGTAAGGTGGAAAAGGGGGAAGCTTATCTGAAAAAGCTGGGGTTCCAAGATTGCAGGCTGCGCATACATGACAACGTCGCACGTATAGAGTTACCAAAGTCGGATCAGGGAAGGCTTATGTCTAATTCATCTAAAGTAATCCAAAGACTCAAATCACTCGGATTTACCTACGTGACCCTGGACATGGAAGGCTTGAGAAGCGGCAGTATGGATGTATGAAATGAGTAACAAGACAAACCAATCCAAAATTATTTAGATTGATATTATCTTCTTGTAAATTCTGCCAAATGACCGTTACCTTTAAATAGAATTTCTAGCTAATTTAAATACTGATGGATCGCTTCCAGATAATAGACAAAGCTAGGAACGTACTCGCCAAGGCGGGTTTCTACCTTTCCGAAAGGCATAACGAGAGGGGGATCAGCTTCGATATTATCGCTAGGAAGGACGAGCATTTACTGATCATCAGCACGATGGTGAACGCGGATTCGTCACGCCCTCACGAAGGGAAGGAACTAAGGATACTTTCCGATGCATTGGACGGCTCCCCATTATTTATCGCACAAAAAGGGGGTCGTAGAACACTTGAAAGGGGGGTTATATACTCACGCAGAGGTATTCCATTGATCTCGTTAGAAACGTTGGAAGATCTTTTTCTCGAAGGTGTACCACCCTATGTATTCTCGGCACCCGGCGGTTTTTACGTGTCAATCGACTCCGAGCTTTTGAGGGAAGCACGCACTAACAATCAGGTATCGCTACGTAAGATGGCGGAGATCGCCGGTGTTTCACGAAAGGCCATACAGAAGTACGAAGAAGGCATGGGCGTCGACCTGGAGGTCGCCATGAGGATGGAAGAGTTCCTTGGAGAAGACCTGATAATGCCGTTGAATCCAATTGATTACGGTAAAGAGCTGGATATAAACGATTTTGAACAGTTAGAGGCTTTTACAGGTATAGAAAAATTTATCTTCGACTCTTTACACGCTATGGGATACAAGATAATACCCACTTGCCACGCACCCTTTGAAGCGGTAACATCCGATGATAAAGTAGTTCTACTCTCTGGAGTCGATAACGAAGGAGGAGAGCGTCTTAAGACCAAGGCCCGTATTGTTTCCAACCTCACACATATTACCGAAAAGGAATCCGTACTATTTCTCAAGAAAAGATACACAAGAATCAACCTTGAGGGAATTCCACTAATTGAAAAGAGCGAACTGAGAGATTTGGATTCAACTCACGAGGTTCTTGAACTGTTGAGGGAAAGAAAAACTGGAGGTCGGTGATTGTACTCTTTAACCACTGATAAAGAAACAAGAGTGTATCTCTTCGATGTGGTAAAAGGTCTGGTTTCGGAATCGGATAAACTAAAAGCTGTAGTTAATAAAATAGAGTTTCAAGTAGGAACACTACCTGTATCAAAAGAGGGTGTTGCAGCATTAAAATCTGTGACGAAAAAAGATGATGAATTTAGCATGAGCACACCCGAAATCGCTTATGCTCGAAATCTTCAAAGTTACGGAGAGGTAAGGATACCTCCTCCCTCTTATCTGGTACTGCTCGATTACTGTAGAGAGAGGGATATCAGAATAGAGGGTATAGATATGGACGAAGAGCACTACACCTCCGCTTACTGTAAGTACGTCAGCGGTTTAGAGTTGATACGTCAATCACTTTGGGAGAAGCGGTTGATGAAGAAAAATATAAACCCGCCTACCTCTAAAGAGTTTGTTTTACAGTGGGATGAACTGATAAACAAGTACACTGGGTTCAGAAAACTGGAAAGGCATCGTGAGAAAGTGATGTCCAAAAACATTCGGCGCCTATCTAGAAAATTCCATGTACTCTCCGTAATCGAATTGGAGAGGGTAGAGGGAATATTAGAAAAAATGAAAGATTGGGGTTGGGATGAGGACTCATCTTAGATGTTTCTTCAAGGATTCAAGTAAACTATCGATATCGTAGTGTTTTTCAACAACGTCGAGGTCCCAGGTCCCTATACCAAGCACTTTTTTACCATAATCCGTCGCTAGAGCTATCTCCGATAGTGTGCCGTAGCCCCCGTTGATGGCCACAACAACGTCTCCGTTCAACACCACCAGTGCGTTCCGCATGTTACCCATACCGGTTACAATCGCATGGTCCACATACTCGTTTTTCTCCCCCCGATCATCAGACGGTAAAATACCTATGGTAGTGCCGCCCTCTTCTTTAGCACCTCTGCATGCGGCCTCCATAACACCCCCTCTCCCGCCGCATACTAGTGTAGCGCCCAGTTTTGCGATCCTTTTTCCTATTTCTCTCGCCCTTTCACGATCCTCGTTTTTACAACTCCCAATGTCTCCTCCGATTACGCTTACGTACATGTTAGGTTATTTGGCTACTCAATTAAAATAGATTTCCCTCCACAAGTGTTAATAGTTGAAAAAGGTATTAGGTACTATGCGCCCAAAAGAGATAAAAGGACTTATCAACCTGGATGATCTGGTAGATGTACAGCCCGGAGCGGTTGTAAGCAGAACCTTGATAGAATCCGATGGCGGTACGGTTACATTATTTGCTTTCGATGAAGGCGAAAAACTTAGCGAACACACAGCACCCTATGACGCTTTAGTACAGATAATAGAAGGTAATATGAAAGTGGTTTTAGGGGGAGAGCCAAACTCGATGCAGGCTGGTGACTCCCTTTTGATGCCGGCAAACGTACCTCATTCTTTGGAAGCACTCAAGCCCACAAAGATGCTTCTAACCATGGTACGTTGAACATTACATCTGTTCCTGTGCCGTTTTAAACCCAAGTTCGAAAGCTTTAAGGTTGACTTCGACGAATCTCTCAGGCACATTTTTACGTATTGAACTCTCTATATTCTCCTTAGACACAGGTAGGGCTCCGGTTGCGGTTAGTGCACCGAGCATAACTATGTTCTGCGCTATCACCGCTCCAGCCTTTTGCGCTAGTTTCTTGGCGTCTATCTTGATAAACTTGTCACTCACCTTTTCAACTGATTCAAAGATGTCGTTCAGATCGGGATATTCCTGCTGTCCAACGCTGACTGTGAAGGGTACTATTGGTGCCGTATTGGTTACTATCCAAGTATCTTTGGACGCTTTACTTAACGCACGGTAGGTCTCCACCGGTTCGAATCCCAGGATAACATCGGCATCTCCATCACCTATGAGAGGACTATACACTTCCTCACTCAGTTTCACAGTGGTTACCACTACCCCACCTCTCTGAGCCATTCCGTGCACCTCACTCATCCAAACGTCCAATCCTTTATCCAAAGCTGCGCCTCCGAGTACTTTCGAGGCCAATAAAATCCCCTGTCCACCTACTCCGACTATCTGCAGGTTCATTCTTTCACCTCCGGACCTATGGCATCGAAGGGACATACTTGAGCGCAGTGGCTGCAGCCTATACACTGAGATGTGTCGATCATCACCTTATCTCCCTCTTTAACCAGCGCTATACAGCCCAATTGATTGGTACAGATATAGGCTGTTACACACTTGGAGTTCAAAGCCCCCTTAATACCGCCGACTTTCTATTGTGTATGGGTTCTAGTGTAGGAGGGGCGGGCGGATTTTATTGGCCTCGAAAGTACTCGGAGGCGCAGCTTTGGATAAAGGATTGGACGTTTGGATGAGTGAGGTGC
>JAFDUB010000061.1 GCA_019594025.1 Thermoplasmata archaeon
AATAGAGACGAAGGTTGGGGTATGGTCGACATATCTAAACTTGAGCGTCCTTTAGAAGACCCTGTTCAATTTTTCCTATCGGATCAAGAACATGTATTCACCGAGAGTTTACAAGAGAACGAACATATTATTCAGGTCGACCGAGAAGATGAACCCCTAAAGTTCAGCCTAGTGTGGACTGATAAAGAGGCCGGTAACGTAGGAAGCGGTAGTACGTTGATAAACGATTTGAACATAGAGGTAGAGGATCCCAACGGTAATTTTTACAGAGGAAATGCGTTCATCGGCGGTTGGACCCAGGCCGGGGAAGATGCCATGGGCGAATTCGACGACAGCGGAGACGGTTGGGACGATACCAACAATGTGCAGAACGTTTACATCCATCCGGATGAGGTGGAACTTGGTACCTATTCGGTGAGAATTGAGGCAAGAGAGATTGCCGACGACGCGGTAGGTATAGGCGGACCCAGCCAAGATTACGCACTGGCTGTTTACAACGCTCTTGGATATATACCTGGAGATCCTCCCCAAGTAACAGTACTCTCGCCCGATGGAGGCGAAGTATGGCACGCGTACGATGATGAGGAAATAAATTGGGAAACCGAAGAAGGAGACGATCCCATTGATTTCATACATCTCTCATACAGTACCGATAACGGCTTCACATGGACTACGATAGATAGTGGCTTACCTGACACAGGCAGTTACCTATGGAGCGTACCCAACGTCCACAGTGACGAGTGTTTGGTACGAGTCCGTGCATTCGATACTTTGGGACGTGTGGGCGAAGACGAGAGTAACGAAGTATTCGAAATTATAGGAGTACCTCCAGAACCTCCGCAAAACCTACTAATCGAGTGGTACGGACAAAACCTAGAGGCACTCTTTGAAGATGATGTAGAAGGCGGTGACTTAGGTTATATCACAGGAGAATCGGATGGTCAAGCTAGTGAATGGGGTATAAGGCAGCACGGAGCTGCGGTTGGAGAGAATTCATGGGACTTCGGTGATGGCCAGTTCTACAAGGATTCTTCTACTGGTAGACTAAGCTGGCTGATCTCACCTGAGATTATAATACCCCCGGATGCCGATGAGGACCACGGAGTCATATTTACCTTCCAGCACTGGCGTGACTGGGGCGATGACTACTTGTACGATGCCGGTAACGTCAAGATATCTACTGACGGTGATGGTGGTCCTTGGACCGTGATAGTACCCGAAGAAGGATATGACGGAACTGTTCCAACTGGCTGGGGTAATCCACTTGGTGGAGAACAGGCTTGGGGTGGCTCCTCCGATTGGACTGAAGCCACTTTCGTCCTTACCGACTACATCGGTGAGACCGTTCACATCCGCTGGGATGCAGGCGTAGAAGCCTGGGATGGACTTGAAGGTGCCGGATGGCGTGTCGATGACATATATATGGAGGCCCTTGTGGCCGATGAAGAAGGCACAGACCACAATCTACTGACGTGGGACGCAAGCCCGGACGACCCGGACGAAGTGGTCTATTACAATATATACCGCTCCGAAGAGCAGACGGGTCCGTGGGACGAGACTACCGTTATAGACAGTGTCGAAGCCGAGGGCGATGCTAGCTACTCATATGTCGATGTGGACAAAGGTTCTGCGGATGATATTTGGTGGTGGTATGTGGTACGTGCCGTCGGAGCAAACGGTATGGAAGAGGACAACGAAGAAGCAAAACAAGAACCAGGTGAAGGAGATCCACCGTTGATAACACTCACCTCTCCAGAAGCTGGCGATGAATGGTACGCCGGTACGGAAGAAGATATCACGTGGACAACCACAGAACAGGACGATCCTATAGATTACGTCAACCTGTGGTACAGTGCCGACGCCGGAGTTACATGGGAATCCATAGATTCTTCACTTGACGACACAGGCAGTTATACGTGGACCATACCTAATGTACATACCTCAGAGGCGTTCGTTCGTGCACGAGTAGTGGATGAAATAGGACGCTGGAACGAAGATATCAGTGATTTATTCGATCTAATTGGTATGGAACCCGCACCACCGGAAAACCTTGATGTAGTACACACGGCCTTAGGCGAAGGAGATTGGCATTTCTTGTATCCGGCACCCCATAGGACAGAACCGGATAACGCAATCGGTCTCACAGGTCCTGGTTTATGGTACGGTGCTATAAGGGTAGAACTTCCTGATGGACAGATAACGGATATTGCGTATCATGACTATGACCAAGCTAACTCCGTACAAGGATTCATTTACAACGATGCAGGCTCAGTACCAGGCGATGAACTGCTAGCAGAGACAGATGTGTTCACCGACCTTGGTAACGAGGAATATCTTGAGATGCCGGTTATCGATCCAGTTACAATAGAAGCGGGTCATTATTGGATAGTATTGGAAATAGACGATCTTGGAGACGGTTACTTCCCACTTGGCTGTATCGATCCCTTCGTAGATGACGGTGGATGGCTAAGTCTGGACGGAGATGTATGGGAAAGAACCATAGATTACGGTCTTGACGAAACCTGGTCTCTCGAGGTATTTGTACAGGAGTACGACGAAGAAGGCGACGATGACAATCTGGTAACTTGGAATCCAAGCCCGGACGAACTGGAAGATGAGATCAGCCACTACAACATATATTGTTCAGAGTTCTTTTCAGGTCCATGGGACGAAACCACCCTCTTAGATACTGTACCGGCCGACGGTTCCGATGTGTACGAGTACTATGACCTTGGAAAAGGCATGGCGGACGACATTTGGTGGTGGTACGTTGTTCGAGCCGTTGGAACCAACGGTCGCGAAGAAATGAACACCAACGCCGTGCAGGAACCCAACGCACCAGTAACTATTGAATTCGACGTTTCGGTAGATGATATCACTGCAGGAGAGTATCCCACCATCGTGATCTCCGATGCTAATGACGAGGGCGTACCTCTCGAAGGGGATTACAGTGTTACTATAGAAATTAACGGCGACGACATTACCGTGGACTTAACATTTGATGATGGCTATGCTGAATATGCTTGGGAAGACTTAGTAATCACCCTAGCTGATGAATATACAGCTTATGTTACCATCGAAGGTGTTCCTAGATTCGATAATTTCTTCGTCCACCCTGGAGATGCTACTCAATTAGATATTTCTCCCGAATTAGCTACAATTATAGCTGGAGATACACAGACGTACACTGCCGCTACGGAAGATGAATACGGTAATGAAATAGGAGATGTTACCGGTGATACAGATTGGTCAATAGATGCAGAAGCAGGAGGCAGTTGGGCAGCAAATGTATATACTTCCGAATACGCCGGTGAATGGACTGTAACGGGTATATATGGCGAGATTACAGGTGAAGCGACGGTTACTGTCGAACCAGGCCCCGTAGTTTCAATAGGAATATCCCCACAGGAGTCCACGATAGCCGCTGGAGATTCACAGATTTACACCGCCGCAGCGGTGGATGAATTCGGTAACGAGGTAGACGATGTTACCGAAGACACCGATTGGTCTATAGATGCAGATGCAGGCGGCAGTTGGGCGGATAACGTTTACACAGGAGAATTTGCCGGAGAGTGGAATGTAACCGGTACCTATGGAACGGAAACTGACGAAGCGACCCTAATAGTTGAACCGGGAGAACCTATTTCTTTCGAAATATTCCCAGAGGGATCAACTATAAACGCTGGTGAAATCGAAACGTATGCCGCAGCCGGAGAGGATGAATTCGGTAACGAATTCGAAATGACTACTGAAGTAACCTGGAGTATAGATGCAGGTGCAGGCGGTAGTTGGACGGATAATGTCTACACTTCGGAATACGCAGGTAGATGGACTGTAACCGGTGAATACGGAGAGTTTTCTGATACCGCAACGCTAACCGTTGAACCCGGAGATGCGGCTTATATCGAGATCTCACCATCGGATTCGACCATCACTGCCGGACATACGGAGATCTACACAGCGGTGGCCTACGACGAGTTCGATAACGAGATCGGCGACGTGAGCGCTGATGTTGATTGGTCGATCGACACGGGAGCAGGCGGCAGCTGGTCGGATAACGTTTATACTTCCGAGTTTGCAGGCACATGGACTGTTACCGGTGAATACAACGGCATAACGGATACAGCGGCTTTAGAAGTCGAGCCCGGGGATGTAGATCATATCGAGATCTCTCCTGAGGAATCAACCATCACAGCCGGTGAATCCGAGACCTACACTGCTACGGCTTACGATGAATTTGGTAATCATTTCGATGTGACCGAAGAAATCGATTGGTCCGACGATATTGACGTATCGACGTGGGATGAAAACCAAGTTACTGCTGAAACAGCCGGTACTTGGACCATTACAGGTACGTATGAAGAAGTAACCGGTACCGCAACACTAACGGTAGAACCAGCAGAGTTGGCTACGGTGAGCATTTCACCTTCCGGGACCCAGACTGTTTCGGCGGGAGAGGACTTAGAGTTCACCGCAGGAGCCTATGACCAGTATGACAACTTGATCACCGATACGGCAACCGACTTCGCTTGGCAGGGTACCGATACAAACGGTGTGTTTAACGAGGAAAACGTGGGTAATTACGATGTGAGCGCTACATACCAGGGGATTACCTCGGATACAACCACCGTGACGGTTGAGCCGGGTGCGGTTTCTACAGTGGTAATATCACCGTCCGAAGATCAGACTGTTGAAACGGAAGAGGAACTGGTGTTCAGCGCCGAAGCATACGACCTATACGGTAATTTGATCACCGATACTGCAACCGATTTCACCTGGCAGAACGCAGATGCAAACGGTATGTTTAACAAGGACTCCGCCGGCGATTACGAGGTAATGGCTACCTATGATGGGGTTACTTCGGACCCGGTTACCGTTACGGTAGAAGGAGGTATACTACCAACTGATTTAGGCGGTTTATGTGCCTTCTGGTGGCTTTTGATCCTAATCATTATAATAGTCGTCGTAGCACTGGTAGTCGTGTTACTACGAAAGAAGGAGGAACCACCGGTTGAAGATGAATTCCAGCAGCAGGGTTATGCTGAAGGAGAACCAACGGGAGAGGAATGGACGCCTTTCCCAGAAGAGGAACAGCCGTACCAGGAAGAACAACCGTACCAGGAAGAACAACCGTACCAGGAGGAGCCTGCACCAGCTGAGGAACAACCCCCGACAGAGGAGGAACCCCCGACTGAGGAACAACCTGTTGAACCAGAAGATGAAGACATCGTCTGATCACAGCTGGTTAAAACCTATTTCAAAAGGGATTAAAACCCCTTTTTATTCTTTTTTTTTAAAAAAGTTATCAATCCTGTGATTTTACCGGCCATCTTTCAACTTCTAAACGGTCGGCGGTAGGATACTCCTCGATACCAAAACAGTCGTAGGGTAGGTATTCGTAAATATGTTCAAGAACCTCCAGAGATATCTCCACCCTATTCTTAAATGCATCGTACCAAACTAGATCGGAGGGTACGCCGTATTCATCCTTGATACGAGATACCAGCTTTTTAGGTTCATCGCATAGGATGATACCCCTGATCAGCATCCCTTCTTCTGTAACAATATCACCCTTTTTAGCGACGTTCTTCGCCCTCCGTTTGATCCTGTTGCGAAGTTGAACCGCGTCTTTGAATGAAGAAGTACAGTAGTGTAAGGACACATCTAGAGCAAGCAGCGCATCGACAACATCTCCACTTCCCACTGCCGCGCTGGAGCCGGATTCCTCCTGTTGAAGTCCCCTATCGGTAAGCTGTTTCCAATTTGTAGAAGAAAACTCGAGTTCGTTTAAGTTAACGAAATCAACATGTGGTCCTAATGTTTCTATAAGGTGTTTAAGCTCCGATTCCATACAGGGTATAGAAGGCACTTCGATACCTACATCCAAATCGTGATCCTTAAGTTTCTTCATCAGCGGGAGGAATTCCGTCTCTTCAATAGTACTCCAATAATCAACCGGAGGATGGAATCTGATCTCGTCCAAGCCCTCTTCTTCAACCCTTCTAATCCTATCGATTTCAGTAGTAGAGGTATATAGGTGAATATGATGCTCCTCACCGAACTCACTCTTTAAAAGAGCGATGTATTTTGAAGTTAGATTTGACAGTAGCGGATCACCCCCGGTAATACCGGTTCCTTCGGCATCTATGTTCCTAGCTTCTTCCAGTATATCCTCGTTTCGATTGACTCTGAGTTCGTCGGCAAATACTACATCCTTTCCCTTCTTCTCTGCGGATAATGGACAGTACCAGCAGTTCTCGCTGCACTTGCCGGTTACCAATAGGACCATTTTGGCACCCCGGGCACAGTGAACACATCCTTTCGGTAACTTTCCAGTATATACCGAACCGCAGGATAATTTTTTAATATTCACTGTTAAAAGAATGACGAATACAGTACTTAAGCCTTTATGTATAAGATACACAATTAACTTATACCGCCCTATTATTAACAGGCAGTTAAAGGGAGATAAAATGAGAAACGAAAGGCTAAAAAAAGAAGAGCCGCCACACATCCATATCGGTTTTGATAAGAATGAGCTCATGCTGAAAACGTTTTTGATGATGAGTATCATAGCTTTTGCTTCGGTCATAGTGATGGGCTTGGATGCTTTCATACACATAATCACCGCTTTGGGAACCGTGTTGATCGTTCACAGCGCCATATACTCTTATCAAGTTTGGAAGGGAATCGAACCTACATACAGCTCTCCCGCATCTCCCATGGTGGCCGGTATGATCGTCGGTTTGGCCATGCCCATCGCCGCTCCCTTCGAGGTAACCGCCGGGGTCGCACTTTTGACTATATTGGCTTTCAAATATGGGCAGGGTAAGTACTTTAAAAGAAAGTATTTGAATCCGGCGGCCGCTTCTAAGGTTATACTGCTTTTTCTTTTATCTTTAAAGACCTTGAATGAAGGTTTGCTGTTTCATACACATCATCTTGACTTAAATCTGATGACCGCCGAAGGGCTCCAGAGTTCTATGTGGATATTTAGCAGAGAGACACTGCCCGTAATAGGCGTTGATTTATCTCCAGCCCAGAGCCTGTTTCTATGGCAGACCCATGGGTGGATAGGAGGTGCTTCAAGTTTGGTTGTACTCGTAGTCGGAGCAGTCACCGCTTACTGGCTGAGATATAAATGGCGGATAATAGTGAGTACCTTGGTATCTATGATTATCCTAGCTGGGGGCATGGGTATTTATCTCGGAGGAGACCCGATCCTGAGGATAGCTTTTCACGTTTTTACGGGAAGTGCCATATTTTTGATATTCTTCATGGCGACCGAACCACAAAGTACACCTATGACATACCATGGACAGTACGTGTTCGGTATTTCATTAGCGGTACTCACCTTCGGCCTGCAGCTTTTAAACGTACTGGGAGGTTCCATAATCGCTCTCGTTATACTGAACGTTTTCACGGATCAGTTCGATAAGATCGTGATCAAAAAACCATACGGCCACAGGGGGGTGAAAAAATGACGACAAGGAAGCACTTCGAAGAGAAGGGAAGGTTCCAGATGGACATCAGCATGAAGGTTGGGGCGGAAAAACAACCATTCAAGGTCTTGAAACCGCCTAAGAAAGCGGTTGTCTTCATGCAGCAGCATATAGGTAAGTGCAACGTACCAACGGTGAAAAAAGGCGATAAAGTGCTCACCGGGCAAAAGGTAGGTGATGCCGAGGGTAAAATGACGGTACCCGTTCACAGCTCTATTACAGGTGTTGTGGAATATATAAAGAAAGAATATCACCCGGTGTTGAACTGCCCGGATACGGCGGTTATTATAAGACAAGAAGTGGAAGAGGAATTGATGCCTCTGCCCCCTTTCGAGTTAAAGGATAGAAATGAAATAATCGAACTCACCAGAGAGGCGGGTATAGTCGGAATGGGTGGTGCGGCCTTTCCTACGCACGTGAAACTTGCCAGTAAGGGTGTTGACACCTTTGTCGTGAACGCTAAGGAGAGCGACCCGAATCTGGTATGCGACGTAAGGTTGATGCTCGAGAAACCGAAAGAGGTTGTAAAGGGAATACAGCTCATGGCGAAGGCCCTAGGTGCCCGTAGGACCATATTCGCGACTCGTACCCAGGAAGGAGAGCTTCCCGAGCTGGAGAAGATAATGAAATACCAGGGGATCGAAGTCAAAAGAGTGCGCCCCTCTTATTCCGTAGGAAGCGAGAAACTGTTGGTAAAAGAGTTATTGGGAAAGGAAGTTCCCAGCGGTAAATTCCCTCTGGATATCGGTGTGGTGGTCAATAATGTTTCCACCGCCTATGCACTGTACAGAGCCGCTTATCTGAATGAGCCGGTCATATCCCGTGGAATGAGTTTTTATTCGGACAGAAATGGCATAGAAAACGTTTGGTTCAGATCTGGGACTAGGGTCGAAGATGTAATAGCGGGTTTGAGTTACGATATAAGAAAATTCGACCGTTTGATCATAGGTTCCTTGATGATGGGATGGTCGATACCGTCACCGAGAATACCCCTGTTAAAGTACTCCGCCGGTCTCACCGCTTTGAGTCCCGAGTATTCCAGACCCTACGATAAGCAACTGCCGTGTATCAGATGTGGTTACTGCGATAGCGTTTGCCCTGTGGATATCTACCCGTCACTTATCATGAAGGCGGATAAAGAAGACAATACCAAAGCCTTAAGAAAACTGCATGTAGAGGACTGTATCGAGTGCGGATTGTGTTCTTACGTATGTCCTTCGCACATAAGAATTACAAAACTTCTATGGAGTGGAAAGAAAAAATCCAAATCCGTAGAATAACCCTAATTAATTTATACTACAAGCTCTTATAGCCCAATCAAGATACAAAATCTAAACACACAATATATGGTGTTACCAATGGCGCGAGACAACACGGTATTTATCGGAAAAAAAGAAACGATGGCTTATGTTTTAGCCGTGGTTACCCTTTTCAACAAAGAATACGAGAAAGTGGTGATAAAGGCAAGAGGAAGAGCGATCAGCAAGGCCGTAGATGTGGCAGAGATTACGAGGCATCGCTTTATTGAGAAAGCTGTTATCACCGATATCGTAACCGATACGGAGCAGATTGACGAAGAAGACAGTGATCGCACGGTTAACGTGTCCTCCATCGAAATCACACTAGAACTCAAGGATTAAATAACCATCAAAATTACCTTTAGTGTACCTATAAACAGTAGCGATAGCTTTGTATTTTACTCCCAAAAGTAACTGCCGTTCTCCATGATGGTTTCACCGTCAAATGTGAGTTTACCCTTCTTCATGTCCTTTATTATATCTACATGGATAGCGCTCTTGTTACCTTTCAAACCATCACCCACCGATTTGGGAACCGCATAACCCAAGGCTAGATGCACCGTATCACCCATTTTCTCATCGAAAAGCATGTTACGAGTGAACCTATCGATGTTCCTATTAGTGCCTATGCCAAGTTCTCCCAATCTCCGGGCGCCGTCGTCGGTATCCAAGATACTAGTCAATAAATCCTGATGTGTATCCGATGAATGGTCTACAACTTCCCCACCCTCGAACTCAAGTCTTACTCCGTGTATCTCCCGCCCTGATCGAACCACCGGAAGGTCGAAATATATCTTACCTTCGGTCTTTTCAGGACTAGGTGCCACGTAAACCTCTCCACTGGGTAAGTTGTGCTTTCCGTCGGAGTTGATCGGTTTCATCCCCTTTACACTCAGGTATAACTCCGTATCCGGTCCCTGGACACATACCTCGTCGGCATCTGCGAGTTTTTCTCGTAGTAGTTCCTGCATATCGTGCACCTCCTGCCAATCCCTGATTATACTGTCCCACACAAAGTTCTGATACTCTTCCAACGACATACCGGCGAACTGAGCCTGTGAGGGTGTAGGGAATTGAGTGAGTGAGACACGCATGTCGGTTAATAGCTCCATCAGCGGTTTGTTCGCCCTTGCGTAAGATGAAACTAACGAACCGGGTACTTCAGCCATAGAAGCCATATTATCGTCCCCCCGTATAGAGATAAACACGTCGGAGGCCTCGACAAGCTTTATAAGATGATCTGGTGTTTGAAATCCATCACCGTGCTCCAGCATATAGGCCCGGTTTGCCTCGTTAGAACTCATCAAGGTTAACGGCTTTGCCTTCCTTGCACCGATCTCTTTGTAAAGTGCAAGAACCAGTTCGTAAGCCGAAGGGTGCGCACGTATAATCACGTGATCTCCTTCTTTTATCTCGGTACTCCAGTCAGCGATTATTTGAGCGTGTTTTCTTATTCTTTCATCCATATCGGCGTCACCTATATCTACTGGGTTAATTGAAGATTGATGATTTATAATTATCGCAGAGAATGACAGGGGAGGTAATTCGATTTGTAAATCCTTACTAAAATACCGGCTTCATCCCGAAACTATTTTAATTAGATTATGTACTAATTATAATTGCCTTGGGATGCACTAACAAAAGGATGAACCCTAAGGTAGTACAGCAAGT
>JAFDUB010000099.1 GCA_019594025.1 Thermoplasmata archaeon
GGCTGACGGAAACACAGATGCCGGCCTTAGCGGTAGGGTAACACCTGGTCCCATCCCGAACCCAGAAGTTAAGCCTACCCGCGTTCTCTGTGGTACTATGGAGCGCGAGCCCATGGGACGCCTAGGTCCTTCGCGGACCCCTAGACCGATGGGTTAGGTTCGGAGCCTCGCCCCCTACGGGGGGAAAGGTAAGCCGAGCTGTTTGAAGCCCACTCTCGGACTTTGGCCCGCTGTCAGTTGCTCACTTTTTACCATTATTACAAAAAGTAACGTTAATTTAAAAATTCTAAAATATATTTAGTCTATGATGCCGTATCCGATCAGATGCCATTTTCCCTTAAACCTTCGACTTATGGCGATCCTCTGACCGCTTTCTGCACAAACAGCTCTTTTTAGTTTAACCGCTGCTTCTTCCCCTCTAGCGGAGGTAACCACTCCAACAGTCGTAGCGGTCCCCACGGTAAGCATCAAGGGTTCTCGAGTTTTTATTTCTTCAACTTGAAGATCCCGATCAACACCGACTACCTTGTCCAAAAGGAAAACCTGCATAACGAAGTCTTCCTTGATGGGAGGGAGTTCGTCGGCATAACCCAGTACATGTCCGATTAGTGAATCGGATTTGGTTAGTGACGGATCAAGACCTGTGCCCACACCTATCAAACCGCCTGGTCTCGCTTTGTCAAGTGAGACCGCACCACTTGTAAGGGAACTCACTTCGGTGAGAATTCTATCCCATTTCGGTTCACCGGTGCTTTCGTTCTTAAAGCCGGGACATATCTCAATCTCGTCCCCCACCTCAAGCACTCCACGTGTAAGACTACCACCCAACACTCCTCCTTTCAACTGGGATATAGGTGTTCCTGGCTGGTTGATATCGAAGGAACGAGCTATAGCCATAAGCGGAGATGCATTCTCATCCCTATCAGGTGTCGGAATGTTTTTTTCTATTGCCTCGATCAGTATGTCTATATTGGCGTCATGATGAGCTGAGACAGGGATTATAGGAGCACCTTCCGCCACTGTGCCTTTGGTAAACTCTATTATTTGTTGATAATTCTCACTAGCCTCTTCCGAAGTTACCAAATCTACTTTGTTTTGAACGATTATCACTTGTTTTACACCCGATATATCCAACCCCATCAAGTGCTCTTGGGTTTGGGGCTGCGGGCATTCTTCGTTGGCGGCGATTACCAGCACAGCACCATCCATCATGGATGCTCCTGACAGCATGGTAGCCATCAAGGTTTCGTGTCCGGGAGAATCCACGAAGGAAACCGCCCGTAGAAGTTTTGCTTCACCACCACATTTACTACATTCGGGTGTGGGGGAGTACGCTTCTGAACCGCTGCAGGAAGTACATCTGTAAAAGGCGGTGTCGGCGTATCCAAGTCTAATACTGATGCCCCTCTTTGTTTCCTCCGAGTGACGATCTGTCCACTCACCGCTGAGGGCTTGAGTCAACGTCGTTTTTCCGTGGTCTACGTGACCGACCAATCCTATATTCACTTCCGGTTGTTTAGGAACTTTCATCAATTTTCTCCCTCATCTTCTTGAAGAAGATCTGATACTTTTTTAGGACCGTGTTCTATAACTTTCATATTAATTTGAGAAATATCTGAAGATATCCTACTACCCCTCACCGTCTTTTTCAATCGTACGTTTCTAGGATTGGACTTAAAACCAATACCTTTCTTCCCTATAACCTTCTTTCGACCGGGTGTGGGCATACCTTTTTTCATGGGGAACCCTTCGGAATCGCTTCCACCGGTAATTCTAAGCTTATATCCAGGAAGACCGACAAAAATGCCGTCAACTTCATCGTTTATACTTTTACCTATCAATGAGTTGGCATGATGTCCTTCGACTTTGGTTTGGAATGACTTTCCTTCTTTTGAATCCGCAATAGATACCTGAAATTCTACCATTTGGAAACACCTTTATTCATTTGGGTGGACTATATTCTACTACTATAAAACTTTGATGGAAGCAAAAGGTTTTATCATAATCATATTGTAATTTATATAAATATAAATTCAAAAACTTTATATATTGAATGGTTATAACTCCTCCTAATTAAGGTGTCTGGATGGAAGAAACCCTCTGTTCGATAGAAATAATAAAAGACAATTCGTCGTTCCTGGCTAAGGTCCAAACAAGCCTAGGTCGATACGTGGAATACGAAAACCCATTACTTGAAAACCTTTTACAGCAGGTTTATGAGGATATACAGGAAGAAATTGAGAATACCCTTTAATACAAAACCAGAGGGCGGTTTTTAACCGCCCGATTCAACCGCTGTCCAACATTGAGTTGATAATATGAGCGAAGAAAAAACAAACGAAGAATACGAAGAAGTAATATCAAGCTATTACGAAGGTCGTGGAGTAAGTTCCATTATCTCGATCAAGGTCGACACCAAACAGGTGGATGTTGTAGCGGAGAAACTCTCCGAATCCGACAATATAGAGGATGTTTTTCTCGTCACAGGAGATGTAGACCTGGTGATTAAAGCTCGTTTTAAAGATTATGACCACATGAAAAATTTTTTACTCGAAAAGACCTCCACTCTTTCAGGAATCGAGGACGTCAAAAGCATGATGATCATCACCACTTACAAAGAGAGATTTAACATAATCGATGCTGAAAACACCGGGTGAAGAGCTTCACTTTATCTCGTCCATCTCCCAGTTCTCCCAGGATAACTCCTTTTTAGTTATCAAAAATTCCTGAGGAGTTAACATAACGGTTTTGAATCGGATGGAATCGTCAAGTGTCAACCTAGGACATGCGGTGTTGACCATTGATTCGAATCCCAGGGAATCCACCCTCTCTGGAGTTATCTCGTCCATATGTATGATTATGCAGTTTTTATACTTGGATTTTAAGTGTTCGGCCAGCTCTCTCCTGTCCTGACCGATTTTTTTGGAAATTAAGATTGCGAACGAATCATGTTCTTCGGAAATAACGATTGATGCGAATCTTCTTCTTAACAACTTGTCAACCATGCTGTCGGTCGTACCCCAGAATTCGGTAACAGGGTTCAAAATGTGTACCGTCTTTCCGATAGACAAAGCCAAACCAATAGGATGGAAGTTTCCAGTACCTACGTATATGTGTTCATCCGCATCAACCCCGGCGGAATAATTACAACCTAGTACTTGACCGGGGTAGGTGATTCGCCGGTCCCCTTCCCCGATTACGGTATCGACTTTTTTTTCAGATAGTACCTCGGCCAGTTTATCCCGCTGGTCTATGTACTGAACCGTGGAGTAGAGAGCTACTCTTTTACCTATGAATTTTTCAACAAAGGATTCAGGTACCTCAAAATCCACTGTACTTTTGCCCTCCAAGTAGATCACAGGATATTCAGGTTTAAAACCGCAAATTTTTGAATGGCCTACGTGTATTAATGCATCGGCATCGCCTATGGAGCCGGGTAAATCACAAGCACCATAACAGCTACCACCCCATAACTCAACATCTATGTTTAAATTTTCTATAAAGACATTCGATTTGCGACGTAAACCGTCGGGAAGCTGCAGCATCACTTTCTGTGCTCCCATTTGCTCTAATTTCTGATTTGCCTTATCGATATCAAAGCGATAACCGCTTACTATCAAATGGATTCCTCCAAAACTGGAATCATCCGACGAATACTCTCTTCGGTTACATGGGGCATGACCACGAATCTTAAACCGGGAGGGTTCACGGTTCGGGATATATTCCATCCCCTTTCTCTCATCTCTTTGACTACCTCTCCCGGATGCTCATGATGGAATGAAACTATATTGAGTACCGGATCAACTATGGGCTTTAATCCGATAGACGTTCCCAGTTTAAAGAGCAGCCTGGTATTTTCCATACAACTCTCCATAATCGATTCGTAACCGTCGAATCCAAGATGCTTAATAACACTCCAAAAGGCCGGTATTGACGCGCTGGTCCTGGTACCGGTAAGTGTCTTTTGATGGTCTCCGGTTAAATAGGGTGATTCGACGGATATGGGATGTTCATCCCTTGAATAATACAGTCCTAACGGTATAGTTGACAACCCCATCTTATGTGGATCCAAGACCAGAGAATCAACCCCGGGTATTTTGAAGTCAAACTCGGGTGCTGAACCCTCTTTCAAGAAAGGAATGGTGAACCCTCCGAAGGCGGCATCGACGTGAAGGTGAATATCGCCCGTTATTTCGGCCAAAGCACCTATGGGCTCTACAAGGCCCAGTTCGGTAGTACCCGCTATACCGACCACTACCGCTGTCTCGTCGTTTATCTTTTCCTCCATAACAGATAGGTCAGGTTGATAACTTTGGTCTAAGGGGATGTTCACTGGTTCCATCCCAAGTAAATCACAGGCCTTCTTGAAGGAAAAGTGGGCACTTTCAGGCAGTACCACTTTTTTCTTTCCGCTCTCGTTCCGTGCTCTCCAAAGGGCCAATATATTCCCTTCGGTTGCACCACCTACCGACAGAGCTTCGTAACCCTCTGGAGCATGTACCAAAGATGCAACGGCTTTGTGCACTTCCTTCTCTAAGTTGATGGTACCCGGATAAAGGCCGGGATTACCCAGGTTTGACTCTAAAAACATGCCGTGTACTTTTTTTGCTATATCTAAGGGAGAAGTACACATGGAGCCGAACACAGTACCACCGGTAAAATTGGTGTCTTCTTTCCTGACTTTTAAGATACGAGTCATTATTGCACCTTCGGGAAGACCCTTTTGTGGAAATGTGTGTTTTGACTTCATTGTAACTACATCCGAACGGTAACTTTTTTATCGAGTTCTTTAATCTTTCCCCTGACCAACTTAAAGGAAATTAAAGAAAACATTATGGCAGCTACCAATGCTATGATCGGTATCTCTCCATCGTACAGCATACCCACGGATGCCAGGTAGTTGAAGGCACCGTGCATAATTACAGCCACAAAATAGTATGGTACGGCATAGTGTTTTTTTGACATCAATCCCTTTGAAATACCGTAACCGGCTACCGCACTGGCACTTCCGTGCAGAAGGGTGCTGGCAACACTGCGAACGACTATCAATACAGCGAAGGTTTGGAAGCCGTATTGAAAGTAAGCGCTGCTTCCGTAAAGTAGATTCTCGGTAGCTGCGAACCCAAGTCCCGATGCGGCCCCTAAGACCAATCCATCCTCCAATCCAAATATATTGTTTTTAAATGATACCACACCCATGGCCTTGGTAAACTCTTCAACCAGAGGAGCGATGACGCATACTATGACAAGTGTCATTACTGTGGGATCTTGAAGTCTTTGAAAAAACACGTACTCTTCCTGCAAAGTTTCCATAGAAAGGACACCGATGAAAATCAGCGAAAGGATGACCGCCATTATAACCGCAAATACAGCTCCCCAGATGAAAAGGGCGAAGACCTTACTCCAGTCCATTTTACCGAACTTTTCGGTATTTCTTACCCATACTAGATATAATAATGACGGGATGAAAGCGGATCCGACAAGTAATATCAATATCAGTATCATCTGTCTATCCATTTTAGCGAGTTATGTTAAAAGAAGGTATTAACTTTTCGGGCCTATAGTCAAAGATATGTTATTCTCCAAAAATTTCGTCAAGATTTAAGTACACCTTTTGATACTCATTTTATGGGATTATCTAACGAAGATGTCCGGAAAATAATAGCGTACGTGACAAAACATGGTTTATCCACTCGTTACGCAGCCGATAA
>JAFDUB010000068.1 GCA_019594025.1 Thermoplasmata archaeon
CCATTTTTGACAACTATGACCGCATCTAGGTGATAATCTAATTTTTGAACTATATCCGAAACTATACTTTTTTGAGGTACGTCGATACTTCCATTATCTTCTACGAATATCTCCATACGACGGTTAACTAAAGAGGTCATATATATTTTTTAACTTTTGATATCTGTAAAGTATTGTTGTAACTTTTTTAGAGCCGTTTCCCTCCTCGAAGGGTAGCTTTCAACCCTTGCCCTGACTCGTATGGTATTATCACCCGGAGATAGTACTATATTGCCTTTGTAAGCCTCTCCCTTATCAACTCTGAAAAAGAAATTACAGTCATCGTCAACCCGTTTATCTAAACTGTATAAAAGATCATCGATCACATCAATTGGAAGGTTTTTAAAAACTCCGTCCATCTCTCGGTTACGTGTTAATTTACCCTTGAATATCAGAATACGGTTTCCATGGTAACCTTCGGCTTCGGACTCATCCCATTCAACTTCATAGAGTGTCAACGCATGTAATGCTTCCTTTACACGTTCAGGGTCCTCTGTTGCGTGGCAGTAGGTCAGAAACTCGATGTAGTGGAAGGTCATACTCATGGTCAAGATTGATAAATTATAAATATCCTACTGTTGTCTATGGTGGATAAAAATGGTGATAAAATGGATTGGGGAATGAAAAACCGCATGTCACAGCTGATACAAAAAGACGGTCGATGTCTCTTCTTACCCATAGACCACGGGTACTTCCAGGGACCAACGACAAAATTAGAGAAACCGGGTAAAACCGTAGAGCCTTTGATGGAGTACGCCGACGCGTTATTTGTCACGCGAGGGGCCCTTAGGAACTGTATACCGGCAGACAACACGAAACCGATAATACTCCGTGTATCCGGCGGCCCAAGTGTCATAGGCGAAAATTTAGCCAACGAGGAGCTAACTACATCGATAGAGGAGATCTTGAGATTGAACGCTACCGCTGTTGGGATATCGATATTCGTGGGCAGTGAGTACGAGACTCAAACCGTTACGAACTTAGCCTACCTAGTTGACGAATGTGAGAACTTCGGTATTCCTGTCATGGCGGTAACCGCCGTTGGTAAGGAATTAGAGAAGAGAGATGCAAGATATCTAGGTTTGGCCTCGCGTATAGCCGCTGAAATCGGGGCGCGGGTAGTAAAAACATACTGGTGTGATAACTTCGATAAAGTAGTAGAAGGTTGTCCCGTACCCGTTGTAATGGCCGGTGGTCCGAGGGTGGACAGTGATAAAGAGGTATTCGACTTTGTTTACGACGGTATAAGCAAGGGAGCCGCTGGAGTCAACCTAGGCAGGAATGTCTGGAAGAACAAATACCCGGTGCCCATGATACGTGCCCTTAGAAGCATCATCCACGAAGGTTACACAGCCGACGAAGCCAACAACCTGTTCGAAGAGCTGAAAAGCGAGTAGAACATGCGGGTAGCCACTTACTACAATAACGACGATGTTCGAATAGAAGAGATGCCTGTACCGTCCATCGGTTCGAAAGAGATGCTGGTTAAAGTACATGCCAGCGGTATCTGCGGCAGCGATGTTATGGAGTGGTACAGGATCAAAAAGGCACCTCGGGTACTTGGACATGAGATCGCAGGGGAGATAGTGGAACTGGGTGACGATGTGAAAGGGTACGATATCGGTGAACGAGTTTTCGTATCTCATCACGTACCCTGCGGATCTTGCAAATACTGTGAAGACGACCATACATCGGTTTGTGACACCCTCCGTTCAACCAACTTCGACCCTGGTGGATTCGCCGAGTACCTAAGGGTTCCAGAAATAAACGTAAAAAAGGGTGTTTATAGGATCCCGGATGGTATGAGTTACTCCGATGGAGTGTTCATCGAACCACTAGCGTGTGTTGTAAGAGGTCAGCGCTTCCTAAATATCGAACCAGAACATACCGTACTCGTAATCGGAAGCGGTATATCCGGACTTTTACACATCAAACTCGCCATCACTAAGGGAGTGAAAAGAGTGATCGCTACGGATATCTCCGACTTCAGATTAAATAAAGCGGGAGAATTTGATGCTTACAAGACGTTCAAAGCAGATGATCTTTCGCCATCAAGCATAAGAAAAGTGAATGATGGTAATCTGGCCGATAGGGTAATCGTTAGTGTCGGTGCAAAATCCGCCATGAAGCAGGCCTTCGAAACTGTAGATAGAGGCGGTCGAATACTTTTCTTCGCACCTCTAAAGCCTGATGAGATGCTGCCCATGCCGGTTTGGGATCTGTGGAAAGACGAGATATCCATAACTACATCCTACGCCGCTTGTGATCATGATTTCAAAGAAGCTATCGATCTTATATCCACTAGTAAAATTGCTGTGAACGATATGATCTCCCACGAATTACCACTAAAAGAAGCCGAAAAAGGCTTCAGACTAACTGCCGAAGGAAACGAATCACTCAAAGTAGTACTAAGGCCGGACAAGTGATCTCAAGGTCAAAACTTATCCTACGAAGGATGGACGTCGAGATAGCATTCGTGGAAGTGGGAGTCCACGGAATAGATGTTCCGCCTGTTTATTTTTCAGCTCTTCTCGCAATTCGTCCATACTCATATCGATCTGTTCTCCGCTATCACGGACTCTGACCGATAATTTTCCACTCTCCACCTCACGTGAACCTATTACGGCAATATACGGTATCCACTCTTTTTCAGCATCCCTAACCTTTCTACCTACGGTTCTGTCGGTATCGTCGATATCTGCTCGTATACCTTCTAAAGAATCTGCAAGGTTCACCACATAGTCAACTTCATCATCGGATACCGGTAAAAACCTGAGTTGGGTCGGTGACAACCAGTAAGGAAAGCTAGGTTTTGTTCCTCTTTCTCCATCTTCAGCCGCCTTTTCTAGAAGAGTGAACATAACACGCTCGATACCTCCACTTGGAGATAAGTGTAAAATATACGGATGTTTTTCCTCACCATCTTCATCCACATATGTGATACCGTATCTTTCAGCATTCTCCACATCTATTTGATCGGTGACAAGTGCACTCGCTCTACCGGAGGAGTCGATGTAGTTGAATTCGTACTTTAATACAAAGTAAAAGAATTGATCCTCCCAAATCTCTACCAAGGCAGGTTTGCCGTACGTTTTAACCAACTTTCTCAGGTGTTCTTTGTTCTCCTCAAAAAATTCCCGAGTACACCTTATACCAAGTTCGAGTTCCTTAGGTATTTCGATCCCGATCCCATTCAAAATGGACTTTGCAAGGTTCATCCTAACTATCATCTCTTCCTTCGCCTCATCCATATCTCCACATACCGCATGAGAATCCGGCATGGTGAATGCCCTCTGTCTTCTTAGACCACTGATCTCTCCCCTTTGCTCAACTCTGAACGAGTATCGAGTAAGTTCATAGAGTCTGAGAGGTAAGTTCCTGTATGAAACGGTCATGTCCTTGGCCATCAAAAACTGTCCGAAGCACGCTGCAAATCTTAAAAAAACGTTCTTGTCCGGCGTCTCGATGGCGTACTGCCTAGCTGGGAACCTGTCCAAATAGCTCTTCAATGTGGGGTGGTCCATATCATACATTACAGGCGATTCTATCTCCATGGCACCGTATTCCCGGGTCCTCTGACTAACGTAATCTTCTAAGAGTCCTTTTATCATACGACCTTTGGGGTAGTATCTCAGGTTACCAGGGTCCGATCCCGGTTCATAGTCCACCAATTCGTGACTGTGCATTATCTTTATGTGTGGAGGTTCTTTGCCTGCGGTACGCTTGCCTCCCGCCTCATAGGTAACAAACCGTTCGAGATTTTCAGCGTTTGAAAAATCATACCCCTCAACTTCATCCGTCACGGTAACCCCGTGGAACTCACCGTCTAAATCCAATATGCCCCAAGTGGATTCCATCTCCTCTTCTGCCTCCAGAGCCTTGGAAACCACTTCATCTTTCTCACCTTCCGGTACGATCTCCTTGGATAGTTCCGATAAAGGATGGCCTTTGCAGCTCAACTTAAAGGCTTTGTACCACCCAAAGGGAGATCTATGCACGGTATATTTTTGAGATAGTGATTCTTCCATTCCTTTTAACACCGTGATGGCGGTATCCGGAGATGAAAGCTCCGGACTGAGGTGAGCATAGGGATAGAGCATCACTTTGTTTACACCCAGCTGGTCCGCAACTTTTTCAATTTCAAATACGCCTTTCTCCACCACTTCTTTTTCTCTACCTTCATCCTTTTTTTCAACTGCGGTGAAAACCGAAAGACATTCCTCCATCCGACCTTGTTTCATACTCTCCGATATATCCTCGGCCACTGGAGTATCCTTTTTAACTTCGTACTCTAAGTAATCCGAATGTATCAACAATATCTTCATGGAAACACCCGCATACCATAGTTGAGCAAATATGGCATGATAAATTCAACTAGTATCATACCGAAAAGGGTACCCAAAAGGAATGCAATGATGTACAAACCTGCCCTGTGTTCTGGTTTCTCTTCGAAACGACTAAGTCTGTCTTCCCAACCAAGTAAATTTACCGCTTTTTCAAGCCCTGATGATGCCATATTATTCCTCCTTCTTTTCTGATTTAGCCAGAAGTATTAAACCGGTGCAGCTTTCACACGCCCGGACTTCGACGTCCCAGCAGGTATCGCGACATACCCATCTTCCACAGAATCCACATTGTACTATTTCCTTTTTAGGAGCTGTGGCTTTACAAAGGTCGCATATATAATCATCCAACGAGTCCAGCTGCTCTTCCGGACTCTCACCGGGTTCTCGAACTCGTTTTATTTGTTTCATGACCTTTTTAAAGGTATCTCTGGAACGCATGCAAAGGTATTAGTTACTATAGGATAAAAAACTTTTCGATGAATAATTATCCATTGAAACCGACAAATATTAAGTATGGCGTTAGATAACTATGGGAACACCCATGTGTGCGTACAACAAAAAGGACGGCTATTACAAGAAAGCAAAAAAAGAAGGGTACCGCTCCCGAGCAGTCTACAAGCTGAAGCAGATAGATGAAAAATTCAATATTTTCAAAAAGGGTTACACGGTTCTCGATCTAGGTGCAGCACCCGGTGGCTGGAGCCAGTATGCCGTCGAAGTCGTCGGAGAAGGCAACGTGATGGCGGTGGACTTAGTAGGTATGAGAGACATCGAAGGGGTGGAACAGTACAGAGGGGACGTGACAAAGGAGGAGGATATACGGAGAATAACCCTTATCGCAAATGAAGTGGACGTGATAATCTCGGATATGGCTCCTAATATAAGCGGGAATTACAGCCTGGATCAGGCCCGATCAGTTTACCTCGCACGTTCAGCCCTGCAGGTATGTCACTGGACACTCAAGCCAGGTGGTAATTTAGTAGTAAAGGTATTTCAGGGTGAAGACTTCGAAAATTTACTGGACGATGTTAAAAAATACTTCCGATTCGTAAAGTGTCATTCTCCTAAAGCCTCTAGAAACACGAGCTCAGAAATGTACATTATTGGAAAGGGTTATTTGGGGAACGGCCAAAAAGATTAATAACAAAGACGGTTTTATTATTCCTGGTCAACATGAAAACGTACATCAAACTAATGTTTCACAGCGAAGGCGAAAAACCCTCCGAAGTGGTGGACATACTTTACGGGCTCGGCTTCGAGCCGCAGAAGGGAGAGTACGACATGGTTTACAAATGGAACAATGACGCTACGGTATCTGACGCTATTTGGTTTGCAGATAAGATCCACGCCGCACTGAACGGCCTTGGTGTTTCCTTCTCAATAGAAACCACTGAATAAACAAACAGAAAAAAAAGAAAAGTCGGGGGAATGGGTTTAGAGATATTTCTAGAAGCCGTACTTTTCACACTTCTCGTCAACATCCTGCTGTATCTTTTTTATATGTTCTTCTGAAAGATGGCTGAAACGTCTCTGTGGTTTCAAGTATTCTTCTACTGGCTTTCTCTTTTTCGGCTTTTGGGTAACCTTCAGATTGCAAATGTCTCCGTCTTCAGCTTCCCATAGTACAAAAACACCGGTCTCCACAGCAAGTCTAGCTATCTCAATTGTATCATCACTGCCGTGTCTCCAACCGGTCGGGCATGGGGCGAACACGTGTAGGAAAGCCGGACCTTTGGTTTCTATTGCCTTCTTTACCTTCTTCTTCAGGTCGTTTATGTACGCTATAGAAGCGGTGGCGGTGTATGGAATTCCATGGGCTGCACATATGGCCGCTATCGGTTTCTTTGGCCTGCTTTCACCTATACTGAGTTTACCTGCTGGTGAGGTTGTAGTACTTGCTCCGTAAGGAGTTGAACTGCACCGCTGTATACCTGTGTTCATGTACGCTTCGTTGTCAACACACACATAGGTAATATCATGTCCTCTTTCAAGCATACCTGAAAGTGCTTGGAAACCTATGTCGAAGGTTCCTCCGTCTCCACCGAAGGCCATAACATTTACTCCTTCTTTTTTACCCAGTTCTTTGAGAGCAACTTCAACGCCGGAAGCCACGCTTGCTGAGTTCTCAAAGGCCGCGTGTATGAGCGGTATCTCCCAAGCAGTTTCGGGATATCCCGTTGAAATAACCTCCAGACAGCCTGTACAGATGGTTGCGATGGTGTTCGGCCCTGCGACTTTCAATATCTGTCTGACCGCGGTTCCTTCTCCACAACCTGCACAAGCTCTATGACCGGGAGCAAAAAGTTCTAGTTCTTCTTCTGCCATTTTTATCACCTCAATACATCCTTGTTAACGTTAATCCATTCAACTGGTTTCTTCACTTCTCCAGCCTCCACCGCTTTCTTTGTTTTCTCGTACATCTCTTCGAAGTTCTTTACGAAGACTTCTCGTCCACCCAAACCGGTTATGAAGTTCTTCATTATCGGTTTCTTTTTCTCGTTGGTAAATGTCGCTGCAAGATCAGCATACACTGCGCCGAAAGCACCTGGAGATATGTTTCTATCTACAACTGCAACACCGTCTACGTCTGCCAGTATGTCGTGGAGTTCGGGTGACGGGAACGGTCTGAACACTGTAAGTTTTATCAAACCTACCTTTTTACCTTCTTTTCTGAGCTTCTTTACGGCTTCTTTAGCGGTACCGGTCATGGAGCCCATGGTTATTAGCACTATGTCTGCATCCTCACAATCGTAGGTTGTTACTTTGTTGTACTCTCTGCCGAATCTTTCTTCAAATTCGTCGAATATTTCGTCGATCACTTTTCTGCTGGTTTCGATAGCATCGGTCTGAGCCTGCTTGAATTCTTGGTAATATTCGGGAGTACCGAATGAACCAAAGGTCGAAGGTTCTTTCGGATCTAATTTACCGTGAGGTGGTTCATAGGGAGGCAGGAAATCATCTACGTCCTCCTGAGCGGAGACCATCACACCTTCGATAGTGTGAGTCAGTACGAAAGCGTCGATTCCTACCATTACCGGAAGTAGCACTCTTTCATCCTCTCCGATTCTAAAAGCGTTTATCACTAAATCAAGTCCTTCTTGATTGTTCTCAGCGTAAAACTGCAGCCAGCCAGAATCTCTCGATGCGATGGTATCTTGATGATCACACCATATGTTGATCGGTGCTGAAAGCGCTCTGTTACCGACCGCCATCACGATCGGTAAGCGCATACCCGAAGCAACGAAAAGCATCTCGTGCATTAAGGCTACACCCTGTGATGCCGAGGCGGTACATACACGTGCACCGGTTGCGGAAGCGCCGATACAAGCGCTCATAGCCGAATGTTCGCTTTCAACATTGATCATGGATGCATCCAATTCTCCGTCGGCAACGAATTCGGACATCTTTTCCGGGAATAAGGTGGACGGAGTTATCGGATAGGCGGGTATAACGTTGGGTCTGCACAGCTTCGCACCCATCGCCGTTGCCATGTTTCCTTTGATCGTCATAGCTTTTTGTTCTCCCATGTATATCACTTCTCCTCCTTTACCATAACAATTGCTTTTACGGGACATTCGTTTGCACAAATACCGCATCCCTTGCAATAGTCCAAATCGATTTCTATACCTTCCTCAGTCTTTTTTATCGCTGCGTCGGGGCAGTAATCGAAGCACTTGTAACATTTGATACATTTATCCAGGTCGACTTCGGGACACATGGTCCTCCATCCACCTGTTTTGTACTCCTTTGAACTGCCGTGTTTTTTATTGATCGCACCTATAGTTATCTTAACGGTCATGTTCTCATACTCCTTTCACCTTTTCATAAGCCTCTTTTGCTGCCTTGCGGTTGTTTTCGATCTTAACGGGAACGTTGTCCGCTATGGCCTCGAATAGGGATTCTAGCTCTACATTCCCAACCACCCGGGAATACGCACCCAATATAGATGTGTTAACGATAGGGTTAGTTTCCGTACCCAATCCGTTCTCAACCGCGATGGCTGTAGCGTCAACAGTGTATACGTCGGCACCATCAAAATCGAAGGCCGACGGATCTTTCGCACTGTTTAATATTATTTTACCAACCGGCTTCAGTCCCTTGGTTACATCTATAACATCTAGAAGGCTCGTATCCAGCACTACGACCACGTCGGGCTCGTAGATCTGTGTTTTTATGTCTATCGGTTTCTCGTCTATCCTTGTGAAGGCGGCTACCGGGGCACCTCTTCGCTCTACACCGAACATCGGAAAAGCCTGAACGTCTTTGCCTTCCCGGAATGCCGCATCTGCGAGGGTGTTGGCAGCGGTTACTGCCCCTTGTCCTCCACGTCCGTGGAATCTCACTTCATACATGATTTCCTCTCCATTCGTACCGAAGGACATAAACGTGCATAATAAATCTTCCGATTGTTTCTCTAAAAAACCGATTTCGTAAGCGGACTTTAAACGAAATATAGATTGTTGAATCCAGTTATCACCATGTTCACACCGATTGCCCCTATGAAGAATCCGTTCAATCTGAGGAATATACCCAA
>JAFDUB010000091.1 GCA_019594025.1 Thermoplasmata archaeon
GCCAATCTATTATATTCTTGGTTAAATGCAAAATTTGTTAATGTGTTCATGTTCATATGAACACATGCTATCATATAAAGTTTCACATCTGGATTACATAATTGGTGCCATATTTATTGGGGTTTTTCAAAATTCTCTATAAAAGTTATCAACGCAGCTTTCCTTCCTTCGTAAATTATCGAGGAAACCTGTTCTAACACCCATCCTAGGGATCCATCTGCCTTTAAGAACCCGTGCTCGTAAGGTTCCTTTCTTTCTCCTCTCAACATCTCCTGAGCTTTAACCGAGACATCCAATCTTTCGTTTTCGGGTACGAAAGATAACGGCCCTCTCCCTAAGACCTCCTCTTCAGAATATCCGCTCAATCGCTGGAAACATGGATTTGACAGCACAATTTTTTCATCCTGCACTACGATTAATCCAACCTGTCTGCTTTCTATCAAACCTCTGCTTATATCTTCGATCTGCCGATTTTTCGTGGTATCGATCATAGAGGCAACACTTTTCTTCGTGTTAGGTATGACATCTATGTTTAGATGGATCACTCGTCTTACACCTTCTCTATCATGGAATATAAAATCATATTTCGTAGGTATCGACGAGGGGTCTTTCCGCCGTGCAATATGATACTTCATCATACGCTCTAAGTCCCCAGGATCTACGAATTCGGTCCATTTAACCCTACCCTCGATTTCTTCCTTAGAATAGCCCGATAATTCGGTGAACCGCTTGTTGACCTTAGATATAGTCCCATTTTCCTCGATTATCGCCATTGCGGTACCGGTGGTTTCGAATATGGTCCGGTATCCTTCTTCAGATATATCCACATATCTTTCCCTTTTATTTTTATCCTTGGCGAGGATCAATAGTTTATCTGGTTTTTCATCTAAATCTTTAAGGACGGTGTACTGATTCTCTATATGTTTGACCTCGCCGTTGGCAGCTATAACACGATCGATGAAAGTTCCTCTCTGTTTTCCCTTTTCTATTTTTTCTCGTAAAAAATTGTCGATTTTTTCTTTATCCTCAATATCTATAAACTCAAAGAACCGTTTTCCCAATACCATATTAGGATCGTAACCCAGTACGTCAACAACAACCTCGTTAACGTACACTATCTCATCGCTATTCAAATCTACGATCAGTACCATAAGCGCAGGTTCTCCTTGAGCATAAAATACGTCCTCTGCAGTTAAGCTATCTTCCTCGAAATTCTGAAAAATAACGATAGGTACAAGCTTTTTTATCTCTTTGATTTCATTTCCGGGATCGGAAAGGATCACGGCAGCGTCGTAGTTGTTCTGTTTTAGTGCGGAGATTCCGTCTCTAATATCCTCGTATCTTTCAATATCGTTGTTGTCACCGTGAATAAATAGTTCTAGTTTCTCTGATATTTTACCCTGCCCGATAAACAGTATTTTCATAGTAATTTAATAATGATTGGTATACTAATATAATCTTTGTGGGTATTCATCCGTTTTAAAACGGTTCCCGCAGATGAGTTCCGGCGGCTCGGGACAATGTCCCTGGATGTCCGGTGTCCAGCCCCCATCTTTTTGTATGCTAAACACAGTTTACGAAGGGATTTCCACAACCGTTAGATTCCCTAACCACTATGTTTTTTTCATTTCTTTCAGCAAGGTCTTAGTTAGGCGGCTAAAAACTTCCTCAACGTTCTTACCTGTTTTAGCACTGGTCGGATAGCAGCCGGAAAGTTTCGTCATCTTTTTCTTTCTGGCTCCGTACCATCTCCGTATCATTTCCGACGTAACCGGTTCATATCTCGGTTCTTTGAGATATATATTTTTCATGTAATGCCTATCGACCATGTACTGATGGAATTGTTTCTGAGTTTTCTTGTTCAAGCTTACATTCATCTCTTTTTGAAAATCGCTTATGAGATCGACCTTGTTAGCGAGTATGTAAACCGGTATTTCACCGGTTACTTTGTAGAGGTCTTTGATCCATTGGTCCACGTTGTCGAAGGTGTTCTTCCGAGTTATATCAAATACCACCAACGCCCCCTTCGCTCCGTGGTAATATTTCGATTGCAGGTTTGGAGACAGTGACTTCTGACCGAAGATATCCCATATAGATAACGTAGATTTCGACTTGGGGATAACTTTTTTCTTTACGTTCACACCGATGGTGGCGATATAGTTGTCATCGAATCTTTGTTCTACAAATCTTCTGACCAAAGAAGTTTTACCCACGGCACCGTCGCCGATGAGTACAACTTTGAATACGTGTCTTTTCTTCATTCATCATTCCTCATGGGTTGCCCACAAGAAAACTCCGGTATCTCAGGGCATGGACCCCGAAGACAAGGGGCACCGGCATTTTCGAATATTATCGGAGATACATCCTTGCATAGTTTCAGCATCCTATTCGCCATCTCACGTATCTCCCACTGCGCCCTGCGGCAGCATCTTAACGAGAAGAAATGCCATAATTCACGGGCGTTCATGGTGATAATTATATTTGTCCTAGTTGCGTTGGGAAGTACATATCTGGCATCTTCTTTGTCGATATCCCTGTCCTTCAATTCGTTGTAAACTTCACGTATGTTTTCCATAAGATCCTCGTACAACTCGTATGCATGCTCGTCTTTTGATATCGATTCCGGTATCACCGGTTGAAAATCCTCTATGTCCACATATCTCTGGCTCTGCTGGCTGTAGGATGCCAGCCTATGCCTAACTAGCTGGTGGGTAAGTGCTCGGGACACACCGTGTACGGCGAATGTAAAAGACGAGTGCTCTATTACGCTGTGATGCCCACTTTCCTTTATCTGCTTCAAAATGTCGTGTATCAAGTCGTCATCCATCTCATCCTTATTCGGTACCTTCTCACGATAACAAGTAAGTGCGGCGTGAGCCGCCGCCCTGTCCGGGTCTGGTGTATGATTGATCAGTTCTACTTTCATTTTAACACCTCAGAATAATCCACTTATTCTACCGTTCTCATCTACATCTATGTCCAGCGCCGCAGGTCGGGACGGCAGACCGGGCATGGTGGTGATATCTCCGGCCATGGGTATAAGGAATCCCGCTCCCGCACTTACACCCACCTCTCTTATCTTCACCTCGTATCCACTTGGCCTACCCTTGAGCTTTCTGTCGTCGGATAGTGAATACTGTGTTTTGACCATACAGATGGGTAGCTCTCCCAGGCCGATACGTTCGATCCTGCGCAGGTCTCTGCTTGCTTTTTGCGTGTAAACCACATCCTTAGCGCCGTATATTTTGGTGGCTATATCGTATATCTTTTCCCGGGGACCTTCGTGAAGTGAGTACAGTGGACTGAAACGGCTCTTTCCACCCTTGCAGATATCGATGACTAAGTCGGCAAGTTCAAGGCCGCCTTCTCCACCTTTTTGATGTATTTCAATAACTGCGCTGGGCACCTGTATATTGTCGCAGAGTTCTTTCAAATATTCTAACTCCTTCTCGGTATCAGACGGGAAACGGTTGATCGCGACTATCACTGGTAATCCGAACATCTGTATGTTCTCCAAGTGCTTGGAAAGGTTGGGAAGTCCTCTTTTCATTGCCTCTAAATCCTCTTTCTTCAAGTCTTTAGCTCCTCCCTGCCTCTTGAGAGCTCTCACCGTAGTTACCATCACGACGGCGTCGGGCTTCAAGTCGCCTTCTCTGCACACTATGTTGAAGAACTTCTCCGCACCCAGGTCTGATCCGAAACCTGCCTCTGTTACGAAGTAGTCGGATAAAGAAAGTCCGATCTTAGTAGAAAGAAGGCTGCTGGTACCGTGGGCTATGTTGGCGAATGGTCCTCCGTGAACGAAAGCGGGTCCACCCTCTATGGTCTGCACCAAGTTAGGTTTGATAGCGTGTTTCATCACCGCACCCATGGCCCCTACACCGCCTATATCGGAAGCGGTGATCGGCTCGTTATCGAAGGTATAGCCGACTATCATTTTTGACATGCGCTCTTTAAGTTCGGTTAAACCCTCGGCTAGACAGAGGGCTGCCATCACCTCCGAGCTTGCGGTTATGCCGAACGAGTTCTCCATGGGCATACCATGTGATTTACCACCTAGACCTACCACGGTGTTCCTCAGAGCCCGGTCGTTCATGTCAACCACCCTAGGCCATGTAACCTTCCTGGGGTCTATGTTCATCTTGTTTCCACGATGCAGGTGATTGTTTAACATGGCTGAGAGCAGATTATGAGCGGTACCTATGGCGTGTAGGTCTCCTGTAAAATGTAGGTTTATATCCTCCATCGGAAGTACCTGTGAATATCCCCCTCCTGCGGCCCCTCCTTTTATCCCCATGGTCGGACCGATCGAAGGTTCTCGAATGCCTAATAACGACTTTTTTTCTCTCCTCCACAGTGCCTGGGACAGTCCTATGGTAACCGTTGTCTTCCCTTCTCCACCTCTCGTCGGAGTCATGGTGGTCACCAGTATAAGACGACCCTTTCCTCCGGATCGATAACTGCGTATCGCTTCCATGGTCAGTTTGGCTTTATGTTTTCCCCAGGGCTCGATATCCTCCTTAGAGAGCCCGAGCTTACCCGCTATATCGACCATCGGTTCAAGTTCCGCACTTTGAGCTATCTCTACATCGGACTTCATCATCTTCCGTAATACGGGCGGAGGTTAAAATCGTTATGGGCACATCAAGGTCAATACTCGTAACCTTCTACCTCTTCTTTGTAGAACTCGACGCCCAAGCCCAGTGCGATACGGTTTACGAAGTTGAAGTAAGCGGTCACTAGAGCTATATTCAGTATGTCATCATCCTGGGAGCCGGCATCTCTCAGAGATTGAATATCGTCTTCTACCATCGAGTCTGGCTGTTCTGTTAGCTTTTTGGCATAATCCAGCATGATCGCATACTCATCACTCAACTCCACTTTGGTGTAGTCGTCGGAAAAGCGTTCCACCCTTTCATCGTCCCGCCAGTAATGTTTCAGCGCTTCCGCGTGGTGGTTCACGCAGTAAGCACATCCGTTGGCAGACGAAACCACCACCGCTATCATCTCACCTTCTTCCCTGCTGAGTGTGGAGTTCTTGAACATCACCGAAAGGTAAAGGTCCATATGTGCCTTCATAGCGGCTGGGTTCAAGCTGTGTACCTTCATTATGTTGGATACCTTACCTCGAGTACTGCCTATCTTCTTGTACATCCTCTTTAGAGCACCTTCGGCGTCTTCCTCGTCAACCTCGTTTATCCAAGACATGATATTTGTAAGTAGGAAGTATTATTTAAACCGCTCGAAGGAGGATATAGATTAGGCCGCAGTAAAGCTTATCAAACACCCTTCTATTGGGGTGAAATTGGTGCTTTAATTGTCAAAGAAAGCTCTGTTAAGCGTTTACGACAAAACAGGTATAGTTGATTTTGCAAAAGGATTAAATGAAATGGGATTCGAACTTCTGTCTTCAGGAGGGACCGCATCGGTGTTGAAAGATGCCGGTATACCGGTGGATCCGGTGGAAGATGTAACCGGTTTTCCCGAGATACTAGGCGGTCGTGTCAAGACCCTGCATCCCATGATCCACGGTGGAATATTATACCAACGGGCAAAGCATGAGAAAGAAGTTGAAGAACACGGGTTACCCAGCATCGATTTGATAGCAGTCAACCTTTATCCCTTTCAGGAAGTGGTGAGCCGAGAACATACGCTGGAGGACGCCGTCGAGAAGATAGACATAGGTGGTGTCGCTTTACTGCGTGCCGCCGCTAAAAACCACGAACGGGTAACCGTCACAGTTTCTCCATCCAAGTACGAGGATATATTGGACGAGTTGAAGGAGCACGGTACGGTAAGCCATGAAACCCGAAAGAGGCTGGCGGTCGAAGCTTTCCAGCATACCGCGGATTACGATACGGCGATATACGATTACTTTCAAAAGAGGTATGTAGGAGAGAACTTCCCACAATGGTATTCAACCATGGGGAATAAGGTACAGGACCTGAGATACGGTGAAAACCCCAACCAGAAGGCCGCCTTCTACCAAACCGAGCATACGTCGGAAAGCTCGGTACTGAAGGCTGAAAAATTACACGGTAAGAAGTTATCGTACAACAACATCTTAGATCTAGATGCCGCTTTGGACATGGTGAAAGATTTCGATGAGCCGACTGTTGCGGCGGTCAAGCACACGAATCCCTCCGGTATCGCATCTGGAGAAAACCTCAAAGAGGCTTACAAAAAAGCATACCAGTGCGACCCGATATCCATATTCGGAGGTATCGTCGCCGCCAACCGGCCCATACCTAGGGATATGGCGGAGGAGATGAATAAGATATTCTTAGAAGGTGTCATCACCCCGGGCTACCTGGACGGTGCCGAAGAGGTACTGATGAAGAAGAAGAACATCAGGGTCATGGAGCTTAAAGAGTGGAGCCCAGAGCCCCAGGGAGTGGTTTACGCAAAGGTCGCCGAGGGTCTGCTGGTACAGGATAGGAACTTCAAAAGACTGAACATGGACGACGTTGAAGTTAAGAGTGCCAGGGAGCCGACGGAGGAAGAGAAAAGGGCCA
>JAFDUB010000024.1 GCA_019594025.1 Thermoplasmata archaeon
AGAGACTACGTGGAACCTGATACGGGAGTGTTAAAGGAAGATGTGCTGTGGAATCTTGATGATGTGATAGGCATCGACCAGGAGAAAAAACATAATGCCTTAAAGATCGCTATTGAAGAAGCACACAAACTAGGGGTTACGGGAATACACGAGGTAATGAGTAGAGACTCTTGGAAGACATATCAGGAGTTAGATGAAACGGATGAGTTGAAACTACGTGTGAGAGGGTATGTCATGCACGAAGAATCCGATGGTTTAAAACCGACGGAGAAAAGCGATTACCTCGCATTACGGGGTGTGAAAATCTTCGTGGATGGTTCTCTGGGCGGCCAGACAGCAGCTTTAAAAGATGATTACGCAGATGACCCAGGGAATAAAGGAGTCCTGCTTATGGAACAAGACGAAATAGAAGACGTACTGTTAGATGCCGAGGAAAGAGGTTTACAGTTGATGGCTCATGCCATCGGAGATCGGGCGATTTCCACTTTGATTTGCGCATATGAATCCGCTTCGGAACGTCCTAAAGAGTTGAGACACCGTATAGAGCATGGGGAGATGGTTTCTTCAGACCATATACGGAGAATTAGAGATCTCGGGTTGGTACTTTCCGCACAACCTAATTTTGCATACCAGTGGTCCAAAAAGAACGGCATGAACGTACAGCGGCTCGGTGAAGAGCGTTTAAAAAAATGTAATCCCTATTGGGATATTCAGCGGTCTTTGGTTAAGATGGCTTTCGGTTCGGATAACATGCCTATGTCCCCTATTTTCGGCGTGTTCTCCGCAGTCAATCATCCCATACTAGAACAGCGAATATCGGTATATAACGCACTTCAATGCTACATAAAGAACAGTGCCTACGCGGGTAAAGATGAAGAATATGTCGGATCGTTAGAGGAGGGTAAAAAGGCGGATTTCGTTGTACTTTCCGAGAATCCGTTGGAATCGAACAACTTAAGGAACATCGATGTGCTGATGACTGTGGTCAACGGTGAAATCGTGTACGATGACAGGGATGAAAAAGCTTGAACCGAGGTAGGTTCGATAAATGGGCGGGAAATTACGACGAATCGGTATCCAAGGGTAGGGAAGGTTATCCTTTCGAGGGGTATTACGAAGTCCTTGACCGGGTACGGAGTTTTATCGATAATGTCCGTGGGAAGAAGATATTGGATATAGGTGTTGGAACCGGATTTCTCACTTATGAACTATATGAGGAGGGGGCAGAAATAGTCGGCATCGATTTTTCTAAAGAGATGATCGAGAAGGCGAAAGAGAAGATGCCTAGAGGAGTTTTTTTCCTCCACGATATCAACGAGGGTATCCCTGACGAGATATGCAATATGCGCTTCGATTTTATAGTTTCCTCCTATGCAATGCATCACGTGGATGATGAGTCGAAATTGAATTTTATCACTTCCGCTAAAGAGATACTTCGAGAAGGGGGTAAGATCATAATAGCGGACGTGGCTTTTCAAACTGCAGAGGGTTTGGAAAAGTGTAAGACAAAACATATGGGCGATTGGGATGAAAAGGAATATTACATTGTGGCTGAGAAGCTGTGTAAGGAACTAAATAAGTGCGGCCTACAATGTGATCACTTACAGATTTCGAGTTGTGCCGGAGTTCTCGTCGTGCGTTGACGAATGTATTAAATATCTGCATTAACTATTGGGGCGGTAGGTGTTATAAAATGGTCGATGTCCCTAAGGATTTAAAGTATACAGCGGAGCATGAATGGGTAAAGGTAAAGGGCAGTAAAGCAACGTACGGGATAACGGATTATGCCCAAGAGGAACTGGGGGATATAGTTTACGTGGAGCTTCCCGAGGAAGGTGATGAAGTTGGAAAAGGAGATATGATAGGAGTTGTTGAATCCGTAAAAACCGTATCTGATCTGTTCACACCGATCGCCGGAAAGATAGTGAAGGTCAACTATGATCTGGAAGATACCCCGGAGCTTATCAACGAAGAGCCCTACGATGGAGGATGGATAGCCGTTATCGAGTACGAAGAGGAGGACGAAATAGATAAGCTTCTTTCTGATGAGGAATATAAAAAAGAAATAGAGTAAAGGGTTTTTTTAGTACTTGTTTAGGAACCTGAACCGCTTGTGGGCGGGCATTCCCTCTTTGTAGCAGTAGTGTATCCCCTGGAAGTCCTTTCTGAACTCTTCTACATCCCTCTTCACTTTCTTGGGATCCTCATCGTCGATGACCACACGTTTGATAAATTCCGCCACCTCGTCCATGTGACTTTCTTTCATACCTAAACGGGTGAGTTCCTGACTCCCTAAGCGAATACCACTTGGCTCCTGAGCACTGTCAACGTCGTCCCAGGGCATCAGGTTCTTGTTGGCGATCATGTTGGCCTCTTCCATCTCTTCAACCGAGGTTTCACCGCCGCCGTATTCTCTAACATCCATTGCAATAGTATGGCTTGCTGTGAAACCTTTATGGGAACACATAACGTCGAATCCCCGTTCGTAGAGTGCTTGACCTAGTGCCTTTGCGTTCTTGATTATCTGTTTTGCGTACTCTTTGCCGAAATCCATATGCTCGGCCAGGCTCACACCTAAAGCCGCCATCGCGTGAAGGTGATGGTTCGAAAGTACTCCTGGGAATACTGACCAGAATAGCTTCTCACGGGCCTCGTCATTGCGGGGGTTGGCTAATAGCATGCCGTGCTGGGGGCCGGGTAGGGTTTTGTGAGTACTGCCGGTCATTACTTCGACACCTTCCCTCAAAGGATCTTGGAATTCACCACCGGCGATGAGTCCAAGGACATGTGCTCCGTCGTACCAAACGTGGCAGCCGATTTCTTGGAAAACGTCCTCTAGTTCCTTTAACGGTGTGGGGAAGAGAAATACGGATTGACCGAAAAGGGCGATGTCAGGCTTCTCTTCTAAAATCATCTTTCGGGTACCGTCAACATCTAGGTTCATCTCATCTACGTTAAAAGGGTAAGTGATGGGAGACATGCCGCGAAGGCCAACGGCACCGAATGGTGCACTACTTATGTGTGCGCCGGATGATACGTCCACTGATGTGATCTTCTTATCCGGCCCTCCAAAAGCCATGAGGACCGCCATGTTCGCTACCGTACCAGAGATCGGTCTTACATCGGAGTATTCCGCGTCGAAGAGTTTTTCAGCTAACTTTTGTGTTCTTATCTCCACTTCGTCCACGTATATGTTGCCCTGATAATAGCGCTCTCCGGGTGCTCCTTCCGCGTATCTATCGTGGAAGTCGCATATCAACAATTCACGTGCCATTGGGCTGATTATGTTTTCCGAAGCAATCATCGGAATTGACTTTGAGAACCAATCGTGGTGTTTTTCCACCTGCTCGTATATGAATTTTACATCTTCTTTCATCTTAAGCACCTTGAAGGAGAATTAGAGGAGGGTTATTAAACCATTTTGTTTGACCGGTTTTGAATCTTTAGATGTGATTGAGTTTCTTCCAGATAACAGCAAACATGACTGCCATCAAAAATGCACTAACACCTATCCAGGGAGAGTCGTTATCGTCATTTTCTGGATCATCGTTTTCCGGAGGAACGTCGTTTGTGGGAGGGTCCAGCCAAGAGGAGGCGGTATCCGTAGCTCGTTGGTCGGAAAAAGAATCCATGTAATTGGCTATAACGTGAAGATTGAAGTCGTCCATGGACTGGAATACATCTATCGGTGCTTCTAAAGTGAGTGCGTCATCCTCTACACCATGGTGTATATCTATGGTTTCCGATGGGTCTTCTAAAAGTGTGTAGTAGGCTTCACCATCGTTAAAGGCGACCATTACACCTTGAGCCTCTCCGATACTAGTCGTTTTTTCTTCAAGTGCATAAAAGGCGTATGAGTAATCAGGATCGTACTGTCGTATCGTACCCGCAACTCTTAGTATAAAAAGAAGGGTCTCGTCTTCAACCCTCGTCTCTACCTCCACTATGTCAACATCGGGTCTACTTATGTTGTTACCGTCCTGGTCTATCACATCACCTTCCGGGTCGGAAAAGGACATCTGGAAGCCTGCTTCTGCTGTGAAGGGGATAAGTATTAAAGCTACAATAAAGAGCGCGGTCGTTTTACGGAGCGTTTCTAACAGCATCGTTAGTATTTATCTTAGTACCTCATTATTAACATTTCCCGTATTAACAGGAACAATCCTTTTATATATCTCACCGACCTAAGGGGATAAAAAATCGACCAGAAGGAGATATAATGGCGGGAATAGAGGATATAAAAGCTAGGGACGTGATGTCAAAGGAATTAATAACTGCAGGGTGTGATCAAACCGTATCCGATGCTATAGGAATAATGAAGAAACATAACATTTCAGGGGTGTTGATCGAGCACGAGAAAAAGGGGGTGGTGGGTATCGTTACCGACGAGACGTTTATGAAGCGAAGGCACCTACCACTTTCCACCAAACTTGAGCATGTGATGGCCAGTCCACCGGATGTTAACGAAGATGATTCCATAGTGGATGTCTGCGAGATGCTGATGTCATCCGGGCTTCGTGGTATCCCCGTTAAAGATAGAAAGGGAAACCACGTAGGATTTCTAACTCGTACAGATATCATCAAAGCGGTACCGAAAATAGACGATCTGAAGAAAATATATATCAAGGATATCATGACTCCGAATCCAATCACCATAAACGAGCGGGATGTGATCGGAAATGCAAAGAACTTGATGCGATCCTTGGATGAGCGAGTGGTACCCGTTGTCGACGAGTACGGAAAACTCTCAGGTATGATCGGTCTCGTGGACATAATAAAAGAGACATTTAAACCCATGGATAGGGAATCGATGGGTGAACGTTCGGGTGAAAAGGAGTCACCTATGAGGGACATAGATGTCCAAAGCATAATGGTTGAAACCCCGATCACTACGAAACCTAACGAAACCATGCGAGAAGCGGCGAAAAAGATGAGAGATAACGATATTTCAACTCTTGTTGCACTAGATGAAGGCGAAATCAAGGGAATAGTCGCTCAGGTGGACTTTGTAGAGACCGTCGCCAGCTTCAGAGAGTCCGATCATGTTTACGTGCAGATTTCCGGCTTGGAGGAAGACCCGGAAACCTTCGACGTTATGTACGATATTTTACAGAAATATCTGACTAAGTTCGCTAAAGTGGTAAAACCGTTGGTTATGAACGTACATGTGGTGACACATCAGAAGGAAGGAGAAGAAACCAAGTACAGCATAAGACTTAGACTGCAGACCGACCACGGCATGTTCTATACTAAACAATACGATTGGAACATTATGAAAGCCCTGGACGAGGCATTAGATAAGATGAGAGGGAACATATTCAAAGAAAAAGACAAGAGAGTGGACCACAGAAGAAACAAACACCCTAAGTATGCCCCCTAGAGGTCCCAGTATCTGTGCAGAGCGTTGGTAGTATCTAAAACACTTTCCTCGCCCTTTTTATTTTTATCAATGTTCTTAGTGAATTCTAAGTTCATGGGTTCATCGCTGACCATACCAGCTATGATCTCTGCAAGGGAGGGAATATGGTACCCGCCTTCCAGCATGTACGATATTCTACCACCGCACAGTTCATCCGCAAGGGACGCGAGCTTTTCACCGGTATCGATATAACACTGACTTGATAGAGATAAACCAGTCATAACATCCGCATAATGGCCGTCGGTTCCCAAGGAGACCAATATCAGCTGTGGAGAAAACTGCCTTAAAATTGGGTCGATGATATCTTCCAAGGCGAGTTTCATTGACGAATCGCCTGCACCGGTGGAAAAGGGGACGTTTACGTTGTATCCTTCACCCGAGTTTTCTCCCACGGCTACACTAACCCCAGTTCCAGGATATATGCCGTGGTGATGGGTAGATATGTAGAGAACTCCCGGGTCGGAGTAAAAAATATCGCTGGTACCGTTTCCGTGATGGGAGTCTATATCCACGATAGCCACCCTATCAAGATCGGCGTAACGGGCACCTATGGCGATGTTGTTTAGATAGCAGAAACCCCCGCCGTAATCCGCACCGGCGTGGTGCCCAGGGGGCCTAAGAAGGGCAACATTCTTGTTTTTCGCCATGGCTTCGTCAACGGAGAGTATGGCTCCGGATACCGCCATCTTAGCTATCTCGTAGGTTTCTGACGATACAAATGTATCGCCACCGTCCAGGTAGTCGCTGGTCATGGTGGAAAGTGCGCGAAGGTATCCCTCGGTATGGACCAGGTTTGATACGTTTTCCTCTATCTCTTCGGGAAAGATGAGATTTTTTACTAAAGACAGAGAGTCTAATTTTACCAAGATAGCTTCCAGCCTCTCTGGTCTTTCCGGATGTGTACCAGGATGCCGATGGTCCATGTAGCGTGGATGAAAAATGACCTTCATAGTTTGAGTTAAAATCAAGAACATATTTAAACCTTTTATGTATTGGAAAGGGGATGAGTTACGCTGCTTTGTATTCCGGGGGTAAGGATTCGAATCTGGCTTTGTGGATGGCTCAACAGAAGGGAAAAGAAGTAGAATATCTGATAACGATCTATCCCAAAAGAGACGATTCCTACATGTTCCATAAACCTAACCTGGATCATGTACCCATGTTGGCCGAGTCTATGAATATTCCTCTGATCATGGAGGAATCAAGCGGTGTAAAGGAAGAAGAGCTAAATGACCTAGGGAACGCCCTGGATTCCATTGAGGTAGATGGGGTGATAACAGGGGCGGTTGCATCTAGTTATCAACGTGATAGGATAGAAAGGGTGGCGGCCGATAGAGGGATGGAGGTGTACTCACCTTTATGGGGGATGGAACAGGTGGAGCTCATGGAGACTCTGTTGACCAATGGGTTTGAGTGTATAATCGTCGGTGTAGCTGCCTTGGGATTGAACGAAGGATGGCTCGGGAGAAAGATAGACGAAGAATGTTTAGACGATTTGGGAGCGCTCCATGATAGATACGACATCAACGTGGCCGGGGAAGGAGGAGAGTACGAAAGTTTAGTACTGGATGCCCCGAACTTCGAGTGGGGCTTCCTGGTTGAGAAAGCATGCAAAAAGTGGGATGGGCATAGGGGAACCTACGAGATCAAATCGATTAAGCGGTGCTGAAAAATTGTTGATATGTCGGCATGCATTACAAAAAAGATATTAATAGAGCCCTCATTCAGGTAAATCGGCGAACGAATCATGTCCGATAAAGAATTCAAGAAGTTTCAAGAAGAGCTTTTCAATACGATCATAGAAAGGAATCCACATTTTGCTACCCATGTAGGGATACACGATTACGACCATCTTCTGCCCGATGGATCCATGGACAAGCACCTAGAGGATATCGAGTTGATAGAAGAAGCTAGGGATAAACTGGAGTCCTTTGACCCGGAAGAACTCTCTCAAGAGAATGTTTTTGCGAGGAAGGTGGGTTTACATGTTTTAGATATGATGCTTTTCAACGAAAAAAATATCGGGATGTGGAAGAAGAATCCTTCGGTGCCCAGCCTTATCGGCGGCAGCATATTCCCCCTTTTGAAGCGTGAATTTGCACCCTTCGAAGAGAGATTGAAGAGTATTATTGGGCGGATCGAGGGTATTCCCGAATTCGTCGAAGCTTCAAAGTCGTCACTTGTAGAACCTATTCGACTATGGGTAGACATGGCAATCGAATCTGTCCAGCAGTTACCAATGCTTTTTAAGCTGGTGGCGATGATAGCTCAGGAAAAAGGGGTTGATGAAGAAACATTAATTCGATTAAGCAGAGCAGTAGATAGAGCCGACGAAGCTCTCGAAAAATACGGTGTTTGGTTGGAAGAAAAGAGAGGGGAAGCCTCCGACGATTTCACCATCGGTGAGGAACTATTCGATGAGTTGTTAAAGAAAAGAAAGCTGGGGTACACGGCAGATGAAATTCTTTCCTTGGGTGAGGATTACTTTGAAAAGACCAAGAATAAGATGGGGGAATATGCGGAGCAGATAGATCCGAATAAGGACGTTTGGGAGGTTTTGGAAGATATAACCTCTAAAACTCCGTCGAATATAGAAGAGGCCCTTGGATGGTACCGAGAGGGGCTCCAAGAAGCTAAAGAGTTCGTCATTGAAACTGACCTGTGTACAATCCCAGAAAGGGAAGAAATAGAAGTGACCGAGACACCTGAATACCTGAGGCACCTGATACCGTACGCCGCCTACATGGGTCCTGCTAAATTCGACGATATAAAGAAGGGGATCTACGTGGTCACACCTCCTGCGGGAGATAACGGGTGGAAGAAGATGTCATACTGGGATGTAAGGAATACAACGGTCCACGAAGGATACCCCGGTCACCATCTGCAGATATCATGCGCAACCACCATAGACGATTATCTGATCATGTTCTCACGAGCAATCGAGACAATCGAAGGATGGGCACACTACTGTGAGGAGATGATGAAGGAACACGGGTTCGACGATACCCCGGAGGCTCGATTGATACAGAACAGAGATATACTTTGGAGGGCCGCCCGAATAATCGTCGATGTGAAATTGAGCACGGGTAAGATGAGTTTTGAAGATGCTGTTAGTTTTTTGGTGAAGGAAGTTAAATTGGAAAAATCCGCAGCTTTAGCCGAGGTTAAAAGGTACACACAAAATCCCGCTTACCAACTCAGTTATCTTCTGGGTAAACATATGCTCATGGAGCTGAAAAAAGAAACAAAAGAGAAGATGGGAGACGATTACTCAGATAAGTTCTTCCACGATACGATATTATACTCGGGAAGCGTTCCCATCGAGTACTTGAAGGAAAGGTTTTACGGGAAGATCGAATAAACACCATCAACCTACTTCCGTATAACTTACGAGCTCCTTATATGTGTATTACTTGGATAAAGTATCCGATGATGCTTCAATCAGCGAAGTGTTTTTGAAGCACTTTTCCTGGACCCCTCTTCAAAGGAGCCGACAAGGTCAAAGTGTGAAGATGCGGTATCCGGTTTTTTATTCACTACACCTTGGTAAAGACGCTTCTCTTCCGTCAGCGATTCGGCGTGTGCCTTTTCCATCAGTGCCAGGTAATTGAACAGTTTGTTATGTTTAGGCTGTGTCTTCGCCAGATACCTATATATCTTGTAAGCGTTTCTTTCATTCTCTATGGCTGTATCGAGTGACTCCATAAGATTTCTAACGGTCTCCAGAGGGACATCACCTTCGTGTGGAGGTAGTCCTTCCTTATCTGGAACCTCTATGTTCCTATCACCGAAGAGCTTCTCATGCAGTTTTAAAAGCTCTCTCTTATGCATCTCCTCGTCACCCGCCAGACTCTTATATCGAGAAGAAACTATGCTGCTTTTTGTTTTTTCCGACAGTCTGGTGTAAAACTCATAAGCCTTCTCTTCCGCCCTTATCGAGTATCCAAGTATTTCTTTGAAGCTAAGGGTATCTAATACCTCGTTCATGTTTATCACGGCATTTAGTATTGTAGTGGTATTAAATTGTTTTCATATCACTTCCCCAAAATCTATTTATAAGGGGGCGAACATATGCATGGTGGTGCAAATATGCGGGAATTGGTAGAATACGGTATCCAGAAGATGAATGAACTCGGATTGGATTATGGGGACCTCAGAATCTCGGATATTTCTAAACAAAATATCAGTGTTAAGAACGGGTCCGTTGAAAGTATTAAGGATGATATGGGTCGTGGAGTGGGTATCAGAATTTTAAACGGTGGATGGGGTTTCGCTTCCACTTCAGATCTTACGAAAAACGGTATAGAAACAGCTATAAAAAGAGCGTTGAAGATAGCGAACGCCTCTGCGATGGCCACCTCTGATATCACACTGGCGGAAGTAGAGATTTGCCAGGATAAATACGTTAGTGAATACAAGAAAGATCCATTCGAAGTGCCTTTAGAAGAGAAACTTGAACTTTTATTGGAAGCAGAGAAACGTTTGAAAGTCGACGACATAATAAAGGTTACAAACGCCACTTTACTCGCGTGGAGGTACAAGAAATGGTTCGCTTCCACAGAGGGTGCGAACATCGAGCAGGATATAATTCAATGTGGTGCCGGAGTTAACGTGACAGCATCGGACGGTAACGACGTACAGAAAAGGAGCTACCCTAATTCATTCGGCGGAGTTTTCCACTCTGAAGGATACGAATTCATAGAATCTTTGGAACTGATAGAGAACGCAGAACGAGTAGGAGAAGAGGCGGTTGCCCTTCTAAAAGCGGACCAGTGTCCGTCGGGAAAGATGGATCTAATACTTGAGCCATCCCAACTAGCTCTTCAGGTCCACGAAAGCTGCGGGCATCCTACTGAACTCGATAGGGTACTGGGTACTGAGGCAAGCTACGCCGGGACCAGCTTTCTGACGGTTGACAAGTTAAATAAATTGAGATACGGTTCAGAAATCGTTAACTTGGTAAACGATGCAACAGCCCCCTACGGTCTGGGTACCTTCGGTTACGACGACGAAGGCGTCAAAGCGAAAAGGTTGGACCTTGTCAAAAACGGAATGTTCGTAGGCTATCAGAGTTCAAGAGAGGATGCCGCAGAAGTGAGAGTGGAGGTAAGCGGAAACATGCGTGCCGACGGATGGATAAATCTACCGTTAGTAAGGATGAACAACATCAACCTTGAGCCTGGTGACTGGAGTCGAGAAGAGATGATCGAAGATACCAAAGAGGGTATAATCATGGACACCATCAAAAGCTGGAGCATAGACGATAAAAGATTGAACTTCCAATTCGGAACTGAGGCCGGTTACCTGATTAAAAACGGAGAGATAGCAGGATTGATCAAAAATCCTACTTACACGGGAATAACGTACGAATTCTGGCGCAACTGCAACGCCATAGCAGGTGAGGACGATTGGGAGATGCACGGATTCCCTAACTGTGGTAAAGGAGAGCCGCCGCAATCGATGCGAGTGGGCCACGGCTGTGCACCGGCCCGGTTCAAGGGCATCCGCGTGGGGGTGGGAAAATGGTAGGACGCACCGAACTCGAAAAATTGGCCGAGCTGGTTATGAAGGAAAAAAAGGTGGACGAAGTCGAACTGCGAATCAGTCACAACGATTTATCCCTAACCCGTTTTGCAAATTCACGAATACATCAAAATGTAGCCCGAGAGAATACCACCGTCTCGATACGTGCGGTCAAAGGAAAGCGGGTCGGCAGTGCCGGTGTGAGCACCCTTGATGAGAAATATGTATTATCGTGCCTTAGGAACGCCGAAAAGATCGCCGGTCTGCAGCCTGAGGATCCAAACTTCGAAGGCCTTCCAGAACCTAAAGAAATAGAAAAAACCACAGAAAGGTACAGCGAGGATACGGCCAAGCACCCGCCTGAAGAGAAGGCAAGCATGGTCTCGGATATGATAGAGCATGCGAATAAAAGGGGCGTGGATCGAATATACGGAGCTTTGCAGACGGTAGATTCGTCCGTATTCATAGCTAACTCTAACGACGTGAGTCGTTGGGGTGAATTCAGCAGGGCCGACCTTTCAACCACCGTAATAGCCGATTGGGGCAAGGACAGAGGATTCGGAAGGGCGGAAAAATGCTCCGGCGATATAAAGGACATAGACCATATGAAGGTGATAGAAAAGGCGGTCGATAAAGGTTTGAATAACCTAGACACCGTTGCGATAGATCCAGGAGAATACACGGTAGTTCTAGAACCCATGGCCGTTAACAGCCTGGTTCTCTACTTGAGCATGATGGGATTCAGTGCAAAAACGGTACAGGAGCAACGTAGCTTCATGAACGGTAAGTTCGGGGATAGGATCATGGACGAACGAATAAACATGGTCGATGACGCCTATGAAGCCGATACCTTAGGATACGATTTTGACTTCGAAGGAGTGCCTAAGCAGCGAGTGGAGATGATAAAGGACGGGATCGCTAACGCCGTTGTTTACGACTCGTACACCGCTGGTAAAGAAGAAGATAAAGAATCCACCGGACACGCTCTACCGATGCCGAGCTCTATGAGCCCATTTCCACTAAATCCCATGATGGAAGGCGGTGATTCCACGGTACAGGAGATGATCGAGGAGACCGAAAATGGAATACTGATAACCAGATTCAACTACTGCGGTATCGTCCACCCGGTAAAGAGTATAGTCACCGGCCTTACTAGGGACGGTACATGGCTAATAGAGGACGGAGAGGTAAAGAGTCCAGTTAAAAATCTAAGATTTACTCAAAATCTACTGGACGCCTTCGACTCCGTGGACCTTATCGGAAAGAAGCAGGAGCTCTTTTCAATGGGATATATAGCCGGACACGTACTGTGCCCAGGTGTGAAGATATTCGAGTTCAACTTTACAGGTGGTACGGAGTTCTAAAGTTCTTGTACTCCAGCCTCTAAAAGATTTACCAATCCGGTAATATCGTCCCAATGGGCGACCTCGACGGTGGAGTGTGAGTATCTTACGGGCACACCGATGGATATCATGAGAGAGCCGAATTCCTGCAGAGCCATACCGTCGGTAGTACCTCCCGTTACTCCGTATTGAACCGGTAGATCGTTATCTTCTGCGACTTTTTTGAAGTGCTTGACCATCTTGGGAGAAGAGATCGCTCTTACATCAACCATACGCAGAACCGGACCCTGGCCTAGTTTGATCGGTTTGTAGAAGGACTCCAGGCCCGGGGAATCGGACGTAGTATATGTATCAAGTGCGATCACGTAATCCGGTTTGATAGTGTTGCCGACGACTTTTGCCCCTCTCAACCCTATCTCTTCCTGCACACTCCAAACCAACGATAGTCTTCTACCTGAGTCTTTCAGCTTCCCAGCCAACTGTATCAGTGCGTAGGAGCCGATACGGTTGTCCATACCTCTACCCGCTATGTGCTTTCCATATAACCGACGCAGAGGTTTCATGAAGGTGATTGCATCGGGTACGTCGATACCAAGTTCCTTCACCTCTTCTGCAGATGAGGCGCCTACGTCAACGTACGTGGATGTCCACGGAACTATCTCGTCCTTCTTGTCTTTGTCCGTTGTTAGATGAGGTGCTTTATGGCCTATGACTCCGTTCACGGGTCCTATAGAAGTGTGTATAGTAACATGCCTTCCCAATAGGAGGGAATCCTTAACACCGCCTATCTTCATCACCCTCAGGAAGCCGTTGTCCTCTATGTTGGATACCACCATACCGATCTCGTCCATATGAGCTACGATGGCGATATGAGGGCCTTCACCCGGTATTTCGAGTATTAGATTTCCAACGTTATCCACTCGAGTTTCTCCAATGTCGGATACGAGTGAGTCTATCAATTCTCGTACTTCGTCCTCATATCCAGACACTCCTGACGCCTTGATCACTTTTTCGAATTCTTCTATTCCTTCTAGTTCTTCCATATCTGATCACTCCATGGGGGGGACCCCTTTATTTCATGTGGAACTCAGAGAAAGGGAGGGTTCTTTACCCTTGCCTTTTTCTTCTCTCCTCTAATGTCAACTAAAACCTCGGTACCTTCTTCATGGTAACCGGGATCCAGATAAGCTAGAGCTATGCCTTTCTTTTTAACCGGAGAACGGGTTCCGCTGGTTATTTCTCCGATTTTATTATCGCCATCGTAAACGGAATAACCATGTCTCGGTATACCTCTATCTAACATGATCAATCCCTTTAACATCTGATGCTCCTGTTCTTTCATATCCTCCAATACTTCCTTCCCAACAAAATCATGGTCCCAATTTACCGCGTGCTTCTCCCATCCGGTCTCGATCGTTGTACGATCCTCATTGAAGTCCTGTCCTGAAAGTAAGAAACCAAACTCCAACCTTAAACTGTCCCTTGCAGCTAAACCACAGGCGGTAGGCGGATCCTCCAGGGCTAAAAGCTGATCCCATAATACCTTACCCGATTCAGCCGGTAAAACTATCTCGAAACCGTCCTCACCGGTATAACCACTTTTTTGGATCAGGGGTGCATCGGCCATGGGCCAATCTTCTTCGAATACATCCATCACTTCTTTATTAATCTCCACTACACGAGCGGTAAAGAAATCCATATCGGAAACATCTTCGTCACACACCTTTTCCATGATCTTTACCGACTCGGGTCCCTGTAAGGCTATCATCACGGTTTCATCGGATACATCGGTGATGAACTCCTTACCACCGTGGCCCTCCAACCATTTTTTTACGACCGGAGTACGACCGGAGTTGGGAACTAAATAACAGGAATCCTCTCCCAATTTAGTTACTATGGTATCATCGATTATACCGCCCTTTTCGTTCAGTATATGTGCGTATTTAAGTTGAAGTGTATTCGACGTGGTGATATCCATTGTACAGTGTTTACTTATAAACTCTACCGCGCCGTCTCCCTCCAGATACAATTCACCCATATGTGAAACATCAAAAATTCCCGCTTTATTTCTCACGGCGAGATGTTCCTTTATGGCACTGGTGAAAGTTAAAGGCATCTTCCATCCTCCGAATTCAGTCATCTTAGCGTTAGGGTATTTTTCAATCAACGGTGTTTTCTTCATATGTGCCTAAATAGAACACTGTTTTAAAATCTTTATGACCAAAGATTATTATACCTTATCCCGACCTTTCAAATCATGAAGGAGTATGACATTGTAGCTATTGGTTCCGGATCCGCCACGAATATTATATCTACACTACTTTCATCCGATCCCAGCTTGAAGATCGCGTTGATAGAAAAGGACGAACCGGGGGGTATCTGTCTTACCAGAGGGTGTATTCCTTCTAAGATGATACTCTACCCGGCTGAAATAGTAAGTACTATTAAAAAAGCTAATTTATTCGGAATATATGCAAAAATCAAAAGTATAGATTTTCAGTCGATAATGGAAGATATGAGAGAAAATATAGGTGAAAAGAGCAAGGGTATAGAGCACTCTTTACACAATTCTGAACACATAGATTTTTATCCTGAACCGGCTCGATTTGTTTCCAATTATACATTACAAGTTGGAAAGAAAAAAATTAAAGGCAACAAGATACTTTTATGTACCGGCTCAAAACCTCATGTTCCTCCAATAAAAGGACTTGAAAATATAGGTTATCTTACCAGTGATACCTTTTTAAAACTAGAGAATAAACCGGAAAGTTTGATCATAGTCGGAGGAGGGTATATAGCGGCCGAATACGGTTATTTCATGGCGATGATGGGTACGGAAGTACACATAGTAGGCAGGAATAAAAGGTTAGTACCCGACGAGGAGCCGGAAATATCTCACGTATTAAAGAAGAAGTTATCAGATCATATTAATATACATACAGGATATGAGGTTAAGAAAGTGGGTAAGAAAGGAACTACAAAGGCCATACTCGCTGAGAATAAAGAAGGAAAGAAGTTAAAACTCACGGCAGAAGAGATATTGATTGCCACAGGTCGTGTTTCTAATTCGGATATTTTACAACCAGAAAATAGTGATATCGAGACGGATAAGAGAGGGTGGATAAAGGTGGATAAGTACCTTCAAACCACTAAACCGAACATATGGGCCATGGGTGATGTTACTGGTAAACATATGTTCAAACACGTCGCCAATTATGAATCGGAATTAGTCTACAGAAACGCCTTTGGTTCAAATAAAAAAGTACCGGTTGATTATCATGCGGTCCCCCATGCCATCTTTACCGACCCGGAGATAGCTGGTGTAGGTATGAAAGAAGAAGAAGCTCGTAAAAAGACCGATATTTTAGTTGGTAGAACCTCTTATACTGACACCGCCAAGGGAGAGGCAATAAAGACCGACGACTGTTTTGTTAAAGTAATTGTAGAGAAATCCACATATAGGATACTAGGAACCCACATTATAGGACCACAAGCAACGGTGTTAATACAGGAGATCATAAATCTGATGTATACAAAGGATATGTCTCCGGTACCGATTTTTAGAGGAATGCACATACATCCTGCGTTAAGCGAAGTAGTTCAAAAAGCGTTTTACAACCTGCACGGCCACTAATTTTACGAAAAAGGTTTAAGTATTTAGAATAAAATCACCCTATATATGACTTTCAAAAAAACTATCAGAATCTATCAAGGCTTCTTGGGCGTTGTCGGTCTAATAGCAGGTATATTTCTTTTAATACTCGGTCTATTTGGAGTACTTTTACAGGATCTATCTCCTCAACCTATTACAGACCTCAATAAGTTGGTTGGAAACTGGACCTATTGGTTTTTAGTGGTTGGAGCTCTACTAGTACTTTTCCTTGGTTGGTATGTAGTAGATAGACGCTTAAAAATAGAGGAATTTGATGATCTGATCGATACTAAAAGTAAAAGTAAGTTCGTTAAAAACATAGCAAGGTTAGAAACCCTGGCATTAACGCTCGGACCCGATTACGAAGAAGAAGTCTTGGAAAAGGAAAGAGAGTATAACATAAAAAGGTAGTTCGCCCTCGGTTTCCACTTGAAATAAAGGGGCCCCCCTCTGCCTATGCGGCTGTGGTCCAGCCTGGTTAGGACTCAAGCTTCCCAAGCTTGATGCCCGGGTTCGAATCCCGGCAGCCGCACCTATGTTTTAAGCAATCTTTTAGCCGCTTCGAAATCGCCTCTTAGCTCGACTGCTTGTTCTATTTTATTCTTCCAACCACCCCTTTCTAGCCGCTTCATAGCAATTCCTAGATGATACCAAGAAGAAGCATCGTTTGGGGATAAATTTACAGCTTTTTCAAAGGTACTTTCAGCAGCCTCCAATAGATTCCTCTCTAGCTGACAGAAACCGAGATTATTCAAATACAGTTCATCGTTCTCTAATTCCACAGACTTCTCAAAGGATGACAAAGCTTCACCGTATCTTTCTAATTGATAAGCGGCGCATCCTAAATTATTATGATGTAGAGCTACTGGAAATTGGACCGCGTCCCTGAATATTTTCATACTTCTTTTGTATTGTCGAGAAGCATAAAGGTAAGTTCCCACTAAGTTTTTCATACCCGGTGACGAGGAATATTCAGTTTTGAGTTCCTTTAGCGTTTCTTTCATACCATCGATCTCAACCCTACACTTCGCCTTGGTTTTTATTACATCGAAGGGAGCGATACCAGCTATCTCGTTAACTTTATGATAAGATAATATGGCGTCCTCATAATCCTTTAATCTTCTCATCACTTCACCTCTCTTTTCCCAAAATACCAAGTCCTCTCTCATATGGTCCATGATCTGGTCTGAGATTTTTCCGGCTTCCCCATATCTACTCTGGCTGAACAACAGTTCTTCTAAATTGTACTTAGCGATAAGCAGATCTCCAGCTTCTCTAAACGCCTTCTCGGCTTCATCCTCCATGCCCAAAACATAATAGCAGCACCCTTTGGTGTTGACTATTTCCTTATCATCGGCTTTGCCTATCAGCTCCAAAGCCTCTTCATATTCACCCATACAGTATAGCAAACGTGCGGTTCGTTTTAACTTGACATCACCTTCATCAACTTTAACTCCTCGTCGGGAGTCCTTAATAACTCCCTCTGTTTTTTCTTCTTCTCTTCGATAGCGTACAAGATCGTCAAGCATCCTATCATGTGTTTTCTTTAACTCCTCGATTTCCTTTTGTTTATCTCCTAACTCCTGACGTGCCCTCTCTTTTTCTTGGATCAGTTTGTTAACGTCCTTAGACGGTATTTTACCTTCTAACTTTTCTATTTCTTCTTCCAGAGATAGCTTTTTATCTCTAAGTTTCTCTATCTCTTCGACGAACTCCTGGACTTCGCTGCTTATTTTACCTTTTTTTTCACTCAATTCCTCAATCTCTTTCTTTTTTTCTTCAATATCCTTTTCAAGTATCCTCCTTTCTTTTTTCTCAGAAACCCCCAACGTTTCTTTCATATCCATCAGTTCCTGAAGTTCGGACTCTTTATTCTTTAGAGCAGCTTTCAACCGATCTCGCTCCTCGACGATTTTGCCAGATCTGACATCCCCCTCCGATCTACCATCCCCGATCGAGGATATCTCTTTTTCCAAACCTTTTTTATCTTCACGCAGCTTTCGCAGCTCTTCATCCTTCTCTTCAAGTGTCTTTTGTAGTATCTCCTTTTCTTTAATCTCGTCTTTATCCACCTTCTTCTCTTCTTTTAATTTCTGAATATCATCTTCCAGACCGTTGACCTTCTCGTAAAGAACCTTTTTCTCCTCTTCCAATCCGTCAGGGGTAATTCTCTCCTCTTTTTTCCTATAAGCTGGAAATTCATCAACCCGCTCTTCAAGGCGCTGTTTTAACCTCAGTGTTCTCATATGATTAGGGTTCAGTTTAAACGCCCTTTCCGCACTCTTAAAAGCCTCTTCTATATCTCCCAACGCTTCAAGATACGCGGCCCGGGTATAATGGAACTCAGCTTTTTCTGGTCGCATGTTCACCAGTTTTTCCATGATCCGCAATGCGGCGGATATCTTGTTTTGGTTTTCCAGAACCAACGCTTTGTTAATGAGCGCGTCTATGTAATCAGGGGATATCTCTAAAGCGTTATTTATGCAGTGTACCGCGCCTGCGAGGTCTCCTCTCTTAAAAAGACACAGACCTTTGTTGTTCCAAGCTCCTTCGTCCTTCGGTTCCACTTCCAGTACTCTGTCAAAGCATAATTCTGCTTCATCGTACAATCCTTCTTCATACAAGGTGGCTCCCTTATTCCTCCAAGCCTCGGTATGGTCTTCGTTTATATCTAGTGCCCTGTCGTATGCCTCGATTTCCTCCTCATATTCCCCTAACTCGTGAAGTGCCTTTCCCAAGGACGTCCAAAGATCGGGTGACCTTATCTCCCTTTCTACAGACTCCATTAAAATGTTCTTAGCCCTTTCCGCTTCCCCCATATTTATCAGAACTTCGGCCTTCATAAGCCGTGGTTTGATAGCTTCTGGTTTTTGTTTGATGGCTTTATCATAGTACTCAAGAGCATTGGGGTAGTTCTTCCTTTTGAGAAATTCGTCACCCCATTCCATCAATCGGTCGGCTTCAGAAGCACTAGGTAGAGTCCTCCCTTCAGTTTTCGAGGGTTCGATCGTCGGCAGCAAATCATACTCTTTCATCAGGTCGTAGAATTTATCTCTATCAACAACCTCAGTTCTTTCGACATCCTTTAAAGGAGTCCCCACCCTCTCTGTGGTGATGTAAAGTCCTTTCATCCCCGGAGCGACCAACTTTCGCATGGCTCGTACCTCCCTTGCCGGTTCCCCTCTCG
>JAFDUB010000016.1 GCA_019594025.1 Thermoplasmata archaeon
CATGTGTCCCGCTATATCGGTTATGCCGGAAGACGATGGCAAAGCAAGGATACATCAAGATATATGTGTGGGCTGCGGTGTATGTTCGAAGCTCTGTCCCAAAGGGGCCATCAAATCAACCGCAACCATGTACGGAGGAGATGATAAGCCCGTGCTGACCGTGGAGGATCATGAAGAGTATCAAGAAAAAAGGGAGGCGAAAGAATGAAAGAGACAAACATAATACTGTGTGGAATCGGTGGTGAAGGGTTAGTGATGCTCTCGAACGTGATCGGAGAGGCCTGTAGGCTTGCTGGAAAGAACGTTATCTCCGGAGAGATGCACGGCCTCGCCCAGCGATCCGGTTCTGTTATCATACACATGCGTATAGGGGAAGAGGTACTTTCACCCTTGATACCCCCCGGCGAAGCTGATATCATCGTGGCATTGGAGGCCATGGAGGCTCTTAGGTACATGTATTATCTCAAGCCAGGTGGCGTTGTATTGACCAACAAACGATTGGTGCATCCTCCTGGAGAGACCCATGATCTTGTTACCAAAAAGATAGATAAATACGTGGAATACGACGAAGTCGTTGAGGCTATCCAAGAGGGTGGGGCCGAATTACGGGAAGTCAACGCTCTCTCATTGGCGAAGAAAGCCGGAGAGGTAAGAGCCCAAAACGTCGTTATGGTGGGAGCTTTATGCTCGACTTTAGATGGTGTGATACCTAGAGATAGTCTTATCCAGGCGGTCAAAGGTACTGTGCCGGAGAAGGCAGTGGAGAGTAATGTTAAAGCCTTCGAGCTCGGTGAGAAAGTATAATGAATATATGATTAGACAAAAAGTTTATTAACATCATACACATATATTAGAAGTACGGGTGATATATATGAGGGTATTAGTTACTGATGAGAATAGAGCTTCTCGCATCCTCCTCGAAAACATCTTCAAACTTAAGAATTTCGAGGTACTTGATGCGAAGGATAGTGGGGAGGTGCTGGACCTGTACAAAGAAAACCAAGATACTGATGTGATATCGGCTAGTTCTACTCTTCCTAAGGGCATCGATACGGTCGTAAATTCATTTAATGGAGATGATTTCGACCCTATCGACGATTTGATCCGTGAACACCGGCTGATGGAACGAACGGTGAACACATGTCAGAAGATAGCCTCCAAGATACACGGTGACGTCGATAATAAAATCCTTGCATATCCCATGACTCCGGCTTTAACAATTGAGAAGAGGCTACATCGTAGAAAGGAGTCGCACTACATGGTTAACTTTTTAGAAAAAGCAATATCATTGGAAGGGGAAAAACCTGATGATAAATTATTCTACAGGGCTTCGCTGAAAAGTGTAGAGGAGGAGCATAAAAAGATCGACAAAGTATTCAAACAACTTCAGTACGAAATCCTATCTCAGGCCAAAGGCAAATCTAATTTTAAATCATTTAAAAATACTATCGACGATTTCGCTGAAATATTAAGAGAACATATCTATCGTCAAGAACGATTTCTATTTCCCTTAAGTCGTAAATTCCTCGACATCGAGTTAAAGAAAAAATTAAGAGTGGAATTCAATAAAGAGGAAAATAAAATCGGCAAGGATAAGTTAAAGAAACTTGACGACATTCTCTCTCGTGTAGAAGTTGTGTTGGGGATCGAGATTCTAGATCAATAGACAACATGATGAAAAAATTATTAATTCTCCTTTTGTATCGTCCACGAAGGAGTCAGCGATATGGATGTGAAAGAAGCTATCGAAAAAAGAAGGGCCTACAGAGCTCTGGAGAGGGTGGATATAGACGACGACACACTGGATGAGTTGATCCATGCGATACGGTTGACACCCTCCTGTTTTAACAACCAACCTTGGAATTACGTATTCGTGCGTGACTCCGAGATGCTGGAAAAGATGAAGGAAGTGATGTCTAAGGGTAACGAATGGACCTTTAGAGCATCGATGATCGCAGCGGTATTTTCAAAAAAGGATGATGACTGTGTTGTAAAGGGTCGTGAGTACCACCTTTTCGACGCCGGACAGGCCAATGGTTTCATGATACTGCGTGCAACAGAGTTAGGACTGGTTGCCCACCCCATCGCAGGTTTCAGTGAAAAGAAGGTCAAAGAAGTATTGGGGATCCCCGACGAATACACGGTTATCACGCTGGTCATCTTCGGTCGACATCCGGATGAGCCGGAGAAAATACTCGAAGGAAATTCTTTGAAGACGGAGAAAGAACGACCGGAACGTAAGAAGGTAGAAGAGTTTGTGCACTTCGATAGATATTGATTCTTCACCTTGATTAACATAGTCTAAATTGAAGTCTAAGACTATTTAGATAAAACTATTATGATCGCTAGTTTCAGTGATAAATATCCTATTACAACCGTATATACAACCGAATCAACTAGGGTTTGAGTGATACGGTTACTAGATAGCGGTTCTCGAAAACCTGTACATCTTCGATACGAGGTTGATAATTTGCCTGGAGCTCTCCATTATCTTTCAGCTCGAAGGAGAATTTATTGAACTCCGAAGAGCTGTTGAATTCCAGGATCAATTTATAGCGGCCTTCTTTTTCACCCCTAGGGAATGATACTATTCCGGGATGTTGCCGCGAGATGCTGGTAAAGGTTTCTTTGAAGTTTTCCAACAAGTCTATTGCTTCTATCATATGATCCACCTTCACGACTTCGGCCGATCTTCTTTCATCTAGACGTTCCAATTCTCTATGAAGTGTGGATATGATCTCTTCGTTGGAACACGGTTTCTCAAGATAGTGATGTACTTTGGCTTTGTTGATGGCTTCCTTAGCTGTTTTCAGATCAGAGTAGCCGGTTATCAGTATCCTCACCATATCTGGATACTCGTCTTTTATACGGGTCAAAAGCTCTATTCCGGAGATGCCTTCCATACGTTGGTCCGCGATCACGATATCGAAATTTTCTTCTGTTAATTTGCTGTGAGCTTCTTCTCCCGATGAAAAAGAAAAAGCCTCGGCATCTAGTCCGTCCGAAGTGTTTACCAAAGTTACCAACATCTCTCGCAGGTCTTTATCGTCGTCCACTACCATTACCTTGAACGGGCTTCGTTCCTCTTCTTCATTCATTATCTCACCCTTGAGTTTGATGATATATGAAAGTACATGTAATTAATATTATCGATTTGTTAACAACGAAGCTTGCTATCGATAAAAAACGATTTAAAGGACGCCTACCTTAGAAGAACATAAGGGATAATCATGATGAAAGAATATGATGTGATCGTTATCGGTGGAGGTCCCGCAGGATTGTCCGCTTCCATATATACGGCTAGAGCGGATTTTTCTACTGTTGTGCTGGACCAACCCGATAAGCTGCTTAGGAAAGCGAAAAAGATCGATAACTACTTCGGATTTCCAAAAGGTGTTTCGGGTTCCGAGCTGCTCGATAGGGGTATAGAGCAGGCAGAAAGGTTCGGTACCGAAGTGATCGAAGATCGTGCTCTCTTGGTCAAGCTGGACGGTGAGAAATACATCGTTGAAACCGCTGAAAACATTTACAAAGCCAAGGGCTTGATAATCGCACCTGGGATTCAACATAAGAAGCCTCTGCTCGATGGTTTGGAGGAGTACGAAGGTAAAGGTGTGAGCTACTGCGTTACCTGCGACGCTCCTTTCTTCAAGGATAAAAAGGTCGGGCTGATCGGTTCCGAAGATCTAGTCGTTAAAGAGGCTTTGGAGTTGTTGGAGTATACCCGGGATATCAAGATATTCACCAACGGTGACGAGCTCGAAGCCAACGATCAACTCCTCGAAGAATTGGACGTGGAGGATGTTCCCGTGGTTAAAGAAGAGATCGTAAGAGTTCTCGGTGACGATAAACTAATTGGCTTGGAGATGGATTATGGTGAGGAAAAGATGGACGGACTCATGGTGGCTGAAGGCACCAGCGGTTCGTTGGACTTTGCTAAAAGCTTAGGCATACCGATCGAGGATAACAGACTGGTCGTAGATGAAAAGCAGTTCTCTGGTATGCCGAGGGTTTACGCCGCCGGGGACTGTACGGGAGGTGCCAGGCAAATAAGCGCAGCGGTTGGAGAGGGTGCATCAGCCGCTTTAGGGCTGATAACCGAATTAAGAGGAAAGAAGTACGTAGACTGGAAGCACGATTGAGCTTAAAGTCCAAGTTCTTCGTCTATCTCCTGCAGTGCCTCTAGAGCCATGGATAGGAACTTATCTCGATCCATATCGAACTCTTCGCAGTACATTATACGATCTCGGTCAACATTCTTTGCAAATGAAGAGTCGTCGAATTTTTTGAAAACCGATTCAGGCCTAGCTTCCTTGATCTTTCGGTTAGGCATCACAAGGGCTGTAGCTATTATCAACCCAGAAGCCGCATCAGCCGCCACCAATGCCTTATCCATCTCCGTGCGGGGTTTAACGCCGGTATGTTCGTGATTATGTGCCTTTACCGCCTCCAATATATCTTCTGATACCTTCCCCTCGAGCATCTCCGCAGAACGGAGAGCGTGCTTAGATGGATTGTCCTTAGTTTCTTCGTAGTCCACATCATGAACGAGACCGCAAAGTTCCCATTCTTTTCCATCTCTACCGATCTCCTTTGCGGTTCTTTTCATTATCTGTGCAACCGCAAACATGTGTTTTTTCAAATTCTCGTTAGACACTTTTTTACCTACAAAGCCAATGGCGTCTTCTCGGGATAACATAGGTCTCACCATATAATCGAAGCTAACCTTTATTAATTATTTGCTTAAATCCCATCTTGTTAATGTAAAAAACTTTAAACAGCAGATAACTGTATAGTTCAAATCCGGTGCGATTTAATGGCGACCAAATACGTTAATTCAGAGATAAAAGAAAAATTCAAAGAATTTTTCGAGGAAAAATACTCAGCGGAGATAATGAAGATTGCAGACCACTATCCGGACGAGATGTCTCTTCACGTTTCTTACCAGGATATGATACTGCACTTCGGAGATGAATTTCCTAGATTTATACTGGATAACCCAAAAACAGCTTTTCAGATAGCTGAGGATGTGATGAGAGAGATCATGGGTGTAGAATATAACGAGGTGGAACCAAAATTGAGGTTAATAAGTTTACCCGCACCCAGAAATAAAGGGATAAGGGATCTAAGAGCCGCGGATCTTACTCATTTCGTCGCAATCGACGGACTGGCAAGAAGGGTAACCGAGGTAAGACCTAGGATATCGAAGGCAGTTTTTCAATGCCTGCGGTGTGGTGGAACCACGGTGGTGGACCAGGAAGTTAGTTCCCATTTATTGGAGGAACCCGCTGGATGTTCCCAGTGTGGTAAGGAATCTAAGAAATCGAGAATGATTCATTTACTCGAAGAATCCGAATTCAAGAACTACCAGAATATAGAGATACAGGAAACACCTGAGGACTTGAGAGGAGGAGAACAACCTCAGCGTTTGAAAGGATGGGTTGAAGATGACCTCGTCGGCCAGATATCCCCGGGGGACAGGATAACAATAAATGGGATTATCGACGGGTCTCCGAAATCTACCAGAGGTGGAGGAAAGTCGAGGAATTTTGATATATTCATGCGGGTGAACAGTATCGAGGTTAAAGAATACGAGTATGAAGAAGTGGAGCTGTCCGATGAAGATAAGACAGCGATAGAAAAAGCGGCTTCCGGACACAACGTCTTCCAGAAAATAGTTGCTTCTATCGCACCTAGCATACACAAAATGAGTGAAGAAAAAAACGGACTAGCCCTACAGTTGTTTGGAGGCGTGAGAAAGAAACTACCGGATGAGCAGAAGATCCGTGGTGATATCCACGTTCTTATGGTGGGTGATCCCGGGACTGCTAAATCACAGCTATTACGTTATATAGCAGATTTATCTCCCCGGGGGATGTATGCCTCCGGTAAGGGCTCCACCGGTGCTGGCTTAACCGCCGCAGCCATTAAAGACGAAGTTATGGGTGAATCAAGATGGATACTGGAGGCAGGAACGCTCGTATTGGCCGACAAAGGGATCGCAGCGATCGACGAGTTAGATAAGATGAGGGATGAAGATCGAAGCTCCATGCATGAGGCTATGGAACAGCAGACTATCTCGGTTGCCAAGGCGGGAATAAATGCCAGATTGAATTCACGCTGTGCTCTTCTAGGTGCGGCCAATCCAAGACACGGAAGATTCGAACCACATGAAAACATATCCCAACAGATTAAACTACCGGCGCCTTTGATATCCCGTTTCGACCTCATTTTTGCAATAATGGATAAACCAGATAAGAGCCGAGACTTAGATATCGCGCGACATATACTTAAGGTACATCACTCAGGCGAGCTGATAATGAACAAAAGAGATAATGAAATAGATAAAGTATTGGAACCTCCTTTCAAAAAGGATTTCGTGAGAAAGTACATCGCCTACGCAAAGAGCATTAACCCTATAATGACCGACGAATGCATGCAGAAGCTGGAAGATTTTTTCATGGATATCAGAAGTAGCGGTGGAGATAGCGAATCAATACCGATAACAGCTCGTCAATTGGAATCGCTGATTCGTTTATCCGAAGCAAGTGCACGTGCACACCTAAGAGACAGGGTTATAGCTGAGGACGCCGATAGGGCAATAAAGGTCACCCGACATTTCTTAAATCAGGTGGCATCCACGGAAAGCGGCTTTGATATAGATTTAGTAGCCTCGGACATATCCCACTCTGAGAGAACTCTTTTACATGAAATCACCAACATTATCCGTGAGGTGTCAGAGCTTCATGGAGAGGGTGTTCCAGAAGACATTATACTACAAGAAGCGGATGAAAGAGGTAGATCCAGGTCTCAAGTATTAAAAGAATTAAAACGAATGAGTCGAAACGGAACCATTTACCAGCCCTCTGGGGGAAAGTATTTATTAACCTGATTAAAACATAGTGATACGATGTCAGTACATATTAAAGTATACCAACAGGGCGTTGAAACGTTATTGGCTGCCTGTGACGAAGGTTTATTGGGTAAGATATTCAAGGAGGGAGAGATACATTTGAATATCAAGACAACCTTCTATGGTGGAGATTTAGTAGAAAATATTTCATTAAAGGATAAACTCAAAGAAGCAACCATCATAAACCTTGTAGGTAAAAACTGTGTCAAAACCGCTATAAACATGGGTTTAGGATATGAAGAGGATATAATGGAAGTCGAGGGGGTCCCCCATCTTCAGATAGTTAAAATGTAGAACACGGAGCAAATATGTTTTGTGTAGAATGTGGTAAAGAACCGGATGAACTATACGATGGTCTTTGTGAGGATTGTTATCTAAAAGATGTGGATGTGAAAGTGTCCTCGCCTATAGATATCGAGGTTTGCACCACCTGTGGAGCTGTTCGCGAGGCACACAGATGGATAGAAAGACCTGATATGGATTCGATAATGCTGAAGCGAATCGAAGATTCAATCGAGCCTTCGTTCGATGTAGACCGATATTCCTTCATGGCTGATTTTTACGAAGAGGATCCAAGAAATATACATGTCGAGTTGGATGTGGAATTAAAGTCACGAGGCTTAATAAAGCATACTGACAAGGAGACTAAGATCATATTTAAAAGCGGACAGTGTAAGGTTTGCAGCAGGATACATGGGCATTATTACGAAGCTATCATACAGGTTCGACCTACAAAAAAGAGTATGACAGACGAGCAAAAACAGGCGGTACATGATATAATCAACAAAGAGGTAGAGGTAAAAAGAGGTGATGAGAGGTCTATATTTGTAACGAGTATGGAAGAAAAACACGGTGGCCTTGATTATTATATGAGTGATAACGGAGTCAGTAAGAAACTCGCAAAACGAATATCGGAATATTTCGGAGGGGAGATAACGGTTTCCAGCAAACTCGCTGGAAGGGAAGACGGTCGGAATATATACAAAGTCACATATTCCGTGAGAATACCTGCTTATGAACGTGGTGACTTTGTGTATCATCAAGGAACCGTTTACCGGGTTAAAGAGATTAGGACCAGCAGTGGGCATCTCATTTTGATAGAGGTAAAAACCGGTAAAACGGTAACTTTTGATAAAAGGGACATCGAGGATATAAAGGTTATCGGTGGCCAGGATATGGTGAAAAAATCGGTAATAGTATCCGAGGACGAACAGGAGATTAAGGTTCTCGACCCGGATGACTACAAGACAAAGACACTGGTAAAACCAGAAGGGTACGTTACCAAAGGGGATACGGTGAGAATAATCAAGTATATGGATAAAATAATGCTGTTAACTGAAGAGGAGAGCAACTCAAAAGATATATAGGTAGAGGAATATTTGCTATGGGTTGGTAGCTATGAAAAACACGATCCTTATCACCACCTGGTTCGGTTCATTTCTGGTTAGAGACGGGAAAATCATCGACGAGCGACTTTTTCCTAAAGAACCCGAATCCATCGCGCTACGGAGAATACTCATCAAGGAAGGAAAGATACTGAAGGAAGAGAAAGAGTTGGCTTCGGAGGCTGGTGAAAAACTTGTCGTTAGCTCTGAAAGACTTTCTCCATTGGGAGATGTGATTTCCACCGATATTGAACATCCGTCTCCTGAAGATAAGTCGTACAGTATGAATATTCTACAAGAAGCCCTCCGGATCGAAGGCCGAGAGGGGATACGAAAATCCGTAGATATAGATAAACATCTAGCTAAGGCTGTGGAATCCATCAAGGATTTGAACGAAACTATCAACATTCTTACCGAGAGGCTGCGGGATTGGTATTCTCTCCATTATCCTGAATTGTTCGATGATAGGAAAGATATTCTTGAGCTAATAGAAGAGTACGGCGATAGAGAATCGATAGAGAATGCTACTGGAAATAAGGTTGACTCGGTGGGTAGCCCCATAGGAGATAGGGAGAAAGATTTACTGATTTCTTTAGCCTCCAGAATAATAGAACTCAGGTATTATCGAGACGATTTAAAGAACTACGTTGAAGAGACCATGGAAGAAATTGCCCCGACTATAACTACGCTGACAGGACCTAGATTAGGTGGAGAACTCATAGCCCATGCGGGCTCACTAAAGAAACTGGCCATGATGCCCGCCAGCACCATACAGGTTCTGGGTGCTGAAAAATCGCTATTTCGACATCTAGAGAAGGGAACTCCTCCGCCTAAGCACGGATACATACTTCAACATCCCAAAGTACATCGTTCGGCACCGGAGGTCCGTGGAAAAGTGGCTAGGGCCTTGGCAAATAAAATAGCGATTGCGAGCAGAGTAGACTACTTTGGTAAGGAAAATAAAGGTAAGGATTTAAAAGCTGAGCTGGACCAACGTATAGAACACATCACAGGAAACTGAGTAATTGTGCTTTTAGAATGGCGAGTCAGGCAGATCCCTGCCCATTGCTTTGTTGATCTCAACTTGATCCTTATAGTAAATCGGTTCGGCGCAAACTGGAGTTTTTTCTTTCTCTTTTTCTATCTTAAGCTCCCATGGCCATATTCTAGAGATGTGATCCACGCTTAGGTACACTTCTTTCAATGAAACGACCGTCCAATCTACGAAACCGTATTTTCCACCTTTTTTGAGTTTCTTTTCGATGTCCTTTTTTTCATCCGCCGAAACATCCTGCCATTTTACTTTAGTTGCATTTCCTTGATATACTTCCTGGAGTACCATGGTCGTTTTATCGAATTCAGCCAATTTGCCTGCGAATGCGATGCCGTCATCCATCACAACTAATAGGGTGGTGCCCTGCAGTTCCTTTAATTTCTTTTCGAGTAAGCTTCCTAACATATTATCACATTAATAATATGCATCATCCTCTACATATAATTTTCCGAAATCAATCTTCAAAAGCGGAACGAGCGGTGTTTAGAACTGATTTGAGTTTACCTTCAAGGACGTTGACCCTGACTTTTAGATCGGCGCTCTCTTTTTTCAATTCCTCGAATCTTTTTCTAAGTTGAGTATTAGGGTTGGAGACAACGTCCAAATTAATATCATCATCTTCCATCCAACTTTTTGAGTACCCTTTGAGGTGGTATAATATCTTGACCTGTACCTCCAAGATGTTATCGATTTGAACATCGTAATATACACTTTTTTTCCCGGTTTTCAACATATTTCTATGGAGTTCTAGATCACCTGTCACTAGTACGTCCCGGACTCCATAAGGTCAACCAGCTCGAAATCTAAAATACCTTTATGGCTTTGATCGACATCTAAAAAATGGTCTACATCTTGTATATCTTTTATTTCGTCGCGGACAAGAGTTGGTAGGTTTTCGTCTAGTATCAATCGCATGATTCGTATAATAAGATGGAGGTGCAATAAACCTTTGCGGTTGAATAAATAGATAATACCCAAAGACTAATATATACTGGAGATGTTTTTATCTAAATGATGGTACGTAGTGCACGGTCAATTACTATTACAATGATTGTTGTGCTATCTTGCACTTTAGCTTTATCATCTTCCTGTATAATGCAGGGAGGGGCTGTGGAAGACGAGATGGTATTGGCCATGGGAGGCGAGGTTGAAGTAAAGAAATTTTACTTCCCAGGATTGACAATAGAAATCGATGAGATAGTTGAAGACTACGAAGAAAAAGATTTCAAACTCGAAGGAGAATTGGGGTACTATCAAATAATACGTCTTGTGGAGGAAAGGGGAGAAACGTATCATTTTAGAATAAAAGCCGGAGGAGGCATGCATTCACAGATAGAATACCATGTGATCGGAGATGTTATAAGTGAAGGTGAGCATAATTTAGAGGACAATTACTCTAGAGAAAAAAGGGAGATGACCGGCAGCGGACAAATCCATATAACCCACGATCTGTTTGTAGACGCCATTTTTTATAAAGAAAACTTAACACTCCATAGCGCGGATTTGACCTCTCGATGGGATTATAGAGGTGAATTCCAGGGTACGAACGTCTCATTTTTAGAATCCGACGGTCAAAACATCTCTTTGTATTATGAGGACATAGATATTACCTTAAATGGTAACAAAATGCTTTCCTTATATTTTGAATTCCATGAAGCTTTGGATGTGTTCCATCTTGATTTAGAAGGGGAGGCCAATATAACCACAGCAGCATATGCATCCTTGGAAGGTATGTATGGGGGCGTTTTGAATATAAGAGGTTTGCCCGAATTAGAAGAACAGAAGTTACTAGATACTTACGATTCTACCGAATTCCCTATCTATTGGGAGGATCGTGATATCGACTTAGAAGGTGCCCATGACGGGATAATAGAACCCACTGAAGTTCAGGTTCAATTACAATTAAACGTTAGTTCAGAAGAAACGATGATATTAGAAGACGGTAGAGAATACGACGTTCGGCCTAGCAATTTCCATTTTGAAATCGTAGGGGTGGAAGAAATAACAAGCATATACGGTAAATGGTGGTATTCACCGGATCGTGGATTTATTGTAGCCCAAGAAATAGGCAGTACCCATACAAGGGACAATTTATTTTACGTGACAGATTCTGATAGTATTACTATGATGCCAGTTACCGAGGAAGTTGCCGAGGAAAGGATGAAGGAGTTGCAGCATATTCCACCATTATCCACGGTGGAAGCCTTGTTTCGAGCTCCTATAGTATACGTTATTATGGGTATCTTACTAGCGGTGGGCTTAATAGTGTATTATAAAAAATATTTGAAAAAGACTAAGGATAAATGATTTATACTGGAACGATTATTTCTAGACGTGATAAATTGGTAGTTAAAATAGATGAAGAAGCGTGTATCGCTTGCGGCCTTTGTGTAGAAGCTTGTCCGGTAGATGCCTTAACTCTTGGTGAAGTTGCCGAGGTTGACGAATCCAAGTGTGAAGATATAGGGGACTGTGTTGCCGTCTGTCCGGTAGATGCCCTTTCGCTTTAAACGAAGGCAAAAATGATTTATATCACTGCATACTCACATCTTCTTGATAAATATGGCTGTAAATGTAGATGAGGAAGCGTGTATCGCTTGCGGACAATGTGAGCCCGAATGCCCAGTAGATGCGATTACCATTGAAGATGTAGCTGTAATTAATGATGACTGCATAGACTGTGGAAACTGTATAGAGGTATGTCCTGTAGATGCACTAGCTCTATAGACGCCAACCCCCTTTTTTATTATTTTTTAAAAAAGTATTCCGATATGTTCTTCTGTTTGCTTTTTGCTTTGAACCGTTGAATCTCTATTTTACTTTGTTTCAACATATTCTCAGATAGAGGGTCCTTATATTCACTATCATAGACGATTTTTTTTACTTCTGCATTTATCAGTATTTTGGTACAGACGACACATGGGTAAGTGGTGCAGTAGATGGTGCTTCCTTTGATAGATATCCCAGATACCGCTGCTTGGATAACTGCGTTCTGTTCTGCATGTACCGCCCTACATAATTCATGCCTATAACCCGAAGGGGTCACATCTCCTTTTTTGGGAAAAAAATTGATCTTTTCTACCGCCTCGTCTTTATTGTCAATCCCATATTTCTCCGAAAATTCGTCTATGAATATATCAAGGTAAGGGGGGTGTATCTCTCCTTGGCGTATGCAACCGCCGAGTTCTTCACAGTGTGAAAGTCCTTTAGGAGCACCGTTGTAACCCGTACTCAGCACCATTTTGTTCTTTACCAATACTGCTCCTACTTTTCTACGAAGGCAGGTTGAACGCTCCGATACCAATTGAGCCATGGCCATGAAATACTCGTCAACACTAGGTCTGTTCATCAACAACTAAATAGTACACTTACTTATCATTTTTTCGTAAAGAAAGGGGTAGATTATCCTCGTAATTTAAGCGAACCTTTATAAATGGTGAATCGATAGGCGATTGCAGTAGGCAATTAAAAAAAACGAGAAGTTTATGATTTCTCGTACTAATAAAAAGATCCCAAAAGGTGGGAAAAAACATGACAGATATAAATGTAGAAAACGTAGTGGCTTCAGCCACTCTCGGAGAATCATTTGATTTAGACGAGGTCCATGAGATACTTGAGAGTTCAGAATACGACCCTGAAAAATTTAGAGGAGTAATATACCGAGTTCGTGAGCGGGGACTCAGGACGTCTGTTCTAATATTTAGAAGTGGTAAGATGGTATGTACCGGGGCTACAAAGGTAGAAGAAATAGATAAAACGGTCGAATACCTAAAAGAAGTACTTTCAAAAGAGGAACAGGCAGTTTTAGACGAACCGGAAGTGACTGTTCAAAATATCGTTGCAACTACCGATTTAGGCCATCCGTTAAACTTAAATTCAGTTGCTATCTCCCTGGGACTTGAGAGAATTGAATACGAACCTGAACAGTTTCCCGGCCTTGTATTCAGGATGGATGAACCGCGATTGGTGATGTTGTTCTTCGGTTCGGGCAAAGTTGTATGTACTGGTGGAAAGAGAATCGAGGATATAGAGAGAGGAATAGAAAAGATATCTCTAGAACTAATTCGAACAGGATTTTTACCTGAAAGGAATGAATAATCAAAAATTGGTCTGCTGGCTAATATGGAAGATTGGAAGGAAGAACTATTTAAAATAGGGAAGGAAATCCTCGTTTCCCTTGTAATACTTGGAATCATTTTAGGTTCATTATACGCTTACACCGGCAGATGGCCTCCGATGGTGGTGATAGAATCCTCGAGCATGAGTCATTCACAAGAAAGTAGGGTGGGAATAATAGATACAGGTGACATCGTCCTCGTTAGAGATAATGATAGGACGGAGATTATTACCTATGTAGAGGGAAAGGCAAACGACTACATCAAATACGGACAGTATGGCGACGTGATAATCTATAGGCCTATGGGGAATCTAGATCGAACTCCTATAATCCATAGACCGGTTGTTTATTTAGAATTGAATCAAACAACTGATAACTCATTTGATATTCCTTCGCTCAATGACTTACAATACGACGTTGACTGGAGCACTTCTCAGGGTGAAAGATGGTACAACCTCACCGGAATCGTTTATATATTCGATTACGGTTTCCGGGATGCACGAATTGAGATAAACTTAAACGAGCTTTTAGAAGACGAAAGTAAAAGCCATTCAGGATACATAACCATGGGTGATAACAACGTATCCCCAACCGGGAGAGGTAGATACGATCAAGCTACAAATATCTGCCCTGCCCCTGTTAGATCCGGATGGGTAATCGGTGTTGCAAGAGGACAACTTCCTTGGTTCGGTATAATGAAGTTACTTTACATGGGTAGGACCCAGGAAGTACCAACCAACAGCTGGTATAATTTTGGTATATCTATTACTCTATTAATAGTAGTTCCCTTTACCTTGGAATATCTCTATTCGAAATGGAAAAAAGAAGAATCAAGAGATTTCGAATCAGAAGATGAGGAATCTTTCGAAAGCGATTTTGAGGAAAGGCCTCCTCCTATCACATGAGCTTCATCTGCCGGGAATCTTGGAACGTTCTGAGCGATTTTACCGGTTCTATGCTTTCATCCTCTTCTATCGTACGAATAGTTTCCATCTCCGGTACGCTCGGCTGAATCTCTTTAGTTCTACCCCGTCTTCCGAAGGATTTTACCCTTGCATTTACCAACCCTAACATATCAAGTTCAGAAATTATGTCGGTGATTCTTCTTTGAGTGAGTGGATCCATCCCCGACACAAGGCATACCTCTTTGTAAGCTGCATATACCTCTCCGGTGGTGAGTTTTTCGTGGCCATCGGTTCGACTTAAAAGAATGGCATACATGACAAGTTTAGAATGGGTGGGCAGTGTGATCACAGCTTCCCGTACGCAATCCTGCTCTATTTTGTTCTTAGCTTTGTACACATGATTAGTGTTCACTGACCGACAGTGTTCACGCTCAGCGATTTCAGTTGCAACCCTCAACAGATCAAGAGCTCGACGTGCGTCCCCGTGTTCTTGGGCTGCTAGAGCTGCACATAAAGCGATCACATCATCGTTCATTACGTCATCTGAGTCGAAGGCTTTATTCACACGTTCCGCAAGAATATCCTGGAGTTGGTCCGCATTATATGGCGGGAATATCAACTTTTCCTCGCCTAACCGACTACGGACCCGTGGATCTAGGAACTCGGTGAATTTGAGATTGTTAGAAATACCTATCAGGCTCACTTTGCTCTGTTTAAGTTCTGAGTTTATCTTTGATAAATGATATAGAACAGAATCTCCGCTCTTAGAAACTAGTTTGTCTAGTTCATCTAATATTATGACTACAACACGTGGCTCTTCGTCTATTCTTTCTTTGAGAGATTCATAAACTTTTTCCATTGGCCATCCTGTGAAGGGTATTTGTTCGCTCCACTGACTCATGAATTTGTTACCTATGTTTTTCATCACGCCGTAGTGTGTATCCACTACTTCACAGTTTATGTATACGTATTTGACCCTATGAACGTTGAATTCCTCGAAATCATTCTGAAATTTACTATCGGCGTTTTCCTTTTTCAACCGTTCCACTTCTCTCTCCAGGTATCTCACAACAGCCGTCTTTCCAGTACCGGTTTTCCCAAAGATAAGAACGTTAGATGGACGATTCCCACTGAGTGCGGTAACCATAATCGACGCCATGTCATGAATATACTCCTCCCTATGGGGAAGTTGTTCAGGTATATAACTAGGCCTAAGTATGTCCTTGTCTCCTTTAAACACAGTTTTCGAGTGCATATATGTGGTGAATATGTTAGGTTCCATTTATATCTCCCCAGATATTTATTGCGTGTATCCCAAAAAGACCCCTTCATTTCATGTGGAAATAAACCTAGGTAATGAAATTGGTTCGAGGATTCCGTTACCCCTAGGATACTCCCTATGTATCAGGTAAGTTTCGGGATATCGTAAATTATAGATACTCTTAAAAAACCTTTCGTCAGACATTCCCTGGTGGAATTTGTAGGTAGAAATATAAGGAGTTCGTATGACGCTTTAAATAGGTTTTTATAGTATTCCGAGGTTTTGTTAAATAATTTGCTTTTTATATCTCTCTCAAATCTCTTTTCGGCGGCGATATTTTTCGCCGGATAATCGCCATTAATGATTATTTCAAGTGGAGCTCGGTTTTGAGTGTACTTCATCATAGATATCTTTGACCCAAAAGGGAGGATAAACTTTGTTTTCAATTTTATCTATCAAAATATTTAGAGTTGATAAAGCAGCATCTCGAAGGTTTTTTGGAAGAATGGTTTGTTCAAATTCATTTTCATCCAATACCTCGTAGTTGCCATGGGTATAAACCCAAAGATCTAAAATTAAATCCAATGCCTCATATCCGTTTTCGACCCTTACAGGGGGTGTCCTTATGTCCGAATAATATCCCTTTAATCGTCCTTGGTAATCTCTGACCTCCAGTACGTTATACCATTTCTCAAAATGATCGAATAATATTCCTTTATCCCCATTTCGTATCAAAGGCTTTCCCAAAGGTGAAAAAGGGGCGTCTAACTTGAACTCGAAGGAGGAGATCACGATTTTATCGGTATCTAAAAGTAATAGATGTTTCCATTCCCGGGGCTGTTCTTTAGGCCGAAGATAGCGTACAGTAATCATAACTCATTCAACCGGTCCTAGTGGAAATATAACCTTTCCATGTATTTCGTTGGTAACCTCGGCCAAGGCGACGTATATTGCACTGAATCCACATATTATGCCTTCGTAACCGGCTATTGTCCACACGGTGACGTTGTGTTCTCCGACAGCCAACAGGAAGAATAGTATGGTGAGAGTTCCGAAGACCACCTGTAAACCACGGTTCATCTTAAGTGTTGAAAGGAACATCCATCCTGTGAAAAGACCCCACATAGAGAGATATACGGACATGGATGTAGAATCCGCAGCTCCGATTCCGGGTATAATCTCGGGCATGATTATTATACCTACCAATGAGAACCAGAAAAGACCGTATGAGCTGAAGGCTACGGCTGCGAAGGTATTCCCCTGCTTCATCTCCCCCACCACCCTGCTATGATCTGAGCGATACCACCATAGAATATCCCCATGGAGAGTATCATACTGCTCATGTCGATTATGCCGGCATTATGTATATTCAATAAAACCGTGGTCATCCCGAATCCCATCAGACCCAAGGGAGCAGGGTTTGCTAGCTCACTGTGTTCAGGCATATTCTATCACATTTTTAGGGCGTTATCAAACGCTCATTTGGATTTAGCCTTTTTCTTAGCTCTGTCTCTACGTTTTTTGGCATTGAACCCGGTTATTTCTAGAAGGAATTTATTCCATTTGGATATGGTGTCCTTGGCAATGTCGTCTTCCACATCTTCATTCATCTCTATATCAATCCACAGTCCGGTTTTACCTTCCATCCATATTTCTAGATGATCTATAGCGCCGTATTTGGTAGCAAGCTTACCGTCCTTCTCTTCCACCTCTCCGAAATATTTTTCAGTGATCTTTTTTAACTTGTCTCCTTCGATGTTCTTGAAGTGACCTCTTTTGATATCGTATTTGTTTCTGCCCATGTTATCGAAATACATTAATTGATGGGGCGATTTATATTTTTTGTTCCCCTGAAAGGCTTTTATAGGTAAACCTTTAATTAGGAAGCTATGAAACGTATCTATTCCACGGATGTGAAGGAGTTAGAGGACGGGGAAAGGTGTAGGCTGGGTGGGTGGCTTCAGGAGGTAAAAAATCTTGGGGGAATAGCTTTCTTTAAGGTAAGAGACCGTAAGGGAGTCTTTCAAGTTGTGCTGGTGAAGAAGGAAGTCGGCGACGAATTCGATGAACTGGTTAACATACCCCGGGAAAGTGTTGTAGAGATTGAAGGAAAAAAACAGATTACAGACCAAACCGAACTTGGCTACGAGATACTGCCCACCTCTGTAAAGGTCGATAGTTTTGCAGAAAAACCCCTACCCTTGGGTGTTATCGACAAAGTCGATGCTGAAATGGACACCCGATTTGACAATCGCTTTTTAGATATAAGAAAAAACAAAAAGAAACTTATTTTTGAGCTCAGAAATATACTGCTAGAGGGCATTAGAGATTTCTTCCAAAAGGAGGGATTCATAGAGATACACACTCCCAAGATAGTTGCCGCTGGTGCAGAGGGAGGTGCTACACTGTTCAACGTGGACTATTATGGAAAGGAGGCATATCTGGCACAGAGTCCTCAATTGTTTAAACAGATGCTGATGAGCGGAGGTTTAGAGAGGGTTTATGAAATAGCTCCAGCGTACCGTGCCGAGGACTTTGACACTGTAAGACATACCTCTGAGTTCATCTCGTTAGATTTCGAGATGTCCTTTATCGACAGTTCTGACGATATAATGAGCATGACTAGCTATTTGATAGAGCATTCATTGAAGCACGTGATACGTAAGGGTTCGGATAAATTGGATAAGTTGGGAGTTGAGGTGATGGTCCCGGAGCACCCGATAAAGAAGATTCCCCATTATGAATGTATCGAGATACTGGAGGACCTGGGAAAGAAGTGGGAAGGAGAAAAGAGCGTGGATACAGAAGGTGAAAAGATTCTCGGCGAGTATGTGAAAGAAAATTATGACACCGACTTCTTCTTTATTACCGAGTTTCCTACGCACCTAAAGAAGAACACCTTCTACGCTATGCGGAAAGATTACGATCCTTCAGTCACTACTTATTTCGACCTTGAATACAAGGGACAGGAGCTGGTTTCAGGAGGTCAGCGAGAACATAGGTACGATGTTTTAATTAAGCAGATGAAGGAACTGGAACTAAAACCGGAAGATTTCAAGTCCTATCTGAAGTCTTTCAAATACGGTATGCCGCCGCATGGTGGTATAGGCTTGGGTTTGGACCGGTTTGTACAACAGCTGTTGGGTCTAAATAATATTAGGGAGGCTATACTCTTTCCCAGGGATACGAGCAGGTTAGAGCCTTGAATAGGGATATACCTATAAACAAAGAACCTTTATAACGTACCATGGCAGTCGGCAAGTACGAAAGAGAACTCAGGGGTATCCTTTCTGCAGACGGTGAAGTTTTAGAAGGAGTTACCAAGACCTGTTCAGAGGAGGAGTTAGAAGGATATATGGCTATAAAGGACATACCTTTTTTAGTGGTTAGAGCTGGAGGTAGTCTTGGAATGGACCTTATAGCCATACGTGGAGAGATATCCTTCCCTATAGAGGTCAAATCATCGAAAACCGATGTGATATACTTCAGTGATGAAGAGAGACTTACTGAACAGGCGGAGTGGATGATAGAGGTATGTACCGCCTGTAGTGTTATACCTCTATATGCATTCAGAATAAAGGGTAAACGCGGTGATAGATGGAGAATATTTACTCTGGATATACCCGGTTTAAAGAAAAAACAAAGAGTGCTCCAGCGTAAGATACCTTTGATTGAAAAAACTGTACACGGTAACTACAAAGTCCAGTGGGAGAATGGAGTTCCACTACATATGCTCATTGCCTATCTTAATCATCTCCTGCGGTAAAGGGTTTCATCCCGAAAGTCTAGTAAATTGTTTTTTCGATAGAAATACAGTTCGATGGGGAGACAGATTGACACGGTTCAAACTCATTCTCCATTACAGATAGAAATCTCTGTTCAGATATCTTTGTTTTCAGCCGGTTTATATCGGATATATGTATACCTCAAATATCTCATGCTCTTTCCATGTAAGAGTAAAAGAGCCTATGTTCACAGTGTAAAAATCTTATCGATCTTTTGAAAAGATCCAGGATAAAATCAAAGAGATGGAGAAAGGCGAGAGAGAGTTGGAAGGGGTCGACACTTTAACAGACGAAAAGCTAGCTAACAGTGGAAATAGTACCGGAATATAAGAGGAACCTAAAAACTGAAAAAATCTGGTAGACTAAAAAAAACCTTTTTCGAAGGTAGAAAAAGAGAATTGGGATTACCCGTTGTTAATCAACTTTGACCGTTCTTTTCCTTCTCCCGCCGCCGATACCATACAAAAATTATCACCACAGCGAGAGGTATGATCAGAAGCCACCACAACCACGATGTTTTTTCCTCCGCCTCCGGCTCCTCAGTCCCCTCTTCCACCGGATGTACGGTGACCGTCATACTGTCCGGTATCGTTGTTACCGTAGGCGTCCTCGACGGTGAGGGCGACGGTGTACTCGCCCGGTGCGGTGAACTCGAAGGTCGGTCCAACACCCAGCAGTTCTACGTTCTCCCCACCCACCTCCTTCCGCCAGCTGTATCTAACTACGCCCACGTTATCGTACGAACCGGAGGCGTTGAAGACCACGGTTTCACCCGCGTATATCTCCACATCATCACCCGCATCCGCCACTGGTGGGATGATATCTATCACATCGAGGGTACGCATGGCGGTGTAGTTGCTGCCGCCGCTGATGTCCGTCGCTCGTATACGGTACTCAAGTGCGACTGCGTCCTCCGTCACATCGATCACGTGACGCCACACTGTTTCGCCCTCATCCATAGAAACGTTGTTCATCGTGCCGGAGTCGAACCGGTACTCCACTCTTACATCGGATACGTTCACCGTGGACGAAACCTCGACTTCGAAGGAGAACTCTTCTCCCGTGTACGCCTCGTCCCCGCTGACGTCCCGTATCTCCGGCGGAGGTACATCAGCAGTGGTGAACGAGTAGTACTCACCGTCGTTATCGTCGGTAACGGTGCTCCCGTATTCATCGGTGGAGCTCACCTCGAAGTAATAGGTGGTGTTGGGAGTTAGATCCTCCAGTAAAAACGAATGTTCCCATTTAAGATAGGACTCGTTGACTACCTTGTAGTCTGACAGATCCGAGTTTTCCGAGTACCTCACCGTGCCGTCACACGGCCGGTCGGTGGTCCACTCGACCACCGCCGAGTACTTCGTCACGTCGGTAACGTTCACGTCGTATATCTCCGCTGGCTCCATATCCGGCGGAAACTCCGGGTAACGCTTGTAGTATATCTCGTTGTTCCCGTCTCGATCATCGAACCAAACAACATGCCGATAGCCGTTAGCCGATGCTATTCGGGGCCATTGGCTGGCTCCGGAAAGAGTATAGGTCAATTTGAGGTCGGAGCTCCAGGATATTCCTCCGTCACTAGAATTTTTAAAATATATCTCTGGTTCAAATTCATCGCCGTCACGAGAGTCATCCCACACGATATTGACATCATTACCATCCACCGCAATGTCAGGCGAGGAGATCATCTGGCTGGGACCGGAAAGTTCATGCGCTGGACTCCACGTCACACCGTTGTCCGTCGAGTTGCGGTAGTATAGGTAGTACTCCGGCCCGGGCCATACTTGTTCCACCCAAATGACGTGAACGTTGGAACCGTAGGCTGCAACCGCTGACGGTCCCTGAGTATTGGAAGAACTTGCCAATAGAATATCTTCGCTCCAGGTGGCTCCTTTGTCAGTGGTCTGTTTGTAATACAAATCCGTATTCCCGCTTCGATCATCCGACCATGTTATGTGTACATTTTCACCGTATAAAGCTATCCTCTGTGTTGACGAGGCATAAAGCGCATCAGTCAACCTCACCTCGCCTTCCCACGTCTCGCCGCCGTCGAAGCTTCGGTTGTAGTAAAGCTCGGTGTTCGGCGGCCAAGACTCGTCTCCATGCTTCTCGTCAACCCACACCACGTGTATGCTCATGCCGTCGTCGCCCACGGCTATCTTCGGGCCTACCGAGTTGTATCCGTCGTTGCTGGATATCATCTGCTCGGGTAGCCAGGTGTCGCCTCCGTCCTCCGAGCGGCGGTAGAAGACTTCAAAAGCCCCATCAATCCATTGGTCCCAAACTATGTAAACGTTGGCGCCATATAATGATATATCTACATCATTTATTGTTCCAGGTTCTGATAAACTCACAATATTTTTCCAAGTCCAACCGCTATTTTCAGATCTTCTGTAGGATACAATGTCTCTATACTCTTCA
>JAFDUB010000009.1 GCA_019594025.1 Thermoplasmata archaeon
GGTATCTACGAAGGGAATATACCTGAATTCGACGAGAAAATCGAGGTAGATAATCCCCCAACTGAGATAACAGCCGAGGCATGGGAAGCTGTGGAAGAAGTACTGTCTTCAAAAGAATCTTTCCTTATCTGGTCTCGGGTGGGAGTTGGGTCCGATTCATGATTCACTGTGAGGACCAGTTCTCTCCTTTTGAGGTTTTTATTTTCTTTCTCTTCTTCTATGTCTATAGATATTTCCGACATTCTAACCACCTTGGTTCACTTTTTCCATCCTATTTATTACTTGCCGCGCCTTTTCTTTGGTTTTTTCATCTACTACGTTCACGACCATTCCCTTTAAGGGTATCCCATATAATACTATTCCCCCTTCGGGACAGAGGACTATAGCCACCAGTGAGAGCAGGTCCTCCTCCCCGTTAACTCAGATAAGGAAAGATTCTTTTGAAGACAGTGCTTCTTCCACAGCTTCCCATGCCTCGGCTGTTATCTCAGTTGGGGGATTATCTACCTCGATTTTCTCGTCGAATTCAGGTATATTCCCTTCGTAGATACCCCGGCGTGTATGACCATCTACAATACCGAGGTCGGGACGTATCCCCTGGTCATAAAGCACGTTGTTGACAAAATCACCAACCGCTATCAGCGGCCGATGTTTCAAATATTTATCCGGTAGTTTTCCTGAAATCACAGGACCTAGAGTTTGTTTTAGTGTGTTACGAATACCCTTCGGAAGCTTTAGGTCGTGATCTATAGCCATGGGAGCTCTATTCTCTCACTTTCAAAGCGAACTTACCGTTTGTGTTTATGCCCATCTTACGAGCCAATTCGGAATGCTCATGTTCGATAACGATTAGATACCCCTGCCATTCGGAGGTGACTTCCGACCCGCACAGCGGACATTCTTTTTCAGATGTGACGGCGTTACACTCTTTACACGCTTTCATTTTTTTAGCCATGTATCTAGGCCTCCATCTTCTCTTCGATCCATTCGATTTTTCCAAGTCCAGGCTGTCTCATTGTTAAGCCGATTTTACTTTCTCTTGGACTTCGTTCGTTCACACTAACCGTAACGATTCTAGCTCTGAGTTTATCATTGATACCGATTTCTTTCTTGGATTCTTTTCCTCTTAAACGTTGGTTACCAATATCGACTTCGACCTTATCGTTCATTATCTGACTTATGTGCAGCAAACCATCCAAAGGACCGAATCTAACGAAGGCTCCGAATTTAAGAATCTCACAGACATAACCATAGATTATCTCGTGCTCTTCAAGTTCGAACACCAATGCATCGTATTTGACCCGTTGATAAATACCGCCGTCACTGTGAACGACCTTTCCATCTCCTATCCTTTCGATATTTGTAGTCATTATCACCAGTTTGTTGCCTTCTTCAAGATCGCCCTCGAAGGTTTCACAAGCTATCTCCGCGGCAACAAGGTCGAGGTCCTCGTTCAGTTTATGTGGAGGTATCCTTATGGTATTCTCTTTCTTTTCCATCTTGTACATGTGGTTTCACCAGCTTAAATTAGTCCATACTTTGCTATAACACTGGCAAATACCAGTGCCACTATGGACATCAACTTGATCAGTATGTTCAACGACGGCCCGGATGTGTCTTTGAAGGGGTCTCCGACGGTATCGCCTACAACCCCTGCTTTGTGAGCGTCGGAACCTTTACCTCCATGATGTCCCTGTTCTATGTACTTTTTGGCGTTATCCCATGCTCCGCCGGCGTTTGCCATCATGATTGCAAGGACAAAACCGGTACCCACTGCGGCCATCAGGAATCCGCCTAGGGCGGCCGGCCCCAGAATGAGACCAACAGCAACGGGAACAACTATGGCTAGTACACCGGGTATTACCATCTCTTTTAAAGCGGATGCGGTGCTGAGGTTGATCACTCTTTGGTAATCGGCTTCAGCTTCGCCCTCTATAAGACCAGGAATCTCTTTGAACTGCCTTCTTACCTCTTTAACAATCTCGAAGGCGGATTTGCCGACGGCTTTCATGGTAATTGCGCAGAAGATAAAGGGAACCATTGCACCTAAGAAGATACCAACGAGCACAGGTGGATACAATATACTGAAGTCACCAACGTCGATACCGACTCGGGTTGCATAGGCCGCGGTTAAAGTAAGAGCGGTAAGAGCTGCGGAACCTATAGCGAATCCTTTACCTGTTGCTGCGGTGGTGTTACCCAGGGAATCCAAAGCGTCTGTTCGATCCCTAACCTTCGGGTCTAAACCGCTCATTTCAGCAAGTCCGCCGGCGTTGTCCGCAACCGGTCCGTAAGCGTCGGTTGATAGAGTTACTCCCAAGGTGGACAACATGCCCACGGCGGATATGGCAACACCATATAATCCTGCATAATGGAATGAAACGAGTACAGTGGCACATACGATGAGGACCGGGAATAAGGTGCTCTCCATACCACTTGCAATCCCCCGTATGATAAAAGTTGCCGGACCGGTTTCTGTGGACTTTGCTAGATCTTTTGTAGGTTTGTACCTGTCCGAAGTATAGTACTCAGTGAAATATCCTATTAAAGTACCGGCGACGAGACCGGCTATGACCGCATACCATATACCTAGATAATCTGGTGCGAGTGCATATACTATTACAAAAGAGATTACGGCGATTATGATGGCGGCACCAAAGGTCCCACGCCGCAGTGCGTTAAGTAAAGCTTCCTGAGAAGCGTCTTCTTTAGTTTTAACGAAGAATATAGCCACCAAGGAAGAGATGATGCCGGCGGCAGCTATCAGTAAGGGGATGGCAAATATCTCTTCTCCCATACCGCTTACCGGGCTGTGATCCAGTATAGGACGTCTAATGTATGCCATCCAACCGAGTGTGAGAGCTGCTATGATGGAGTTTGTGTATGATTCGTAAAGATCGGCGCCCATCCCTGCAACGTCGCCTACGTTATCTCCCACGTTATCGGCGATCACACCGGGGTTTCGTGGGTCGTCCTCTGCTATTCCCGCCTCTACTTTACCAGCCAGATCGGCACCTACGTCAGCCGCTTTTGTGTAAATACCGCCGCCAACACGGGCGAAAAGCGCTATCGAGCTTGCACCAAAACCGAATCCAGCTACGAAAGTCAATGAATCTTCCAAACCAACGGCGTAATCGGCCAGTAACAGTACGGAGCTGAGACCAAGAAGTCCGAGACTAACTACCGAAAGACCCATCACGGCACCCCCTCTAAAAGCGATACGGAGGGATTTGTCTAAACTCTTCCTTGCGGCTTGGGTTGTTGGTGCGCTGGAATTCGTGGCGGTTATCATTCCTACGTAACCCGCTGTGGCGGAAAGGATAGCACCTACGAGAAATGCAAAGGCCGTAAACGGTGCATTTCCCTCCGCGAAGTCCTTACCCGCCAGAAGAATCGCCACGACGGTTACGAAGATAGCGATATACTTGTATTCGGTATGCAGGTACGTTTTAGCCCCCTCTTGCACCTGGCCAGATATCTTCTGCATCAGTTTCGTTCCCTTATCCTGTCTAGATATAAATTTCGTGAAATATCCTGCTAGAAGTATTCCGACCAGAGACACCAATATGGCTACTATGCCGTACTCTATTCCATTCATTGCTAACACCTGATTGATTAAAGGGACTGACATTAAGTATTTATATTTTTTCAATCTCCTTATCCCGACGTAAAGGAAAGCTCTTCCACCTGAACGTAAGGCAGTTCCATATAAAGTAAGGAGGCCACTTTTTCTACGTCTGAAGATATACATGAGATGTTTTTCAAAAGGTCGAATACGTTTCCCGACACCATCATGTTCTTTAAAGGATGGGTTATTCCCCCCTTCTCTATCATATGGCCGCACTTTACTACACCTGAGAAATCTCCGCTGACAGGATTTATATCTCCCGAGAATCGGTTTATTAAAACCCCTTTATTTACCTGATTTATTATGGATTCAAACTCTCTGTTTCCCGGAGATAAGACCAAGTTGGTGGGGTCTATGCACGGTACGGTTCTTGCGCCTCCTGACGCGTGGCCAGTGGATTGAGTATCCATAGCCTTTGCGGTGTAACTGTTATGAAGATGAGACTTTAGTAATCCTTTCTCGACTATGTTAAGCTCGGGCGTAGGCAAACCTTCCCTGTCGAAGGACCTACTTCTGAGGCCTCCTTCCAACCGTGAGTCATCGACCAACGTAAAATTCGGAACTGCGATTTGATCTCCGATCTTATCGGTGAACGGGCTGATGCCTTTGAGTACACGGTTACCCTTCAAAGGATATATTAAGCCCATAAACAACATCGTTGCCAAAGTGTGAGGAGAAAATATTCCAGTACCTTCGAAGCTCTCGGTTTTCTTTGCTCCCAGTGTACTGATAGTCGATTCCACCAATCCCCGAGCCGTCTTTTCCACTTGAATTCCGTGGATATCTCTGGAACCTCCGGCCTTAACATCAAAGTTGGATATCTCTTCGTTAGCCGAAGCCATACCCATACCGAAGTAAACGAAGGTGCTGGAATTCTCCGACTCTCGTACACCTCTGGAGTTGATCACCGCCCTTTTCATATCATGGGATGCAAAAAAACCATCGCTGAACCTGAACCTTTCATCCATATCCAATGCGGTTTCAAGAAAAAGTTTTGCATACTCCAATGCATCGTCGACCTTGAAATCCTTAATATTACTATCATATATGTTTTTCAACGAAGATACCTTACTTGGAGACGGTATCAAATTATTTTCATCGGGAACCGAGTACTTGGCTATCTTATATGCTTCCTTTACCTTTTTCAAAATCGCTCTTTCATCGAAGGAATTTACCGAAGAAAAACCCAAACGATTATCTCGGAGGACACGTATACCCACTTGCTCCTTTACGTGGAAGCGGGACATGTTAATCTCGCTACTTTGAATACCCACATCTACATTCCTATCTGAAACAAGATAGAGTTCTAAATTATCAATATTTTTTGCTTTTTTGAGTATATTTTCCCCTAACTCGAGCAATTCAGACATCTCATCCCTCCTGTTTTCCACCGACGGTGGCCGTACATCTCAAATTCGGTCCGCCTCCATCGACTTTAGCTCTCTGGAACTTACCACAGTAACCGGCCCCCATCTTGAATTCGAAATTATCGGCAACTGCGTCAATGCTTTTGAGCACTTCAAATCCGGAGCCGGATATGGAAGCCCCACGTAAAAGCTCGGTAAGCTCACCGTCTTCTATCCGCCAGGCCTTTTGAACACCGAACATGAACTCCGCGTTTGCATCTGCCTGTCCACCCTTAGCACCTTCCAGGTAAAAGCCCTCCCTGGTCTCTTCTATCAACTCATCGACATCGTAATCACCGGGTTCGATAAAGGTGTTGGTCATTCGGATTATAGGGGGATCGGAGTACTCATAGGCCCGGGCATTTCCCCTGGGTTTGATACCTAAAACCGAGGAGGTCTCGATGTTACACAAATAATCGTTAAGCACGCCCTTTTTGATGATCTCGGTCCTTTGAGATAACGTGCCTTCGTCATCCACCGGCACCCATCCTGCCGCATGTGGACTGGCGGTACCATGATCCACCAGCGTTACAAGCTCACTAGCCACCTTTTCGTTGATTTTACCCTGAGCTATGGAACCCGACTGTACAAAATCCGCTTCTACCGTATGTCCAATGGCCTCGTGGGATATCAAACCCACCAGCTCGGGATTGAGCACCACCGTAGCGGTACCACCCCTCGGATGCTTTGCTTTTAAAAGCTGCTGAGCGGTTTTAACCGCTTTCTGGGCCATCTCATCTGCTGTATCTTTGGCGAAAAGGTCCTTCCAACCACCGGTGATTCCTCTGCTTTCGGAGCCGGCCACCTTCTCCCCGTTAGAATCGGCGTAGGCGATTGCGTGAAATTCAACCTTCTCGTCATGTATGGAAACCTCGGTACCAAAACTGTTAACGAGCAACTTATCGTCTTGTATCTCGTTCCACATGCATTTAGCTGAATTTATCTCGGCGTAACCCCTCATATCCTTATCTAAACGAGTTAAAAGGTTCACCTTATCTTCGATACTGTATTTGGTGACGCTGTCGTTAACCCTAGCTTTAAAGGTTCCATCGACTGGGATCATCTCCCCCAAACCTTCAACTTTTTCTTTTTTACACTTCGCTGAGAAACGAGCCGCACACTCTGCACTTTTAATGGTTTTGAGTATATCTTCTTCCCGGGTCCTACTGGTGCTGCTGAAACCCCATGCACCGTCCACTAGTACTCGTATACCCACTCCACCATAGGTGGATGAATGTACTTCCTCGGTATCACCTTTAACCACCTCTATCCTTTTTTGGTCACGGGTGTGATATCTCAACTCGACGTAGTCACTATCGCTTTTTTCCACCAAACGAAGAAGGATGTCTTTCATATTACTTACCCGAAATAGTTACATCGGTTAATTTAATCGAAGGCACTTCCATCTTTAAAGTCGCCGAGCCCACGGCGTAGAATACTTTTTTGTAATCGTCTGCCAATTCCATAGAATACAATAATTCAGGAAGATTGCCGGAAACCATCAATCCATCAAGTCTACCTTTCTTCTCTCCGTTTTCAACCAGCCATGCAGGGTTTGCAACCACGCTGAAATCTCCACTCGCAGGGTTGGAAGTGTGTGCACCCATCACTCCGTCAATTAGTATAACCCGGTCTTCCATGAACTTATTTATCGGTAGGTCCTTTCCTCTAACAACGATATTCCGATCTCCTATTTGAGGTGGAGATTTGAAGGAGGGACGTACACCGTTACCGGTGCTGTCAGTGTCACTGTTAACGGCTTCCTTGAGATCGTATATGAAGTTGGTCAGCTTACCTTGGAACACCAGAGGTATGGAAGAACTCGGTACCCCTTCGTCGTCGAAGGGGAAACTGCCCAGACCCCAATCGGCTGTGGACTCGTCCACGATACTAACATGTTCACCACCCACTTTTTCGTTCATCTTATCCTGATAAACGGACTTCCCTTTCCTCACGTTTTCACCGTTGAAAGATGGAATCAATCCAAAGTACAGCAGTAAGCCGATAGCCTCGGGACTCATCACCACGGGTATATCACCGGGCGGTATAGTTTCTTTAGCCCTCATGGAGACCACTTTTTCACCGGCCTTAAGACCTACTTCCTCAAAGTCCACGTCGAACTTCCTGGAACTTCCAGCCTCGCCTGCCATTAAAGATGTTTTCTCACCGGGGATGGTAGCGGCTATGGTACCATCGATGATCGTAGCGTCTTGAACTAAAAATACGCCCTTTGTGTTACCGACTATTTTAGTACCATAACCTAGTTTCATCTCACCGCGTGTGGGGATTATATCTTCATCGACGGAATAGGCCGATTCTATCATACTCTGAGCAAGATCCGCTCCCACTCCTTCTTCCACCGCATCCTTGACTTTTAAATCGAATGTTTTAACAGTTGAGGTGTCCTTTTCATCGGGAAGAGATATGTCTATTTTGCGGGAGAGTTTTGACAGTTCCAGCGCTCTTTTAACCCCTCTCTCCTCTTTTCCGGGTACACAGTATCCAAAGCCGATCCTTCCATCTTTTAGAACACGTATACCCAACCCCATATCTTCGTACTCGGCACTATCGGATATCTCTCCGTTCATTATGCTGTAGGAAACATTTCTAGATCGGATTCCAAAAACATCTCCTTCCAAACCCTTTTTATTAAGATATTCCAGTGCGGTTTTGACGCTCTCTTCTATCATTCTCTACCACCAACCGTAACCTCGGAGATCAGTACATCCGCCCCTCCATCGGTAACCGACGCACTTTGGCCCTTGCCGCAGTGCCCGATACCGGTATCGGTGTGTTTAGATATACCCACTATATTCTGAAGTGTTTCCAAAGTGAACCCGTTAAAGCTGACGTTCCTTAACGGTTTAACTATCTCACCGTTCTCGATCAAATATGCTACCTGGGCGTTGAACTGGAAGGTTCCCTGGGCGGGACTGACTTGACCGCCGCTGGTGGATTTAGCGTAGATTCCTTTGTCGATATCTTCAATAAGTTCCTCAAAACTCATGTCACCGGGCTCCATGATCGTATTGCTCATCCTGACCAGGGGTTTAACCCTGAAGTCCTCCGCCCTTGCGCCTCCGTTGGGCTCCATATCTAACTTCCAAGCGTTCTCTCGATCAAGTATAAAATCATTCAGTATCCCATCTTTAACCAGGACTCTATTCCCTGCCTTCGTACCCTCGTCGTCGAAGGGGAAGCTGCCGTATCCGTCCATTGTAGGATCGTCCTTTATGGTCACTATATCCGACGCTACCTTCTCACCCAATTTACCTTTCAAACAGCTGTTACCACTTGCAACCAGGTCTCCTTCCGCCGCATGGCCGAAGGCCTCGTGGGAGAACACGCCCGTTAGATGCGGGTCCATGACAACCGGCATCTTTCCCGAGGGCGGTGTTTTTGCCTCCAGCAACGATTTTAACATATCGAGTACGGTTTCCACATCGTCGTATGCGTTTTCAGTAAGTTCGAAACCACCTGTTCCGCCGGTAGCCTGGGTGGCCATCTGAATCGTATCGCTTTTGCCGGTGATTATCATGTACGTAACCAACCTTGGTATCTCCATCTCTATGTGTGCACCCTCGCTGGTGATTATCTCCTTTTTTACGAGCAGGTCCCTGTACCTTATATCTGTGGAGTTGACGAAGTCCTTCTTTAACCGATCTTCAACATCCCTTAGAAACTCAAGCTTCTCCTCCGGACCTACGTCAATGAAATTTTCCTTCATAGGCATCTTCACTTTTTCTTGCAGTATATCTACGTCCGCAAGGCCGGTTTCCTGCTTTCTTAATTTGTGACTGTTCTTAGCCATCTGAAAGGCCCTATCGATAGTTTTATCCAGGATATCCAGGTCCGCGGTACCCACGTATCCCCATCCGTTGCCGTAGAGTACCCTCACCATGGCACCTTCTTCCTCCCCCTGAACCACGGTCTCGGGAACACCGTCTTTTAAGTATAAAATCGTCCTGTACCACTTCTCTTTTCTTATATCACAGTACTCAGCACCCTTATCAACGGCGCTTTCTAACAGTTTTTTAACCATCGACCCGCTTATAATTTAAAGAGATAAAAGCCTTTTGACACAAGCAGCGAATTCAATGCTTTCGTAGGGAGGATACCGCCTTTACTACGTCAACGGTCTCCCTAACATCGTGTACCCTCAGTATACCTACCTTCTTTTGTACCGCCACGGCGGCTATACCTAAAGAACCGTACAGTCTTTCTTCAGCTTCCGTTCCCAATATCTCTCCCAAAAAGCTCTTTCTGGATGCGCCCAGTAATACTGGATAGCCCATGGAGTTGAATTCCTCTAACCTCGAGATTATCTCCAAGTTGTGTTTTAAGGTCTTACCGAAACCTATGCCCGGGTCTATGATTATATCGTTCGGCGAAACTCCTGCATCCTCTGCCTTAGTGGCCCTCTCTTTTAGAAAACCGTATATTTCGCCTATAACATCGTCGTACCGCGGATTTTTCTGCATGGTTTCAGGAGTACCCTGCATATGCATGATAACCACCGGTACGTCACATGAAGCGGCGGTTTCCAGCAGACCTTCCTTCCTTAAACCGAATACGTCGTTTATCATCGACGCTCCGGCGTCCACGGCTTTTTCGGCGACCGTGCTATTGTGGGTATCCACACTTATGCACACATCCCTTTTCTCCGTCACCCTCTCGATAACTGGTACCACCCTCTCGATCTCTTCTTCAAAGGACAACCTTTCGCTGCCAGGCCTAGTACTCTCTCCCCCTACATCGATAATATCGGCCCCCTGTTCGACCATGGCTAACGCCCTTTTCACCGCGTCGTCCTCGTCCGAGTAACGACTACCATCGTAGAAACTGTCGGGAGTTACGTTTAGAATGCCCATGACCCTGGTACCGTCACCGGGAACCGGAGGCTCTCTAGGCTCGTCGAAGCTCTCTAGTGCCTTTCTAACCTCTTCCGAAAGAGAAGGTAAAGCAAAGGGCTGCTCCTCCAGCTTTTTTAACACCCTCCTGTATTGAGAGATGGTACCCATCATGATCACCTCGCTTTTTTCCTCGGATAACGAAAGGGTGCCCCAGGATACCGCTGCCTCGGCACCCGCGGCCAAAAACTCCTGCTTCAAAATGTTGGCACCACGGGGATCCAGTCCCGCGGCTCGTATCAAACGATATTCTCCTTTCGGAGACATGATCTCCACCCCCCTGGGATCACAGCCTATTCTGTTCAGTTCCTGGCCTACGTGTTTTAACGAAAGCACCCTGGTTTCGAACATATTTATGGATAAGAGTAAAGGGTGATAAAAAGATTAGTCTTCGAAAAGGGCACCGCAGCCGGGACAGGTATCCATGTCCTCCGATACCTCGGTACCACATAAGGGGCACATAAAACTCAATTCCACATCATAGTCTTCCCGAGGTTTGTCCATGAGAGAGGCGAATTGTCTTATGTTGTTTATTATCGATTCTTTATCGGTATCTTTCAGTTCAAAGGTGGTATCATCAACATTGTTAAGCATCTCTTCAAGTATAAGCTGATTGATCGCCTCCTCTATACTTTCTCCGCAGTCGGAACATTCTTTTTCTTTTATAGACGTTGAAAAACCACATTCCGGGCATTCTACCGTCGTACCTGGTTCCATCTCATGTTTTACTTTTTTACCATCTTCGGAAACGACTGAAGCATAGGGTACACGATGACTGCTCCGTTCAACGAATTTTTCTGACATTTGGGATATGACCCAATCTAAGTTAACGTCACATTTTGGACACTTTTCATCCGAAGGGGCGACACCCGCCCCACATAGGGGACAGTGCTTTGGTTCCTTTTTCCTCTTACCTTCGTTCGAATTCATAATACTCGTTGAACAGTATGATTGGTTAAATATTTATCCTTTAAAGATAGGGCGCCGTACACCTTCTTTAGAGACGTATATCATCTCTTCATCGCTCTCATCCAGCTCTTCTTTTGCCTGTATAAAACCTCTCATACGTACGTTGAAAAGATCGATATGGTGTAACGCAACAGCCTCTTCCATCCTCGGGCTCCTGGCACTGCCCCACTCGTAATCGCCGTGATGGGAGAGTACGATGTGAGAGAGTTTTAACATCTGTTCTTCCGTCAAACCTTCTATCTTCCGGGCACGTTCCCGCACTATCCTCTCGCACAAAACGGTATGGCCTATAAGGCGGGCCTCGGTGGTCAACTCTATAGAGGTAAAATGCTCGTATTCGTAGACTTTGCCGAAGTCGTGGACGATGGCTGCGGTTAAAAGTAGATCTCGATCGAGTTCATCGTAAACTTCTGCGGCACTAAAAGATAACTTTACGTCATCCAGTGTATGCTCCAGTAACCCTCCGAGGTAATTGTTGCTGTAATTTTTACTGTAGGGGCTCTGTTTGAATTCTTTGCAGAAAGCATCGTCCTCTAAAAAAGACATAACCAGAGAGTAATAGGCCTCCTGTTGAATTTCAGCGGAATACTCCATCAGTTCTTCGAACATCTCGTCCACGTTTCTTTTGGTGGTGGGCATGTACTCAGTGGGATCCACCGTGGCTACATCAGCTCGACGAAGTTTATGGAATTCATCCGGATTTACCGATATCTGGAGGTCGCCCCGATAGGTAGTCACGGAACCGTGAACTTCCAGCACATCACCCGCCTTTATACTGCTGTAGAGATCTTCAACCATCCGTTTGTCGGAACCGCCCCAGTACACCATGGGTATATCACCTGTACGGTCACCCACTTTCAGCCTAAAAAACCAGCCCCTGGCGTACTCTTTTGGAGGGATCTTGTCCCTAACGGCCAATCTATCCTTTATCCCCTGACCCTCTACCAGGTCCTCTACAAATATTCTCTTTTCCAATCTATCACAGATACGGCTAATCAAGAGGGGATATATAAGTTTGACTGGAAGTTCAGACTTCAACGTCTAAGTCAAGTTCATCAACCAATTCCTTGTATCTATTCCTAACGGTCACCTCGGTAACCGCGGCGACATCCGCCACCTCTCTCTGAGTGCGCCTTTGATTCTCCTGGATAGATGATATGTATATGGAAGCGGCAGCCAATCCCGTAGGTCCTTTGCCGGATATCAGCTCCTTCTTCTCCGCCTGCTTTATTATATCATCCGCCCTTCTCTGGACCTTACCGGACAGGCCGAGTTCGCTGCAGAAACGGCCCAGGTACTCTTCGGGACGGGTGGGTTTCAGCTTTAATACGAGCTCTCTGCTCAGAAATCGATATGTTCTGCCGATCTCTTTCCTGTCCGACGAGGTCGCTTCGGCGATCTCATCCAGGGTACGGGGAACGTTTGCCTTTCTGCAGGCGGCATAAAGGGAGGACGCGACGACACTGTTTATGCTCCTCCCTCGGATAAGATTCTTTTTAACCGCGTTTCTGTAGATAACGGCGGCACTCTCCCGTATGTTCTTGGGAAGACCCATGGTAGAAGCCATCCTGTCGAGCTCCGTAAGTGCGTAAGCTAAATTACGTTCCGTCGCATCGGATACCCTGATCCTCCTCTGCCACTTCCTCAAACGGTATATCTGCGCCTTTTTCTTGCTGGGTATGGACCTGCCGTATGAATCACGGTTGGACTGGTCTATGCCCGTTGAAAGACCCTTATCATGGACCATCTGAGTCATGGGAGCTCCGGTACGTGCACGGCTCTGCTCCTGCTGCATGTCGAAGGCTCTCCACTCGGGGCCCTCGTCCACGTACTGATCATCAACGACAAGACCACAGTCTTCACACACCAATTCACCCCGGTCGTAATCTTGAGCAAGGTGCTTACTACCACATTCAGGACATTCCTCTATCTTTTCAACTTTATCGTGTTTGCGGTCGACTACATCTGTATCTTCATTCATTTTTTTCTTCCTCCACAAATACCGATCTACCGATCATGGTCAGAGGGCGTTTTAGCTTTGCCTTCGGGGTCACTTCCACATAGGGTTCATCAACAGGCCCGAATACCCAAGACACTCTACCTAACTCGTTTCTTCTATTGTCAAAGACTACCGATTCTTTGGACACATGGCATGGGAATCGGGCGACAATTTTCCCTCTATTCGAGATGGTGTGAATCTTTCCTTTAAGTCTCAATATTTCCGACCTCCGCATGATGGCAGCGGTTCTTCAGATTACGTACATAATTGTACGGTTATATTTAAAGCTTTCGAAAAGCTTTATTAGATAGTCTATTTCATGTAAAATAAACGTTTCTACAAAAGATGTAAAAGAGGATTTCCGATTATAAAAGAGAGTACGAAACCTATGCACATGAGCACTATGAAGGGGATCTTTGGAGTGACCCAGATCTTTTCGTCTCCAGGGAAGTCGTCGTAGATACTTTCATCCTCCTCTTTTGGTCTCAACCTTAACTTCCGTTCGCCATCCTCCATGTATTCCATGGACCAGACGAAGGAGTTTTTGGCCGACGCGGCCTCTGTTTTGAAACCCAATAGCATCTGAGGAAAGTTAAAATCGCCGCGCTTTGTATTCAATATTAAATAAAAAACAGGTAGGACCAGTGCTATCAACGAAGAATTCAGCAGTATCACGAAGGTGAAGGGAAAGAGGGACTGCATTGCCTCCACCATCTGCCGATCCACCCCGTAATTGGTAATACCCTCGATATAGGGATAGTAGGGTAAGAGAACGGCTAAGGCAAGTACGGCCTTGGCATCCGCACCACCGTGTAGGACATACAGGTAATAAAGAACGAAGGCCACCAGCATCATCGCCGGTATGGCGAGCAGAGGCCATACTTCGGGATCCCCGTGGAAAGTACCAACCAGATAGGCCATGGTAATAATCGGTACTAAGAACCACAAGAGTACAAGAGGGTTCCATCTAGAGCCGTCGTAGAGCACTGGCCTGTCTACAAATGCCTCGACTAAAAAGAATACTATGGGAACGAATATCAGCATGTAGAGTAGGGGAGCCTCGGTGAGAACCAACTGTACTATCAGCACCACGATAGCTAAAATAGACATGACCATCCAAAGTTCGTCGGGAACTCTTCTGGTTTTGATGTCTAGCCCCGCAGCGATGAGCAGAAACGCCAGTCCGATAGAAAATCTAGCTATCGTGTACATCTTATCATTTTATGTTAAGCGAAAGGTCGGCAGCCGTTACCGAGTGTGTTAGGGATCCGGAGGAAATCACATCCGCGTAGGGGGCGTAATCGGCAACGTTGGATTCGTCGATACCGCCGGATATCTCCACCATGATTTTTTTATCTATTTCTTTGATTTTCTTATAAGCCTCTTTGGCCGAACTAGGAGACATATTATCCAGCATGATTATGTCCGCTCCTTTTTCAGCAGCGGTTACCGCACCTTCTACATCGGTGACCTCTACGTCTATCTTTTTAGAAAAAGAGGCCTTCTTTGCTCGTTGGATAGCTTCTTTTAACCCTCCTGCAAGGGTTATATGATTGTCTTTGATAAGAACCATATCGTCCAGGGCCATCCTGTGGGGGTCTCCGCCGCCGTCCTCCACAGCTTTTTTTTCAAAGTACCTGAAGCCAGGTGTAGTCTTGCGGGTGCATGCTATGACCGTATCGCCCGCTAAGTTTTTCATTTTACGAACCTTGGTTGCGATACCGCACATCCTCATCAGGATGTTCAAAGCGGTACGTTCGATTCCCAGAATAGCGGAAGCCCGGCCTTTTAACTCCAATAAAATGTCTCCTTTTTTAACCTCCGAACCAGAGGTAAAATAACTTTCAACTTCAACACCATGACTTTCAAAAAGGAAGGTGATCTCCCGAATACCGCTGAGAACGAAGTCGTTTTTCGCTCCTATAACCGCTTCCACCCTTCTATCGTCCACACACAGACGAGTGGTCAGATCTCCAAATCCTAAGTCCTCCGATAGATATCGATCGAAATGTTGTTGTAATAACCACTCTTCCATAGATCATACCTCTATAGTTTCTCCTTCCACCGGTATGTGGATTTCGTATTCCTTTAAATCTTCAGCCAACGCCCCACGATTGTCTCCGTGCATCAGAACTATCTTTTCGGGATCGCAGCCGTGGGCGAACTCTAGCAGTTGGGAATGACCGGCGTGTGCGCTGAAGTCGTATTTCTTTACACTGCACTCCACAGGTATGGTGGCACCCCGGTCCTGTATCATACCGTTCTTTAACAAACGGTCGCCGTTGGTACCTTCCACCTGATATCCGGTTAGGAATATACCCGTGTTCGGATCCCTACGTTTATCCATAATGTAATGCAAAACCGGACCGCCCTCCAGCATACCGCTGGTAGTCACCACCACTTCCGCTTCTTTTGCCTGTTTTCTTGTCTTGTTGGATCGAACCGGGTTGGCGTTTTTCACAGCCCTTTTGAGGTCTCCTGCGGACCGTAGAAAACCCTTGTGGTTTAGATATATATGATTCACAGTACGGCCCATTCCATCGAACCAGACGTCGTAGCCACGGTCGTCCAAAACCATCAACAACTCCTGTGTCCTCCCCACCGCAAAGGACGGAATAATAGCCTGACCACCTTTGGCAAGTACGTCATCTATATCATCCAGGAACTCGTTCTCGATCTCAGTTCGGTCATCGTGCTCTCTGCCGCTGTAGGTTGCTTCGAGTATCAATGTGTCACACTTAACCGGATGAGAACCCCAGATTAACCTGCTGTTCTTCGTGTTGATATCTCCCGTAAACAAAACCGTCTCTTCACCCCTCAGCTCGGTCATCATAGACCCGGGTATATGCCCCGCCGAGTGCACCTCGATCTCCATACCACCTATATCCCTCTTGGAGTTGAAACCCATGAGGTCGAAGGCGGCTTTCGTTCTTTTGATATCCCCTTTATCGTAGTACTTGGGATATCCTTCAATATCTGCGATTTTAAGACTGTCGAAAAGCAGCAACTCCACCACTTCAAGGGTGGGATGGGTAGCTAAGACATTAACGTCACACATCCTCACCAAAGATGGTATCATACCGCAGTGGTCGAGATGTGAGTGAGATAAGAAAGCTAGATCAACAAGCGGCGGGCGCATGGGATACTCTGGAGGATCCGCAGGCAGCATGCCGTGATCAAATATCAAAGTCGTGTTTTCGTGTTCCATTACCATAGAGAGGGGGCCTACTTTGGAAACCCCTCCCAAGAAAGTTAGTTTCATATACTTTTCACCGTTTATTTATTTATTTTACTTTAGGTTAAACATCAAGGGGGGGTATATATTGATTGTGTGTGAAATAGGTGGTTTTGATGCCGATAAGTTCAAAACTCAGCTATGGAAGCTATGCTGTCTTTTTCCGCATCGTAGAAACCTTCCATTTTAACTCCCAGGACGAATCCGTGAACCGGAGAGGTGATAGGTTCGTCTTCGAGATATCCAAGTACTTCACCCTCCTGTACCTTTGTCCCGGGTGGCACTACCGGGCGATAACGACCAGACTCTTCGACGGAGAACCACTGATAGCTGTTAAAAAATCTAACTCCGTCTGGAGAGCGGCCCTCGAGGAAACCTTTCAATACCTTTTCCACCGTATCCAATTCCTGTCTTAACCACTGTGCGCCTCCGGCCTCGATGATCATGGACGGTACCCTCCTGTTGGAGAGTTCCAGGAAAAGTTGTTGTGATGTTCCACCGGTTTGTACGGCGTTATCCAGACCTACACGCATACACAGTTCTACGTTGAAATCCTTCTCTAAATCGGTGAGCATGTAGGGTACACATCTTCCTCCAGTACCGTAAGTGTGAAGGTCGATCACACACTCGTAGTCCTTCGCCTCCTGAAAAATATTATGAGCCAACAACTGGGACGCCGTTCCGTTTGGATTCCCGGGGAATGCTCTGTTCAGATCTTCTTCGTCTATTGGACTTGCTCTCTCACGGATCTCAACTGCCTCTCGGTTTACTTCCGGAATAACCTTGACACCTTGGATTCCCTTTCCCTCTATCCATCCCCGGAGCTCCCGGGCAATCATGACTCCCCCGATCTCATCACCGTGAACCCCTGCCAATATCAATACCTTTTTCATGCTAGATAAAAGGAGTAGGTATCTATTATTCTTACTGATTGCACCCGACTTTTCGGAATTCGTTCTTATCCGGAGCGTTGTGTGGAAGCTGAGAAACGCTCTACACCTTTTAAACGCCGATCTAAAGCAGCCACGCTTTTTCTACCTGACTCTTGGGGACCCAGTCGTCTCCTATAAGGACCGCTTTTCCAGTGGTAGCTTCCACAGTACCCTCCAGAACTCCGTTGGGAATCCTCTTCTTTTCTGCCAGCCAGTTTGGAAGCTGTACACCAATCTCGTCGCCCTTGCCTACTTCTTGGATTTGGATTTCGTCGTCTTTACCCATATGTGACCGGATTTGCTTTAACGATAAGTATCTTTTGGAAGCTGAGGGGGTTGGTAGATGAGGGCCATGTGCTGCGGAAAGTATATATATAACTTACCTGTCGCTTTTCACAAAGAGGCGCTAGAAATGAACGAAACCCTATGTTCCATAGAAATTACCAAAAATTCTGACCTTCTAACCGCGAAGATCCAAAGTGGTAAAGGACGCTACGTTGAAATAGAAAACAAGGACCTCGACTATCTTCTAGAGATGGTGTACGAAGACATAGCTATGGAGATAGAAGAAGAGTATTGGTAGGTTACCGCATATACGTTGAGGAATAATCTACCGTGGCTCCCGTTAAAAAGAGGTATATTTCCCGCTTTCAGCGCCGGTCCCCAAAAGTTTTTACAAACGTTAAATCATATGTTTTAAAAACATAAGGAGATGATTAAATGAAAAAGCTAACTGTAGTATCATGTGTGGCTTTAATAGCTATCTTTTCGTTATCCGGATGTATAGATTTCGGAGAAGAGAAAACCATAACCATGGACAGCAGTAAAGTGATCGAACCTGTCTTTGTTGAAACAGTGCTGGATCCGCAATTTGAAGTCACCATAAACGAACCGGTGGAAGGTGAGGTATTGGAAGAAGGGGACACTATACAAATAAACTTCCAGGTGGAGAACCTTTTCGAAAGAAATTATGAAGTTAACATAAGGCTGATTATAGAAAATGAACATTTAGTTGCCAATGAAAGCTGGGAGGGAGAGATAGAGGCAGGGGATACATTTGAAGGCTCCTACACTTGGATAGCGGAAGACGAAGGTGATTTCGTTATCAGGGTTTCAGTTCATGATCCCATACTCGGCGTGATGTACGACGAAGACACCGTGACGATCCAAGTCGTCGAGGAAGAGGACACCCCTGGTTTCACACCTCTCCTGTTTGTGTTCGGTGCCGCCCTCGCCGTTGTAGTTTACCACAAAAAGATGTCCGTGCACCTGGAAAAAGTTTAAAACTCGAGTTTATATTTAGTTCCCATGAAACACAAGATATTTGGGAACAACCTCCAGGTAGTGGCCTTACAATTGGCACCTAATGAACTGGTATACGCCGAAGCCGGCTCGATGGTGTACATGACCGGTAATATGACCATGACGACAGAGTCTCGAGGAGGTTTTCGAAAAGGGATAAAAAGGAAGTTAACGGGTGAATCGTACTATGTGACTCAATTCCGACCCGCCGGCGGCACCGGTGTAGTCGCCTTCGGAGGAAACTACCCGGGTACCATCAAACTGCTGGAGCTGGACGGAAATAAACAGTACATAGTACAAAAAGACGGTTTCCTATGTGCCGAGGACTCTGTAGACCTTGACATGAGCCGCCAGAGAGGTTTGGGAAAGGGGATGTTCGGTGGTCACGGTTTCCTTCTTCAAAAATTGTCTGGAGTAGGTAAGGTCTTTATACACGGCGCCGGAGATTTCATTGAAAAGGACTTGAGACCGGGAGAGATTTTGAAGGTGTCGACGAGTCACTCACTGGCCTGGGAAAATACCGTGGGATTTGATATAGAAAGGTCCGGCAATCTGAAAAGCATGTTCTTCTCAGGCGAAGGTATGTTCGTGACGACCCTAACAGGACCGGGGAAAGTATGGCTGCAGAGCATGACCTTACCACAGTTGGCCGCCAGTTTGAGATCTTATTCTTCAGGGTCCGGTTCAAGCGGTGGAAATAGAAGTAAGGGGATAAGCATCGGCGGCATCTCCATGGGCTGAAGATGAATAAATCAGATTACATACTCATTGGCCTAGGCACGGTACTGATGTTACTGGGTATCCTTTACCTAGCGGGTATCATAGCGAATATCCTAGCGGTGCTTTTTTTCGGCCTTTGTGTTTTCTTTGTCCTGGCGATGATAATACTTGCCTTAATCGGTGTGATATCCCTACCGTACTACACTGTTAAGAAAAAACCAAAAACACAAGAACAAGGTAATTATGACTTAGAAGATTTCAAGTGAGTAAGGATATCTGTGGAAAGCCCTATCAAGGCAAAAACATTTATTATATCACCAGATTTAACACTTTAAGTAAAGTGATTCAATATGCAAAAAAGGAGAGCAACGGCGGCCATCTGCCTGGTGCTGATCTTAGTTGCCAGTGCAGGCTTTTTTACCGTGGAAGGAGAGACAGCGGATGACGAGAGAGGGGTAGCAGACATGTACCACAGTCGATCGGAGGACCGGGATTCACCGTGGTCCACTTTTGGCCAGAACAACAGGCGTACAGGCAGGAGTCCATACAACACGAGCCACGTCGAGGGGGAGGAAAAGTGGAGGTTTTCTACCCCCGACGCAATTTGGTCTTCGCCGGCCGTAGGAGACGGTATCATATATATCGGCTCTCACGATCATCTCTATGCCATAACTCTCGAGGGGGAGCAAAAGTGGAGGTTTTCAACAATGGACTCGATATGGTCTTCGCCGGCTATAGGTACGGACGGGGTGGTATATGTAGGCTCTCTTGACAATAATCTGTATGCGGTAACTCCCGAGGGGGAGGAGAAGTGGAGATTTGAAACCGGTGGTACGGTGCACTCTTCGCCGGCTGTCGGGGAGGACGGGGTGGTATACGTCGGCTCGTATGACGATAACCTCTATGCTATAGACCCGGACGGTTCTGAAAAATGGAGATTTGAAACCAACGGCGATATATCTTCAACGCCGGCAGTCGGTACCGACGGGGTGGTATACGTCGGCTCCCGTGATAACAACCTCTATGCGGTAAACCCGGACGGTTCTGAAAAGTGGAGATTTGAAACCGGTGGAAATGTGGAAGCATCGCCGACCATAGGGGAGGACGGCACAATATATATCGGCTCTTTCGACAATAACCTGTACGCGTTAAATCTAGATGGTACGGAAAAATGGAGATTTGAAACCGGCGAGCTTGTAGTTTCTTCGCCCGCTATTGGAGGAGACGGAACCGTATATCTAGGTTCTTACGACCACAACTTCTATGCACTCAATCCAAATGGTACGGAAAAATGGAGGTTCGAGACAGGGTTTTACATTATGTCTTCACCTGCTGTAGGGGCGGACGGGGTGGTATACGTGGGCTCTTGGGACCAGGACTTCTACGCCCTGAATCCTGATGGAACGCTAAAATGGAACTTTACCACCAGTGATTGGGTGCGTTCTTCACCTGCGATAGGTGCTGACGGAACCCTTTACATCGGCTCTTTTGACGGTAACCTGTACGCCATAGGGGTAGAGGTACCGGAGGAGAACGATGAAAATGACTCTCCGGGTTATCCCTTCCTAGTCCTACCAGCGGGTATCGTTCTCGCCGTGTTCATCTACAAGAAAAAAATACACGTCTAGAATGATTTGTTGAACCGAGGATCGGCTGCCGGGCGAAAATGAACGATAGGGGAGCTTCAAAGTCCTTTGTATAGCTATTGTTAGAAGGTTGAACCAAACATAATATATATACTTGCGAACGGTAAAAGGGTAACAGAGGAATATATATGAAATCGAAAAAGCTCGCAGTATTTACTCTAGGAATCATGTTGTTACTCTTTGGTACGGCGCTGGTGGTCCCTGGCCAGCCCGATATAACACCTCCGAGAAATTTGGAAGCGACAGGTTACGATGGGTACGTGTACCTTGACTGGCTTGCACCGGCGTTCGGTGCCGAGAGAGTGACTGGATACAGGATCTATCGAAGTTTAAACCCGGACATAAAACAATACTACTTGTCCGTCGGAGCTGGTGAAACTTCTTATCGAGATGAAAAGGTGGAAAACGGCCGAACCTATAATTATTGGGTAACCGCCACCTACGATGACGGGAGAGAAACTGATTTTTCCAACGGCGCCACCGCGACTCCGCTGGGTGCCAGCCCTCCCACGACACCTAGAGACCTGAAAGGGTATCCGGGCGACGGAAGGGTGCTTCTCGATTGGGATAGGCCGGAAGACGATGGAAATTCACAGATAACCAACTATTTGATATATCGGGGACCTTCGTCCACCGAGTTAAATTTAAGATATACGGAGGGGGTGGATTCTGAGTTCACCGATACCGATGTTATCAATGGCAACACCTACTACTACGGTGTTAAAGCTAGAAACTCCGAAGGGGACAGTGAAATGTCAAATATCGTCCACGTTACACCGGAGGAAGGTATCTCAAAGCCGGGTGCACCTCGGAACCTGAAAGCTTTATCTGGCAACGGATTCGTGGAACTCTACTGGGAGCCGCCTCTGGACGACGGAGGGTCGTCTATCCAATCGTACAGAATAGAAAGAACCGACGGCTTCTTTAGGGTTTTCAATACTGGGGAGCCGGTTACGTTCTATTCGGATGAAACGGTTATCAACGGGGTGACCTACGTATATCGTGTGAGTGCTGTGAACATACAGGGCGAGGGTTTGAAATCCAGCGAAGTTACGGCAGTTCCCAGCAGTACGGGCATACCCGGCGCAGTTGGAGACCTTACGGCGGAAGTCGATTCCGGGAAGGTGGTGCTGACTTGGAGTGAATTGGACACGGAACTCGATATAGTAGATTACAATGTGTACAGAGGACCGAACGAGCGGAAAATTACCTTCCTGGGAAACACCGGTGGTTCGTCGGAATTTGAGGATAACGACGTGGAAGGGGACGGCACATATTACTACATGGTCAGGGCGGTCAGTAACGAGGATAAACTCGGCCTGATGTCAAATATTGAAAGTGCGACCGTGGTAGAAGAAGAACGGGTTGACGAAGGGACAGGTGGATTCCTGTTATTCGCTCTGATAGCTTTGCTTATAATCGTGGTGGCCCTTATCCTGGTGATAGTTATACTAAAAAGTAAACAGGAGCCTTCGAAAGAAAGTAAGGGTCCGGATACGGAGCAAAACGAAGGGGGCTCGTCGTACTCCGAAGGCCGTGTGGACAGATTCGAAGACGGTGAATGGGGCAGACCCTAGTTCGGGGAAAACTATATCCGTGGTTGTTTCCTCGATAACCAGACTGGAAGCACTTCGTCTTATGTGTGGGACGTATAATATAGTTTAAGTCCTGAAGATAGTACGTAAAATATTTCCTTCACGATGGAAACGGAATGATATCTCACACATTTTTACCTTCGACAGAGATCTTTCAATATCCGGTATTCGAATTCACCCTCGATAATCACTGGAAATACACGCCGGACCGAAATGTGTTCATGATGACCACTATCAAATTATTTATTAACCGGGAGATCGTGGATGTGGTATATCATGTACTCCGGACGACCCTTTTCTTTATCCACATCCTCAAAAATGGGTCGACTATTTCTCCTTCGTACAGTATTCCCTCCCGTTCAAGGCTTGTCAAAGCTCTCTGTACATGGGAATTGCTTTTGAGTTCGTATTTTTGTATGGATTCTTGGGAATGAGGTTTATCGTTGTTAGCTAATGCCTCCAATGTCCTTCTATGCACGGCACTTCTTATCCGATTCCATGTATCCTCTAGATACATGTCGTTAAATATCAGGACATACAACAATTCTCGGACCGAATCTACTTCTTTACCGGACTGTTTTTTATTCCAGAGTTCGAAGCACAATTCTTTTGTTCTCATGGGATGCCCTTCTGTGATGTCTAGTATCTCATCCACTATGTCGTTTTTTATGTTGAAACCGGTCTTTTCAAAGGATCTAACGATGTATTCTTTGAAAGGATCTTTGGGTAGTTTACCCAGTTTCATTATCTTGGTGGATTGGAAGAACGGTCTATCTCCACTCTCAAATATCTCTCTCAACATGTTTACCTGAGAACCGCTGAATATGTAAGTGACCCAGTCCTGTTCCTGTATCACAGACCTCAACAAACGTTCCAACCTATCTCCATCCAAGGTATTTATACGCTGGAATTCGTCCATGGCGATAACTATATCAAGGTCTCGTTTTTCAGCCAATTCCTGGGAAAAATGTAAAGCTTTTTCCAGATCTTCTTCGGTTTTAACCAGTTCCAAAGATATGGATATGCCACCTCTTTCATTTGGTGTGAAGGTAGGTCTCAAAGACAAAAGAGTATCTTTGACCATGGAAACTCCCTTTTCAAAGGAAGAAAAAACGCTTTCCGTAACACCTGTGACCAAACGAGAAGCTAGCTCCGGTATGCTGTTCACTCTGTTGAAATCGATATAGACTGTATTCCGTTCTCCTAATCTATCGAATGCTTCCAGTATAAGACTGGATTTACCATATCTTCGGGGCGAAAAAATGGTTATGTTCTGACCGCCTTTGACACTCTCCAACAGACTTTCCATCTCATCCTCACGGTCTATGAAGCTGTCACCGGATGCCAGCAGACGGTATTCAAAGGGATTTTCAGCCATCTTGTTCACTTTATACAAAAATGTATAATACAAACTTGTATAAGTAGTTTGCTGAGGTCACGTAATTTCTCATGGGATGCACTCGGGAGATATGTTAACCGCACTTAACCTATTTGTCGAGGATAAGATCATCGTAGAATATATTCATGGTTTTTTCTTCGATGACCGGACCGTAAGCACTTCGACTTCTTTAGATCCTATATTTACCGTACCTTTTTGATCATACCGTAGCCGCCCCTACCGTCCACCTTGACGAGCAGAGGCGATGAAAGACGTAGATGCCTCACGTATTGTCCCTTGTTCTCAGCGGGCATATCATCCAACCAAGTCCAATCCACGAAATCCTCCTTTGAATTGTGAGCGATCGTAAGGTAAGGGATCCCAAGAGAAGTAATGTTGTGAAAGAAATGAGAGCCCTGTGAAGGGTCCACCCGTATATCCATGATCGGGGTTTCCACTATGGCCCTTACTCCGGCCATGTGACCCCAATTGACCGGAATACCAAGCCAGTTATCGTTGCTGCCCCATCGACCCGGACCGACGAGTAGATAGGGCCTCCCGTTCACCTTTTCGTTCATTTCACCGATCTCTTTGGCGATGTTAACGGTCCGACTTCGATCAAAGGTTTCGGGTGACACATAGACGATGTCATATATATCGTCAAGTTTACCGTTACCAAGGGCTCTAGAGGAATAAATAAGGCACCCCTTTCGCTCGCCATCCTCGATAACAACTTGATTGTACTCTCTCATGGAGAGATATGGTCTTATCTGCAGTATGTAGAACACCAGGTTACCATCCTCGTCGATGCTGTTAGCGAATTCGATCTCCACCGGACCACCCATACCCTTCTCTCCTATCTCAAGTAACTTTGTCAGTATTTCCGTTAAGGGATACTGTTTGTGCTTGATGATCGGCGCGAAGGTTACTATCTTTGTTCCATCATAATTTGGTCCATCCCGTATCATGTCTTCGCCGTTGATGTAAACGCTTGCCAGATGATCCAGTGTTCCATCCTTCTCTGATTCTGATATGTCCTGGTATAATAAGTTGGCTTCCTCCCCATCCCTCCACAAGTCCAATTCCGTTCGGGACATGTCCAGGGAATAGAATTTTCTCTGGGAATTATTGAATATGTCCGAAGGTGAAGAGAGACCCGGTATGGAATTGGGACGTTCCGGAGAGAAAGTCAACACTTGCCCTCCCTCAACGATGATCCTTCCCAGACCCAAGGCAACATTGACTATTCCATCTTGTCGTTTTAAAGGTGGTAGGGGATAGTAATTATATGACAGTGCCACACCGGAGAATATAGGGTAGAACCTATGGTTGAAATCGTTACCAACGAGCTTTTGGATGACAACGGCCATCTTCTCCTCCTCCGCCTTTAGTAAAGTGCTCTGGATGTAGGCCTTGGCCCGTTTGAAGAAGGAGGATGCATAGACTAGTTTGATGGCTTCACAGAGTTGGTTCAGTTTTTTTTCTTCGTCGGGATGATTGTTGGGAAGAATGTAAGTGGCATATATGCCTGCGAAGGGTTGATTGTAGGAATCCTCCAATAAACTCGAAGAGCGTACGGCTAAGGGAGTTTCAACGTTTTTCAGATAACTTTCCAGGGAATCTTTCAATTCAGATGATAACTCTGCATCTGTGAATCTCGCAGCTACCGCATCATCATCCATATCCTCTTGCAAGATGTAACGAAGTCCGTTATCATCGATGAATCGCTCGAACTCTTCGGTACCCAGCACCAAGGTTTCAGGTATCCGTATGGGATTAGAGGGAAAATGTTCGGCGAGGTTGTGCCTTCGAAGTAAGGAGGCCATGAACGCGATGCCCCTGCCCTTGCCCCCCAGTGAACCGCCGCCCAGTCGTGTAAAGGTCTGTTCATAATCGAACTTCTGCCGTGAGAAATCAGTTATCACACCAAGCTGCCTTTCTCTCTCGGCCCTGGTAAATGCGTCCACCAGGTAGTTTTTCAATTCCATATGGGAGTCGAAATCACCTGTCCTTTTGGGTCGCAGCTTCCTTGCAAGCTCGAACTCCCCCCTTGCCATCAACCAGATGGAGAAATCGTTACGCTTTCCGTGATAGACCAGGGACTCGGAAGGTACCTTTTCGAACATTTCAACCAATTCGTCCATGTTCCCTGCCCTAGCCACTACACTGCCGTCAGGGAGTTTGAACACGAAATCACCGAATCCAAGCTCTTCGGTAAAGAAATTTCTAAGGTCCTGGAGCATGGTTTCGGAGTTCTTGTCCAGGAAGGGAAGGCCCATCTTTTCCGACCGCTTCCGGTATTTGGTTTGAGAGGACTGCATGATCACCGGGGTGTCACGATCGATGGTTTGGATGAACTCGAACCCGGCGTCATTCACCATGGTGTCGTTCTTGGGAAAAGCGATGTCCGAGATTATGGCGAGGATATGTTTTTCGTAATTTTTATAGACCTCTACGGCCTCCTCGTAACTCTCGGCCAAAAATATCTTGGGTCTCGCCCTTCGCTTTCGTAGTTTCTCATGCTCGTTAAGGCTTTGTTCAACAATGGAGCGGGTTTGACGCATCACCTCCTTGTATATCAGGGGTAGGAACATGGATTGATATCTAGCCGAATCCTCGATCACCAGTATAACCTGGACCATGCCCTTCCGTATATCCGGTTCGGCATTTTTTAGATCCTCGAAATATTTTATGATGGCCAGGAAAAGGGAGGAATCACCGTTCCAAAAAAACACCTTGTCTATACCTCGTTTCCTATCCACTCCGTGATATCTGTCGAGGTCCCTCTTGTCCGTTGCCAGGAGTACCACAGGGATCCCGGGTTGGAGTTCCTTGGCCTTTCTGCCGAAATCTACCGGGTCTATATCGATGAGATGTGTCATGCTGAGTACAAGATCATAGTGGTTTTCACGAAGTTCCCGCTCTGCTTCCTTGGCTGACGAAACCCTGACGACCCTGGGTGACGCGGTAAGCTCGAGCTCCCGATACTCTCCGAATATCTGCTCGGATAGCCCGCGGTCCTCCTCCAGTATGAATGCATCGTATAGGCTGGAAACCAGCAGTATGTCACTTATCTTGAAACGCATCAGGCCGGAGCGATCGTTTAAACGTGAGTCATCTTCCACAGGACCGTTATCTCCCTTTCTCATGTCTATGTAAACTGATGTCTTTTATTTATTGATTATCCTCCAGTTATTGTCTAACTGTCTACAAGCGTGTTCGCAGCAAAGTCTTTGGATAATTTTTCATAGTGAGTTCGCTACTTCCTCGGAGAATATCAAAGGTACGAAGAGTGCGTTGTCGTCTCTTTTTAACTCTCTTTCGTTCATGACGAATGCTAGTTCCGGCCTGTACTTTTCCAAAAAACTTCTGAAGGATCTGGTTACCTTGGGTACGGTTTTTATTTCAAAAGGTACCGGGCCGTTATTATCTAGCACGAA
>JAFDUB010000051.1 GCA_019594025.1 Thermoplasmata archaeon
CCATTTTTGACAACTATGACCGCATCTAGGTGATAATCTAATTTTTGAACTATATCCGAAACTATACTTTTTTGAGGTACGTCGATACTTCCATTATCTTCTACGAATATCTCCATACGACGGTTAACTAAAGAGGTCATAGTTGTCAAAAATGGAACTCCACTTCCTTTAGATACTACTTTGAAAGAAGGAGACCGATTAAAGATCCTCTCCGTTGTCTCCGGAGGATAATTTCTTCCTCTTAGGTAAAGAAAAAATCCCCATAATATTATCGTAAAATTCAGGCATGATCTCGAATACCGCCAGCATAAGTACTATCAATACGATCATAGAACCGGCCTTAGCAATTGTATTGTGAGCTGTGTGGAATGAAGTGATCCCTTCGAATGTGAGATAAATAATCATCACGTTTCTTAATAGATTAGCAACATAAATGGTGGGAAGTACAAGCGCCAAACTCTTTATCTTCCGGTTCAGTTCCGAACCGGTGAATGTGATCAAAGTTCCCGCAGGTGCTAGTGTTTGAATAGCGGTACAAGCGAATATGATCCTTATCCCCGAATTTATAATCCTGACACCGATTTCCTCATTATTCACACGATAAAACATTGGATTACCGGCGTAATCAACGGCCCCTACAGTGAATTCGTAACCCATCAGATTCAACAGAAAGTTAGTATGATCCGTAACTATCTTAGTTAATGCCCCTGCGGCTATAGGCACTCTTTGAATGCTGTAGTATATCAACATTGAAAAGGCTATACCCGCGGCTAAGAATCTCATAAGCTCGGGGTCCTCTTCCCAACGGCATGATAGAAATTCCTGATAAGCGAAGTAGGAGAAAAGTGGGAGTGCAATAATGCATAATACGGCATTTACAAAATCTCCAATAGACAAAAAATGCGGTGCCTGATTCACCCAGAATATGCCTAACAGTACGTAGCCGGCGATTCTAAACTCGTGTTTGTGCCAACATCCGATATATCCAAAGATGAGTAGGGGTATTCCTGTCCACAGGAAAATATCCGTGTAAACCATCAATGCAAATTCAACTCCTTTGATTGTTTATAAGTTGATCGAAGTTATAGATATACTTTATGCTTATTTTTACGATTAAATCCGAGTTATAACAGGATCACACGTTTTTCATCGATCTCGTTTAGTATATTCTCCGCCGTGCTTCCTACGAAGAGCTTATCTAGTTTACTTTTATCTGTTTCATGAATAATGAGAAAACTTGCCTTCTGTCTTTTAAATTCCTTTACAATTTCATCGGCTACGTTTGGCCCCATTCTCAAACAGACCTCTGTGGGTATATCCAGCGCTTTGATAACATCAAGCAGTTCCGAAGCCAGTTCATCGGCACGGAGTTTCTTATCGGTTTTTATAACCTCCGTCATAGAATTCTTTTCTTCGATCCCTACGTTAGCTCCCACTAATTCTTTAGTAGGTTTTTCCTCGACCACTTTTACTATAACTGTACGATCCGGCTGCATTTTCTGTATGATCTTACTTATCTTTTGCAGGGCGTCCTTTGAATATTTTTGTTTGTAGCTCGCTATGAGCAAGGTTTTTTTGTTTTTTTCCGTCATTTTACCACAATCCCAAAAATCTCCACCATGCCAGTCCTATGGTGAGGAAGGCAGCTAATCCTACTAAGTTCAATATCAGACCGGCCTTTACGAATTCTTTTATATCTACATAACCAGTGTTATAGACCATCGCCGCACCGGGTGTTCCCACCGGGAACATGAAAGCAAATGCACTGACCATTGCGATGGTGTAAACCGGTATTACTGCAGAAAAACCAATGGCAACCATTGCTACCAAAGCCATGGGTAAAATTACCGCCGTGGTAGCGGCGTTGCTCATGACGTTTGATAGAAATACTGTTATAACTGCAAAAACCGCCAACACCAAAAATGGATTATCACCGACGAAATGAACCACTATTTCGGAGATATAGGTCAGCGTTCCTGCTGCAGGTAATATGATCGATAGTGAGATAGCACCACCATAAAGGAATATAACACCCCATGGAAGTCTTTTCTCCACATCCTCCCATGTGATGGTTTTTGTCATTGCTATGAAGGTAGTGATCAATACCGCGACCAAACCCATACCTAGACCCTGACCGAGTACACTCCACAGTATGAAAGCGGATATTAAAAATCCTAGTGATTTCGCCTCACCCATAGACAAGCCCCCCATCTCGGTGATATCTTCATTTATCTTTCTTTTGATGTTCTTCATATCCACGTCTTCTAAATCAAAGAGTTTTGTTAGTGTGAGATATACTATCATGCTCATAAATAATACTAACGGTATAGCTGCAACGAACCACTGGACGAAGGAGATATGCTGCCCGGTTTGTTGATTGTATATGGCTATAGCCAGTGGGTTTCGAGCTCCACCTAAAAGCGTACCCATACTGCCGACGCTTGCACCGTAACAAAGTGCTAGTAAACTAGCTTTAACGAAGTTAGATTCCATAATGCGGGATTTTTCAGAGTGGGTAAACACGCTCATCAATATTGGTAAAAATAAAGCGGTAACTCCATGCTCGGGCATGACCATTGCGAGGAAGGTAGCTAATATAACTATGCCTTGAACAAACTTCTTTGGTGAATCTCCAAAGTAATTGAGAACTTTTAGTGCTATCCGCTTATGGAGACCGTATTTTTCTACCGTCAAGGCTATTATGAAGGCACCTATAAGAAAAAAGACGGTCGATGAAGCGAAGCCGAGGAAAGCGTCGTCCGTTGGAACTATGCCTAAAAGTACGGAGAATGAAATGATTAAAAAAGTGGTAAATATGTATGATATAGGGGTGAACAACCACATATAAACCGCTAAAAATAATATAGCCACCCCATAAAAAATATGTGGATCAGGTGCATATAAAAAAGACAGGAGGATCATCGATCCAAATATTGATAGCCCTATAACTATCTGTATCCGGTCGTCCTCCAAATTCTCAAATAATGTTTTTCTAAAGCTGTACATAAGCCCAGCCTTAAACGTGGCAATAGCTATATATAGTTAATTCTTCAAATAGTAACATCACTCGAAGGATTAATATACTTTGTATGAACTGTTAATAATGCCCGATCATGAAGGTCGTGGGGAGTACCCCAGCACTGTGATCCACGATGCAAGGGTCGGGTTAGGTTCCGATGGGTCCCCCTGTGAACCCAGGACGTGACGTCCAGTTATGATCAGGGAACAACCCCGGGACCAAACACGCCCCTGGCTAGAGTCAGGAAGGGGAGTTGGCCGTGCCTTACTATGAACCCTACTGTTACAGCCAGGGGACAGCTAACGATCACTATGACCAATAAACAGCTGATATGTCCCAAGTGTGAGGGAAAAAACATAGTACCCGAGACGGGATTCATCACCGGATTCAAGTACCATTGTAGAGACTGTGGTTATACTGGACCTTTGGTGTTTCAGGAGGAATAGAATCCGGATTCATCCGGCCGCCATAAATAAATACAAGTGGTTCTTACACATCTTTCTATGGAACAGGACTCGCAGTCAAAAAACATATCGGTTAAGGAACTTCCGCAGCCAGTAGCCGAACCCGCATGTTTAGGCCTGATTGGACTTGCCGTCGCTGCCTTGGTACTCGCTTCCACCGATCTGGGATGGGCATCACTTGATCATCAATCACTCATGATACCGTGGACTTTGTTTTTGGGAGCTACCGCTCAATTGATAGCCGGTATAATGGATTTTAAAAGAAACAACATATTTGGAGCGACAGCATTTACCACATACGCAATGCTTTGGTATGCGGTTTCTCTCACATTGCTATTCAGTGTATTTAGCTGGGTAGAAGTGGATATATACCACTATGCCTACGGCCTCACTGGTTTCTTATTCTTCAGCATAATAATGACCGTTGCCTCATTGATGACCAATAAAACGTTGTTCGTTATAATTTTGGCCATAGATATAGCCATAATTACCCTGGTAGCACATATAATGGCGGGTACATCGGCGATCCCTGTTGGCATATCACTTTTAGCGGTCTCCTTCTTTTCCTTCTACGGAGCCGCTGGTGTGTTGTTAAATAACATGGCTGATAGGGAAATCATACCTATGGGCAGCCCTATGTGGAAACCTTGAAAAATGTGAAAACATAACTAAAAACACTGCATAAGCTTAAGCGAACATTACCTGTCTTTTTATCTGTCGTTCGGGAGAGTCAGACAAAACCTTTTGGACGGCCTTTAGAAAGTCTTCCTGCTTAATTACGTCTTTTCCTTCTCTTAGAGTGAGCATACCCGCCTCTGTGCATATCGCTTTAATATCTGCACCAGACGAATCCTCGGTTTTCTTTGAAAGTGGATCGAAATCTACATCGTCGTGAAGGGGCATCATCCTGGTATGGATTTGAAATATTTTCTTACGGGCACTCCTTTCGGGCATTGGTACGGAAATTATTCTGTCGAACCGTCCTGGACGTAGTAGAGCCTTGTCCAATAATTCAGGTCGATTGGTAGCGCCCATAACTTTTACCTCTCCCACCGGTTCGAAACCGTCGAGTTCGGAGAGAAGCTGCATCATTGTTCTCTGTACCTCTCGGTCACCTGAGGTAGCTTGCTCCATACGTTGGGTGGCAATCGAATCCAGTTCGTCGATAAATATTATTGATGGTGCTTTTTCTTTGGCCATTTGGAAAAGCTCTCTCACCATTCGAGCGCCTTCACCAATATATTTTTGTACGAGTTCGGAACCAACCAGTTTGATAAAAGTGGCATGAGTTCGGTTAGCAGCCGCTTTAGCGATCATGGTTTTGCCCGTTCCCGGTGGTCCTACTAGGAGCACTCCTTTAGGAGGGTCAATACCCATGTGCCTGTATTTTCTAGGATTTAACAGTGGTTCTTCAACGGTTTCTTTCACTTCTCTTATCTGGTCTGCAAGACCTCCGATATCGTCGTAGGTGATATCTGGTTTTTCAAGTATCTCCGCACCTATTATGTTTGGATCTATGGATGGAGGAAGTACCTTTACGATGGAAAGAGTCTGTTTGTTCAATGCAACTCTAGTACCGGGACATATATCCTTAGATGAAAGATAATCGGCTACGGTTACAATGAAATCAGGGCCGGTAGAGCTTTCGATTATCGCTTCGCCGTGGGCGAGAGTTTCTTTTATATTACCCACTATAAGGGGAGGTTTTTTTAATCTAGCTAGTTCCTTTTTGATCTCTCTCGTCTCCCTCTTAAGTCTTTTCAACTCCTCAACTATATAATCCCTTTCCCCACCGTATTGGGTTTCTGCGAGGAGTTCATCGTGTTTACGCTGTAACTCCTCTATCCGTCGTGTGAGTCCCCTTGAGGAACCCTTTAAATCATCGTCATCCAAACGATCACCGTTTGTACTATGGCAAATCATGATTTCCGTTTGTTATAAACGTTTTGGTAAGTTTCCAGAACAATCACAATAATTCGTATAATCTACGAAGAGCGGACCGTTTCTCTTTCTCATCCGCTGAACATGCCTTCAGGTCATTTTCTAGGGTTCTAATCGTTGAGTCATACACTTTTCTATCTACCGGAAATGGGGTACCGTCCTTTCCTCCATGTGCAAAGCTGTACTTTACCGGGTCTTCCCAGCTCGCCTTGCTTCCATGTATCAGGTCCGCCACTAAAGCCAACGCCCTGATTTTTTTTGGTCCCATCCCCTGCAGTGAAATCAATTCCTCGTAGCTAACCGGCTGGATTTCGTACGCTCTCTCTAGCACTCTCCAACCTTTAGGGGTAATATCGTTATCCATTACTGGGTGATGTAGGGGCATTGTGATACTTTTGTTTACCGAGAAATCGGTGAGGGATGTTTGTACTTTTTTAGATAGATACGGTCTCAGATGTTCCGGACCATCCTTGATCAAATCCAAGGATATACTCCTTGTTTCAGCACTTTTACGGGAAGTCATATCCAGCACCTTCAATTCCTTCCTCTGCCCACATATGCCTTTATGTGGCTCCTCAACGAACTCCAACACTTCATCGGACAGCCAGTGATATCGTCTTGCACATTCTGTCTTTTCCTTCATGCCCTGCTGGACCACACCCCAATCACCTTTTTCGGTCACAATAAATGAATGGTGATAAAGTTGATAACTGTCTTGTATGCATGAATTATCCACCTTTGCAGTTAGCTTTGATGCCCTAACGAGTTCATCTAACTTAGATGGTTTGATTGAATAATAGTCTTCCAAAGAGCTAATCTCTTGGGGTGTTTTACGACTTGCCGCTCCTTTACCGCCCAGAACTGCTATCCCGTGTTCTTCCGGTTCCAGGGCCACTTTTAGCGCCCCGCAGGTTGTGGTTGTGGTACCGCTGGAATGCCAATCGAATCCGATGGTACACGCCAATGCCTGAAACCAATAGGGATCGGTTAGTCGCTGTAAAAATACTTCCTGACCGTAGTTTTCTAACACGGTCTCGCTGATGGCACGACTTAGGTTCACCATACGATCGAACAGCCACCTTGGAGCCTTTCCACCGTGAAGAGGAAGGTCCGCTATACCAGTACTTTTCATGGAACTGTATAATGAGCATGGTTACAGGGTATTAAACCTTTGGAAAAGGTAAACCTTTTTTGTATCCCTATTGTATAAGTCTTTAATGGTGTCTACCAAAGAGCTTTTCGACATTCTTCTGGATACGTTCGGACCTCAAAACTGGTGGCCCGGCGATAGTAAGTTTGAGATAATGATAGGAGCCATCCTTACTCAAAACGTAAGCTGGCGTAATGTGGAAAAAGCTATTGATAATCTGAAGCGAGAAGACGCGTTGAGTCCCGATGCCGTATACAAAATGGACTTAGAACGGTTAGAAGAGTTGATTAAACCTACTGGTTTCTACCGACAGAAGGCGGCACGACTCAAGCGGCTGTCAAAGCTTATATTGAAAGAGAGAGGTGTTGATTCATATCTTCAACAAAAGGACCTTCGTGAGCAGTTATTGGACATAAAGGGTATAGGTCCAGAGACTGCGGATAGTATAGTGCTTTATGCTGGAGAGATACCGACTTTTGTAGTGGATGCCTACACCAAAAGGATAGTCGAACGTTTTTACGGTTTCAAAGGTAATTACGAAGATATCAAAGAGTTTTTTCAAAAGAGTTTACTAAAAGATGCTGAAACTTACAACGAATTCCACGCCTTGTTGGTTGAGTTAGGCAAAAAATACTGTAAGAAAACCGGTCCGAGGTGTGGGGAATGCCCTATTTCTCATCTTTGTTCTTATTGAACAAATTCCTTCTCCATCGTTTCAAATCTCTTTTTGCCGATTCGTAGAATGATGGGAAGTAAACCAGACTTAAAAAGCCGGCTACTATCAACACTGCCAAGTAAAAGACTTCTTGGTCCGCCCGGTATGGTTCTATTCCTCCGATTATAAATCCCAACTCGTCCACAATCAGTCCGAGTCCGGCTCCGAAACTGATTGAGCTGATTCTAACGATGGTTTTACTCCAATAATTGATGGCGAGCCATGCGGAGATGCAGATTAGAATTATGCCGTATGCGATGTGATGGACATGGTATCCTCCGATAACAACGTTCCTTCCCACGTACACGATACCTTCCGGCGGTGCTCTTCTTGCAGCGCCTAAAAAAACAACCCATAATCTCGCACTTATAAAGGAGATAAGGAATGAAATTGACATTAAAAAGGGTACAGATTCACGCTTCTTTTTAACTTCAGACTTCAAAGACCTAGGTATGTATGTCAATCCTTCGATTATGTCTTTCTTTTTGACCATGTCCTTACCAGTTATATGGTAAATCGTTAATTAGAATAAATAAAGATTTCGTATGTTTATTCTGAAACATTTATGTAATATACCTTGGTATTTTCACCCTGATATACAATGTATCCTCCATCATACCACTCCACAAGTAAATTCGTCATGGCTCGAGGATTGGTTCCGTCTGTAACCCCTGCTCCTTCGACCATATAGCTATCCATCATCATATACCTTGCATTTAAAAGTCGGACCTCTTCTTTCGCCTCTTCGATATTGTTAGAAAAGTATGCAGGCTCCCCGTCGGTCCATGATAAATTAGTACCTCCTGTTGAAAATACCGCTCCGCTCAATCGGTGGTCGGTGAGTATTTTATAATCGGTGGATTCTCTAGCCCAAAATGAGGCTTCCAACGTGTCATACTCGGTCCATTCTACATATCCTCCTGCGGTTTCCTGTGAGGGATACATCAGCGGAATGTTCCAGGCAAGCAGCAGTATTATACAGAGGGCCAGAATCTTTGTTCTTTTTGAAAATGGATCCGTTAAGTAGTGGAACCATATGGTACCTATGCCGAAGAGTATCGATAATGGAAGCATAAAAAAAGCTACCTGTCTTATGGTGTAAAGGGATGATGACCCTGTAACTGCACCCAAAACAAATGTAAAACTCACCGTTAGGAGCCACCCCATCACAGTTATTCCCTCACTAAATATACGGAGAAGCTTTCTCGAGAACAACGCAAAAACTCCAAAGATCACGAGAGGTGAATAAAGTAAAATGTTCATGTCCATTGTGATGTCTGTACCCGGTATATTCACAAATACGCTGTACAACAGTATTGAGAAGGTGATCAATATAGGGATAATAGATTGTATCGTTTGGTTTTTAAGCTCGTTTCCACTCAGGTCAATCTTCGGTTTCCAAAGTGTTCTTCTTCTAAATTTTATGAGCAGATAAGCTAAAATCACTATTACATATGGCACAAGAACGATGCTGTAGGAGGGGAACCCTAGGGCACCTAGTAAACGTTCGTCTCTGAATACCGGGGCACGGAAAAACCAGTATAAAATGGCGGCGGTAGAGAATCCCATATAAAACCACAATCTGATTTTGTTTTCCCAGGATGTTCGAGTCCTTAGCAGTTCGGAGAAGAAGTATCCTCCGAATAGAAACAGAATCAAGAAAAAGGATGATAGATGATGGGTGATAATCAGTGCCGCCGAGAAGAGAACTAAAAGGGGTAATAGTTTTTTCAAGTTCCGTTTATTTACTATGAAAGTCATCCAAAGTATGAATATCATCAAAAAGAAACCTAACGTTTCGGGCTTGGGTTGTGAATAACTGTAAACAAAGGGCACTATAAACGTAAGGAAGGCGGCAGATAGCAGGGAAGCTATCTTATGTCGGCTTATCTTGTGTACTAATTGGAAAACCACCAGGGGGACTAAAGAAGATAGTATAACCGGAGTAAAACTCACTGAATTGTGAACGCCTACACCAGTGAGTAGATGAAATGAGCCTGCTAGGGAAAACAATCCCGGGAAGAACGGGTAGGCCTGAGCCCAGCCGTCGATGCTGTAATGCATGCTCCCAGAGGATACCCATCGGCTAGTGTAGTAAACGTACTCGCCTGCATCCATCCCCCATAAAGGATAGTTAAAAAGGGGGTACGTTCTGACCAATATGGAAAGTATAAGTAGTGCCGCCAGTGCGTACCAATATGACCTTTTCATCCTATGTTTATAGGTCGAACCGATAATAGTCTTTTTGTTTTGCGAACAAAGGGGCCGAAAATGTAGTGAAAACGGTGTTACAAGAGGGATTGTGCGTGAATGTATAGGACGAGTACCCGAGCAACTCCTCTTTGCACTTCCAATGCACAAAAATTAGAAAAAGTATGCATCACTGATGAACAATACTCATTCAAAATCTGTCCTGGATATCTAATATTCCATGATTTCTGACTGTAGCATCTGCAAAAAATTCCGTCAAAGTTCAAGTAGGGATTTTGATAATCATTTTATGGTAATCTACTGGAATGCAGGGCACCCCATCATTATTTGGAAATCCGCTGGATTTTCCATCGATGTCAGGAATTTTATTCCTGAAACATCTACTGGAATTCAACAAGAATTTCCCAGTGTATCGAGAAATGGTTTCATACATATGAACAACATCGTTATAGATACGATACTCTAGAAGAATTCATGCACCGGTATAATGAAATTAAACCTCACTTCAGTTTAGACTTGAAAACGCCTGAATAGATGTTCTGGAAAAGAGTTCGTTCCTATATTTTAGGTAATTTTTTCGAGAATACCGAAAAAGGTGATAAAACATGACCAGGATTAACACCCTTCCACCCTCAAGCCGAGCTTTGCGTATGAAGTGAAATAATTCGCATATAACACAGACGGTTGTGTGAACGATCCCTCCATGTTCGCACCATCTTAGGAAGCATTCATAGGAGCCTTCGGTATGGTGTCTGCGTGGGTTAACGGGCTTTCTGCCAAGGGGAGCCGGTACGTGGAACGGAGGTTTACCGGGAGTATTATACCTCGTCTAACCGTTCTTCCGTGAACTCTTCATCGTCTGCATTATCTTTAGTGTGTTCCTCTTCATTAGTTAATCTTCTTTTATTCAACACTGGCATATCCTCAGTTTCCTTCGGAGTACCTTTTCCTTTATCCTTCAGAACTATCTTAAGAAAAGCAATCGCTATCAAGAGCAGTAATATCAGTAAAAGGTAGTTTATGAAAGGCTGGGATATCTTTCGTTCTTTCTCCTCTTCATCTTCCACCGTTACCATTGTTGGAGAGGAGGTGACACCTTGGTAGGACGCACTTACAATATATTTTCCAGGCGTAGTATGCTGGAACACCCCGTTTCCGCCAGTATTCCACCATGAGAAATGATAAACCTCATCGGTTATCAGGTTACCGTATCGGTCGTATGCGGCTGCGGAAAATTCTACCACCTTGCCGCATTCGATAGTTAGATTTTCTTCAGGGGTAATATACACATTAATTACAGCCCCGGGTTCAACACTAAGTATTGCCGTAGCTATTAATTTATCGTGCTTACCGGTCACAATCCACGTACCTGCAAACTCAGAAGTATATAAGCTACCGTTCCATCTTCCACCGCCCTCATCCTCTATGGACCAATCAATTTCAAAATTATCCCCATCAATTATGTTGTAGAATTGATCGTAAAGATTAGCTGCGTAATTTACATCCTTTCCCGCTGTAACAACAGTATTTTCGGGTACAACCTCCATATACTCAGGTTCTCCGGGTTCAACCCGAAGTGTTGCGGTAGCAGTCAATTCATCGTAAGTACAGGTCACTGTCCAAGCACCAGCAAATTCGGAAGTATATCGATTCTCGGTCCAATTCCCGCCCCCATGCGCTTCGATATACCATTGGCTCTCATCGGTAATATCATTTATTATGTTACCGAATTGATCACGTGTTGAAGCGGTGTATTCCTGTACCTCTCCAGCGGTAACATTAGATACTTCTGGTGTTATCTTGATATGATCTACCTCCGCGGGTTCAACATTAAGTATTGCCGTAGCAGTTAATTTATCGTACGCACCTGTAACACTCCATAAACCTGCAAATTCGGAATTGTAAGGGTTATTGATCCAGGTA
>JAFDUB010000127.1 GCA_019594025.1 Thermoplasmata archaeon
ATGTGATAATCGATCTTTTCAAGAGCTCTAGAGTTGACTACCGCTATATGTCCGCAAACCCGTTTTACTAGTATGTTATGCTCCGTAGAAATATCGTCCAGGTCTTGTTTTGTAGGCAGTCCTCCCTTTTTCCATTTAGTTTCATCGAATCCAGTTCCGATCACCCATTCGCCGTTAGGAGTTTCTTCAACCGCCTTTTCAATGTAGTACATTGCTTCGGTGTAGCTGTTTTTTAAGGATAGGTCCACACGGTCCATATTCAAACCCATCCCCAAAAGGTGAGTGTGCGAATCTATAAAACCGGGTAACACCGTACATCCCTGCAGGTTAATAAGCTCGTCACTACCTTCCATTATCCTGTCGTAATCTCCGATGTTTGTGATACAACCATCTTCTACCATGAAACCATGGAATTGTTTCTTACGTTCAGCTAAAGGAATTACATTGCAATTGATGAAACCGGTTCTCATCTTTATCCCCCCTATTCACCTCATAGGTGTTCCTTTAAATCTTCTATAGTGTTTCTAACGGTACTCATTATGTCATCAACATCTGCCAAAGTATTTATCTTTACGGAGACCAGGGCGGTAGGACCTCCGTTCAGGATAAGTATCTTAGACCTCTTCAGCTCGATTATCACATGTAACAATTCTTCTTCAAGCTCGGAGGTAGCAGTTTCAGCGGCACCCAGCAGGATGGCAGCCATAGCTACGTAGGTTTCCCGATGTGCATTCTCGGGAACGTTACCGGCGATATGCATACCGCTCCTAGATATAAGAGTGACCTCTTCGATGTCAGGGTTCTCCTTCAAATCATTTAACGACTCTTCTATTGGATTTACTAAAGGCATTTTGACCACGACTTCAAACAATAAAGTGGATATAGCAATCATGTAGGAAGATTATAAACGTTTTCCTCGATTTATAACAGGCCCGTTGTCTAAATTCGAGTTTTTATCCTGTACCTTATGGCGTGAGATAGAGGCCATTACCCCATCTCTTTCGCCATTCTGCCAGCCTCCTCTTCCCAATCCTTTGCGCCCCTTTCGAACAAACACTTACCACGTTCCTGTCCTTCTTTAACGATACTCTCCTCATCAATACTTGTAAAACCTCCGTTTCTAATAACAATATCACCGTTTATGATAACCTCTCTCACCTCCTTACCCGTGGAAGAATGTACTAATGTAGCAACATAGTTGTGGAACGGCTCGGATACCCGCGGAGTTAGATTTGCGGAGGACATATCTATAGTTATCACGTCCGCTGATTTTCCCACTTCAAGGGTCCCGACACCATTATCTATACCTAGAGCCTTAGCCCCGCCGACGGTTCCCAGTTTTAATACTTCCCAAGACGGCAGCCTAGTTGGATCTCTATCTCTTACCTTAGTTATCACAGCAGCGGTGCGCAGTTCTCGGAACATATTGTGTCCCCCGGGCCCAGGGGCTTGATCGGTACCGACCCCTCCTGCAGCATCTAACGAAAGAAAATCATGTATAGGGGGCACGATACCGTCTATCATTGCGATTGAACTTGGGCATCCCACCATCCGCACACCTCTTTCCGCCATACATTCCTTTTCCTCATATTCTGTATCGTGGCAGTGAACAGCTACAAAACGATGATTTAGCATCCCAAGATCGGAGATGACTTTTACCGTACTATCTCCGTATCTATTTTTCACCTGTATCCTCTCCCGTTCACCCTGAGCTACGTGCATGTGAATATCAGCCTCCCTTTGGTGCGCGTGTTTGTTCACCCCTTTTATCAAATCCATGGATACCATGTCCAAGGCTTGGGGGCCGTAACACGGCTTCACCATTTCATTCTCTCCATATTCATCAACGAGTTCGTCAGCCCTTTTCAAACCTAATTCCCCCTTTGACTCGTCGAATTCGTACAATCCTTTGTCGTCAACACCTGTAACTTCGTTCAAAGTTTCAACGGCCACCGTCCTTACCTTGAAAGGTTTGTAAACGTTTTCAACGTATTTTCTTACATTTGCCGAGAACTCGCAGAAAGTAGTCGTACCGGACCGCAATCCCTCTATGACTCCGAGTTTCGAACCGGCTTTCTTATCTTTTTCAGTCATATTCCTGACAAATGGTCCCAAACCCTTTCTCATCCACTCGATCTCCGGCATATCCTGGGCCCCACCTCTAAGCAGCGCCAGTCCGGTATGTGCGTGTGCATCTATCAGTCCTGGCATGGTAATACAGTTGGAGCCGTCTATCACCTCGTCGGCGTCTCTTAAATCATCACTTTTACCGACAAAAACTATCTTGTTTCCCCGTATACCGAGGCCCCCCTGCTCGATTATACCTAGTCCTTCTTTCTGGAAGGTTATCAGAGTTGTATCAACTATGGCTAAATCCATGGACAAGTAAATCTCTTAAAGACTTAAATTATTTTTCATATCTGCATCACGTAACTAAATCTCTACGCTTTTGGTGTACTTCATATTCACGGGAATCCATTATCTCTTTTATGGTCATAGCCGTTTTCCAGGCATCATGGTAACTATTGTAGAGTGGTGCAAAAGCTATCCGTAAAATATCCGGAGGTCTGAAGTCGGGGACGAATCCCTTCTTTCGAAGCAATTGGCCGATTATTTCACCCTTCTCGTGCCGGAGCGCCACGTGACTGCTTCTCTTCTCTGGCTCTAAAGGCGATACGATGGAGAAGCCATATGGAACGAGTATTTCTCCAACCAGTTCTACAAAGTAGGATGTGATATGTTTAGATTTTATCCACATGTTCTCTATACCTGCTTCCTCAATGATCTTCAACGACCCGATCAATGGGGCGCTGTTCAATATGGCCGGTGAAGAAATCTGCCATCCCCCGGCACTTTTCTGGTGCACGAAGTCCAAGCGAAGATCGAACTGTTTTTCCTTTTCATATCCGAACCACCCCTTCATCCTTGGCTCTTTATGGAAGTGTTTTTCGTTTAAAAAGAGGAAGGCGGTACTACCGGGACCTCCGTTGAGGTACTTGTAACTGCACCACATGGCGTAATCTACGTCCCAATCGTGCAGTTTATGTGGTATCGCTCCCACGGAGTGACTGCAGTCGAAACCGATGATCATGTTCCGATCATGCGCCTCTTCTGTTAGATATTTCATATCTAACAACTGACCGCTGCGGTATAGTATCGATGGAAGATGGACCAGGCATATATCTTCGGTCATCATATCGACTATCCTATCTTCATCCAGTAGATATCCGTCTTCACCGGGTACCAACTTTAGATGACTTTTAGGATCAAGGTTTTTCATCTCTAGGATGCCCTCCAGCGCATAGATATCAGATGGAAAATTCAACTCATCGGCTAGTATCTTATCTCTACCTACCTCTGGTTCAAATAAAGTTGAAACCAGAGAATGAATATTCACCGTAGTTGTGCCCGTGGCGATGACTTCATCCTTTTTAGCCCCAACCAGATCAGAAATCATCTCGCCCAAAGTTTCAGCCATAAAAAACCACGGCACTTCTCCATCGGTCCAACCCCGTATTCCCATATCCTTCCATTCGTCCTTAACCTTCAGCAGCCGATCTTCAGCATCCTTTGAAAGCAGGCC
>JAFDUB010000008.1 GCA_019594025.1 Thermoplasmata archaeon
GAGTTAGGTCTTGGCCGTTATCTTCTAAGTGTTTGATTTTGTCGGAGTAGATCTCGTCCAACCCTGAAAGTGTTTTGTAGATTTCTTCTTCAACACCATCGACGTTATTGCAGTATCCAAGGTTCTCTAAAAGATCTAGGAGGTTTTTTATCTGCCTCTGGCTCCAAACTAATCTCAATTTGGACATACAATTACCGTTGATAAAACTACAATCGGGGACGAATAATTTGGCGGTTCTGCCGTATACGTATTCTGAACTGTGTCTTTTCCATTTAACACCTGAAACATGTATAAAATCTTTTTTCTCCAATTTTTTAATGTGCCTGTAAACAGTAGTTGGATGTTTATCCAACCGTTCAGAAAGCTCTACTACCGTCATGTCCCTTTCAGATAAAATAGAGAGTATTTCACTCCTTGTAGGTTCTAAGCACATTTTTAGAACGTCAGGATTTCTTATCACCCTTATCTCTTCTCTCATCTACTTTATAATCCGCTTGTTTTGTTAAAATCTTTCGAAGGGTTTGCATCATCACTCAATCAGCCTTCGAAATCTTCGGTCGCTTCACCGCCGTCCTTTTCTATTATCTTCTTGATCTCGGCATCCGCTTCCTCAAGTTTTTTTGAGCAGTGTTCGATCAACTTCATCCCTCTTTCATACAACTCAAGAGTCTCTTCAAGAGATACCTTTTCCCTCTCAAGCCGATTGTTAATTTCTTCCAGCTCACTCATTGACTCTTCAAACCCTTTCTCTATCATTTTTTCTTTTTCCATTTTTTCACCTCTAAAATTTCTGTTAATACCGAGCCGTCCTTCATCCTTATCTTTAATTGATCCCCGGCCTTTAATCCCTGTACAGAGCAGACAACATTTTCCCGGGAATCCAATGCAACGGAATAGCCTCTTTCAATGGTTGATATGGGGCCCAAGGCTTTCAGGCGTTCACGTTGAAGATTCAATCGTTGCTTAAAATTTTCAAGCATCCTTTTTACGTTGTCCTGTAGTCGAGATATATTCTCATCAAGTCTCTGCTCGTGCTCTTCCAGAAATCGCTCAGGGTACGTGAATACGATGCTTTTGGTTATCGTCTGTAATCTATTTCTCTTCTCAACGACGGTATTCTTCAAAGATGACAACAGTCTGTTTTTCTCGCTTTGAATTCTACTCATCAGTTCCGTTTTGTCCGGTACAGCTAGCTCGGCCGCCGCAGAAGGTGTCGGCGCCCTTTTATCCGCAACGAAGTCAGATATCAATACGTCGGTCTCGTGGCCCACCGCTGAGATGACAGGGGTTTCAGCCTCGAATATAGCCCTGGCCACCACTTCTTCGTTGAAGCTCCAAAGGTCCTCTATGGACCCTCCACCTCGTCCAACTATCATCACGTCGATATCCTGGGTATCTATCAATCTTATGGCCTTGGCGATGCTCCCGGGAGAACCTTTGCCTTGTACCGATGTGGGAGAGACCAGTATATTCACATTAGGGAACCTTCTACGTAATACGTTAAGTATATCCCGCAAAGCTGCACCATCTCTGGATGTGACTATACCGACGCGTTTTGGTAAAAAGGGAATCGGTTTTTTATGTTCGGAAGAAAAAAGTCCCTCTTCCTCGAGTTTCTTTTTTAGCTTCTCGTAAGCTAAATACAACTTTCCTATTCCATCCGGAATCATCTCTTTAACCACGAACTGGTATCGCCCTCTAGGATGATAGAAACCAACATCTCCTCTGCAGATAACTTCCTGACCTTCAGAGGGGTCAAAGTCCATCTCGTTGTTAGCATTATAGAACATCACACAGCTTAACTCGCTCTCCTTGTCTTTGAGACTGAAGTACATGTGCCTTTTGTTGTGATGGGTGAAATTTGAAATCTCCCCCTTCACCCATATGTTCCTTAGGGTAGGTTCGTTTCTTAATAGGTTTTCTACGTACCTATTAAGCGAAGAGACCGAATAAATCTCAAGCCCTTCTCCTTTGTCCTTTGAATCCTTTACCATCATCTTGACCCGCAGTAATCGAAAACAGGCTCGACCTATATAAATTTCTACATGGGGGGAGGGTGTCGGCTGAAAGTGAACCTCAACCCTAATATATGCCGAATGTGATTCGCTCCCATGGTTCAAAAGTCGGCCATCACGGGAACACCAGGTGTTGGGAAAACCACGGTAGCAAATCGCCTTAAGATGCATGGGTATCAAATCCTAGATTTGAACGGTTTTATCCACATAAATCATTTAAGCCGTGAAAGGGATCCAAATAGGGATACGTACATGGTAAATATAGATGAGATGATAAACTTGTACTCAAGGGCTCCTGATCACGATATTGTAGAAGGGCACTTATCTCACCACCTAGAACTGCCGATCACCATAGTTCTTCGTTGTGATCCCGGTAATTTAAAAAAGAGGGTGGGATCCAAGAACTGGAGCACTAAAAAGAAAGAAGAAAACTTACAGTCGGAAATCCTTGATGTAATACTTATTGAAGCAATGGAGAAGGATACGGAGGTTTATGAAATAGATACATCGAATATCAATCCGGAACAAGTTTGCCGAGCCGTTGTGGATATATTAGAGGGGAATACCGAACAATATGAACCGGGGAACATTGATTGGTCCGAGTATATCGATTCAGAATTTTGACGGATAAAACTGTTATATACCGTATGTTATATGCTTCTCAGATGGTATTAAACGATTACCGCGAAGAGGCGGATTCAGTGTTAAAACCACTAGCTAAAAAGATGAGACACATCAATCCGGATACTCTATCATGGATCGCCTTTTTAGGGGCGGTTCTCGGAGGTATTTCTTTTTTTATAGGTGTGAGTTCTACCTATGTTTTACTAGGGTCGCTGTTCATCTTTCTGAACGCCTTTTTTGATGCAATGGATGGAAGGGTTGCTGAATTGGCGGGGAAAACCTCGCTTAGGGGGGATTTTTTGGATCATGCCCTAGACCGTTATGCGGATATATTCATAATTGGAGGTATTGCCTTTGGACCTCTAAGCCGTTTATCTCTTGGATTTCTAGCGATACTGGGAATCTTGATGACCAGTTATATGGGAACACAAGCCCAGGCGGTAGGTGTAAAACGCAACTACGGGGGTGTAGCGGGTAGAGCGGACAGACTCATACTCCTAATACTTGTACCTATTTTTTACGTGTTGTTAGCAGCATTCGGTTATGATCTTATCACTATAGCCGGTTATAATTTCACTCTTTTCGAGTTGTTGATGATATGGTTCGCCGTAGCGGGCCACCTAACGGCTTTGCATCGATGGGTGGCGAGCTGGCGAGCTTTGTCTGATTAGTCCTTTTCTTCACTTTCATGTCTTTTCTTATATGAATAATAGGTCAACGGATGACTCATCCATTCAGCTCCACAAAGCTCGTCGGGTTTAAAACACAAACCTCCAGTTTTCATATAATCACATCCAGGAGGTGTATACTCGGTACTGGATACCTTACCTATAACATGCTCTATTTGATACCTAGCAAGGTCTATCCGGAAATCAGGAGATTTTGAAAATATCGCCATTATCTGCTCTTCGTCGAACCCGATTTTGTGTAAAAAGGCGGTAAGCGCGAATCTAGCTTCGTGAGATAGGTTCTGTCCCTCCGCCTGTTTCTTTATTAATTCTTTAATACAGGGAGGGAACAACCCTTCCTCTATTTCCCCAAGGTCACGGTCAACAAATTTGTCTTTCATTTCCTCTAGTTTGCTCATCACATCATCTACGATTCCAGATAATGAGCTTTCAATCTCGGTGTTAACCTCTATGGGCAGATCTTTCAACACTTCATGGTAGGTTCTTTCTTTTAACAGACGTATGAATTTGTGTTTGTCGAGATATACCCGTCCCTCGCGTAAGTCCTGATTAACTAGTTTCCATTCAACCGCACTTATATCTTTGGTAATCTCGATAAAATCCAGGAAATCTACCGTTATTTTGCTTTCTACTTTCTTTGCATCCAACCCTAGTTCTCTAGCTACAGCAAAAACCACCTCTGCTTCTTCGTTTTCAAGAAACGACGAGACATTCTCCGCTTCAGCCAACGCATATCTTCTGTGTAAAAATCCATCATCTATGCAGGAAACTATCATCCTTGCTAGAGGATAAGATATAATCTCGTTCAGTCTCTTTGAGTCAGAGGTATCTGAGTAGGCCCATTTACCTCCAATTTTACCCTCTTCTATCGCTTCTATAACCCTTTCTTTTGCCCGACTTCTGGCCACACCGAAAGTCCGAGAAGACAGTAAAGAATCCAAGGTTACATTAAGGTCCGAGATTAAGTTTTTAGCATTTTGAGAAAAGGGATAACGTGCGTTGTGTTCAGGACGCCAATCTGTATCTATCCTTTCCGGACCCATGATTGAGAAGAACGTTGGAGACATACTTAACGATTTTGAGTTATCCGAGCAGCTGTTTTAAACCCCAAGCTATCCGCCTCATGTGTGCAGGTTCCAGCAGGGGATGTACCGGCACCCAGATCACCTCCTGGCAGGCGGTTTCCGCCTCTGGGCATTTAACATCTAAATCAATAAATTTTTGCCGGTATATAGGCATGTCGTAACCGATTCGAATCTGGATTCCAGCCTTCTGCATGCTTCGGACAATTCTTTCTCTTTTTTCCTTCGGCACTCTCAGAGCATACTGATGATATACATGCTTTCTTTTTTCTTTTTCTCTCGGTACCTTCACCACACCCTCTTCTTCCAAAGGTTCCATCTCTTCGTCGAGTATAGATGCATTCCTCCGCCTTTTTTCGTTCATCTCTTCCAGCCTTTCTAGCTGTACCGTCCCTAAAGTGGCCTCTATGTCCGTCATCAGGTAATTAAAGCCTAATAAATCGTATCGTCCTCTGGATACCCTCCCATGGGCACGCAGTTTTCTGAGTTTATCCGCAGCCTCTTGATCATCGGTAGTGAGCATCCCCCCTTCACCGGTGACCATATTTTTGGTGGCATAAAAAGAAAAGCAGCCTATATCACCCAGAGAGCCCGCTTTTTTTCCTTTATAAATAGCGCCGTGGGCCTGACAGGCATCTTCGATCACTTTTAAATTGTGTTCTTCAGCAACTTCGAGTACACCGTCCATATCTACCATTTGACCGTATAGGTGTACAGGTAGTACGGCTGCGGTGTCCTCATCCACAGCACTTTCAATATTCTCTGGAGAAACGCAGTAGGTATCAGGGTCTATATCTACGAACACCGGTTCTGCATCAACCGCAATTACTGGTGAAACACTGGCAACGAAGCTGTAGGGTGTAACTATCACTTTATCGTCTTTACCGATACCTAACGAAAGTAGTGAAAGATGTATGGCTGCGGTGCCGGAACTAACGGCGATCGCCTCCTGGACACCGATATATTCTGCAAACTTTTTTTCAAAAAATTCTACCTTGGGCCCCGAGGCAATCTGTCCTGAGCGAAGCACTTCTAAAACTGCATCTTCCTCCTCCTCACCTATAACGGGTTTACCTGCAGGAATTCTCCCGTTCATGAAAGGTTATCGCTTGGAACAAATAAGGTATTTTCGATTGAATTACGCAGATTCGATTCTGGGCGCTAGGAGGAATTTTACCTCGCCGTTTCCATCGGCAAAGCCAAAGTTGAGTACTACTGGATAATCAGAGCCGAGGTTGATCCTTATAGGCGTCTCGCTAGAAACGGACTTGATCATGCTTGAAAAATAATCAAGGGCAAAGAGGGAACTTACTTCCTCACTGGCGTTTAGTTCTTCAAGCTCGTCTTCTGATAGATTCAACCTTACCAAATCCTCGTCTTCCTCCGAAAAAATCTCGAAACCATCCTGTCCAGCGGTAAGTGCGATATGGTCGGATATGTTCTGTGAGGCCTTAACCCCTTTGAGAAGATGTTTTCCTTTAACAACAAGATTCACAGGTAAATCCAATTGAGGAACGGAGGGATCGGTCATGCCTGCTGTATCCAGCAACGGCATCTTCTGGGTGATATTATTCACTTCCAATACCAGTCTGTTTTCGTCCTCTATGTGATCAAGCTTTACTATTTCTCCAGATGATGATAATTTAAGAAACTGCTCAATCTTGTTTAGATTGATACCGATTTCGGTTTCATCTGCTTCAAAACTTTCAAAGGCCTCTTTCGATAGCCTGAGGTCGACCATGGCGACATGGGCCGGATCAACCGCTTTCAAACTAATCCCTTCTTCGCTAAGATTTAGCTTGGCTTCATCCACTATTGTACCCACAATATCGACAAGGTCTCTCAGTATGTCCGATTTCACTTCAGCATGTAACATGTTAGTCCCCTTGAGGAAGAAAGGTTATCAGGTATATAGATTTAAATATTATGGTCTGTGATAAGAGGGACGGCTCAGTAAAACACAATAAAGAGTGTTATGAGTATGAAAAAAGGAGAGTATAAATTCCCAAATTGGCTTTCGGGTCAGGAAAGCATCGTGGATCCAAAGGCTATGTCCGCACCCCTTGATGCAAAGGGCGCATGCATCTGCTTCGAAGATGCGTTCTACAAGCTGTTGATTGATTCTCTTGATCTAGTAACGGGAGAAGATATGAAGGGTTTTTCAGCCACTATCAAGGGAATGGTGGACGATGAAGTCGGTGTGTTTCACTCCTTTTTCGGTGCACCGGCATCTAGTATGTTGTTAGAAACCCTCATCGCATCGGGTGTTGAAAGAGTGATTATGTTCGGCGAAGCAGGTTCAATCAGCAGGGACTGTAAGGTAGGAGATATTTTGATACCGACTTGGGGATTACGAGAGGAGGGGACTTCCTATCACTACCTTACTCCTGAAGTACAGGTTAAACCAACCAGCACATTGTTACGGCTTGTTCGAAACAGACTTAAAGGTTTTGAATACCATGAAGGAGGTATTTGGACCACTGACGCGGGATTACGTGAGACCCCTGATAAAGTAGATGATTATTCAAAAAAAGGTGTAAAAGCTGTCGAGATGGAATGTACCGCATTGATGGCGGTTTCTATTTATAGAAACATTGAATTTGCGTCGATACTAGTAATTACGGACGAGGTAAGAGCCGACGGATGGTTCGAGGATTTCAGGGGGAAAGGGGTAAAAGAATCAAAAGAAAAAATTTGCTCTAGAGTGGACCGTTCTTTGTTGTTATGAACCATCCGTTGAATTTATAATGTTGTTTTTTCTATTACAGATTATGGAGAAGTTGAAAGGATTGGATATGGAAGGGAAAAGGATACTCGATGCCGGGACCGGTGGCTGCAACATGACTAAGTTTTTAGAAGACTGGGGAGCCCGGGTTGTATCTATAGATGTGAGAGAGGATTGGCAAAAAGAATGCAGGGAAATGGCGACTGATTCTGAATTTATCACCGCCGACTTAACGGACATGAAATTCATAAAAGAAAACACCTTCGATTATGTAATATGTAACTTCGTGATAAGCGCCCTTTCACAAAACAAGGATCTTTTGATTACGGCAGCGTTGAGAGAATTTTATCGTGTACTTAAAAAACAAGGTATGCTGGTGATCATAGATTACTACCCCTTCGAGGCCGAACTGTGTCCCGGCCCCTGTGATAACATTCAGATAGAACTTTGGAGACTGGAAAACACGGTTGCAGAGATGCTGGGAAAAGGTCATTTAGAGGAATTTTCTCCCGCAGTATTGGAGAGGGAACTGATTTCAATAGGCTTCTCCGATACCGACAGTTCAATACTACTAGAAGAGGTACCATGGCCTACAGACATATTCAAGGAACATGAGGAGACCATAAAAGAAGATATCAATAAGATAGAAGAGGATTATCTGCGGGGGGCATTCAGACGAAAGTTGAAGGAGATAATGAAGAAAGCTGAAGGAAGTGTGATCAAATCCGGTTCGATCTACGAATTGAGAGCGGAGAAATGAGTTATTTTCTTAGTTCACCAAAGGTGGTTATCCTTTCCGCCAGGGCATTGTGCTTATGGATGGACTCTTCGCTTTCACTTTTCACTTCTACACGGGTTGAATCCGGGAAATCTTTGTAACGCTGAAGAACTTTTGAAAGTATGTCCCGCACAACGTCTTCAACGAATTTAGGGTTCTCGTGGGACCGTATAACCACCTGGGCCTCGTCGTCCCTCTTTAGTATCTCGTGGGTGGGTGATGATAGTGAGGATTCCACAATATCTATCATGTCGTTCAACTCCACTTTCTTTTCCAAAGGTACCTCCATCATCAGGGTTGAACGGTTGCGCTGATTGTGTGTTATCACGGGTAAGGTCTCTAAAATGTCTTCAAGTTGGGGATTGATTTTCCTGTAAACGTTTTTAACGGACTCCATGGCGCAAGGACAGGCATTCATACCTACCACTTCTACACCGATGTACCTGCGTTTATCACCATTTTTGTAACATTCGGTTTTACCCATGATACGATAATTTTCAAGGCTGGGTCTGCCTTTAGGCGATTTTCTTTCTAAAAAATAATCCGCAGATATATCGACCTCGGAATAGGAGGCGTACTCGTGCCGTTCCAACAGTATTTCGCACATCTCGGAGGTGAGCTCTTCCAGCCCCCTCACCGGCTTCCTAACACTCCGGTCCACCACCTCTCCAGTTACCTCCACGTTTCTGGACATGTGAGAACCTTTTTGATCGGAAGGAAGGTCCACATATACATCTATGGTGGCATTTAAAGTCACTCTACCCCATGGTCGTTCGACTACTACCGGCTTTTTTACACCGGTCACCCCGACCCTGGTGAGTTTGAATCGCTGTTCCGCACGTTGGTTCTGCACATCACCGTTTTTAATCATAAGCTCGATTCACTACTTTATCGATATATTAAACACTTTTGGGCCTTTTAATGCTTGCAATTCTTTGCATATTTAATGCTCTCAACCCCTCTCATTTAAATATCACCTTATCCTAGAAGTTCTAGTGAAAAAAATGCCTTCAAAAGAAGAATTAATCGAAAAACTTGAGAGCGTCATCGACCCTCACACCGGGACAGACGTTCACACCATGGGTCTTATCAGCGATTTAAAGGTTAAAGACGGTAACATCAGCCTTACGTTTACTCCGACTAGCCCCTTCTGCCCTATGGGAGTACAGCTCGCGGTACAGATCAAGAAAGCTCTTATGAATATCGAGGATATCGAGGAAGATAATATCGATATCACGGTCCAGGGCCATATAAACGCTGGGGAAATAAACCAGCATCTTGCCGAGAAAGGTGAATAACCTTGGAAATGGAGCCGGAGTGCGTTCCCTGCCTACTAAAGAGATGTATCTACGAAGCGAATCTGGTTGCACCTGAAAAGGAACGGGAGGTTACTGAGGAGTCACTTAATATCCTTGCATCAGAATTTCGTGAAGGGGTTGTTTCATCAGAAGTAGCTACCAAAGTCCATAAACGTGTTTACGAAATCCTGGATACTAAGGACCCCTACGCCGAGATGAAAGAAAAGAGCAACGAAGTTGCAGAAAAGCTGCTTCCACGAGGTAGAGTGATTGTCAAGAAATACGGATTTAAAGGTGCTGCTCTAGTAGCGGTGACTGGGAACGTTATGGACTTCGGTTATCGCGACGATTTTGACTCTCCTGAATATCTAACCGATAAGTTCGAAGCGCTGATTGAGGAAGGGTTTGAGCACGACGATACCGCCCGTATTGAAAAAATCGTAGATCGAGGGGGAAGAGTGGTGTTTTTCACCGACAACTGCGGGGAGATCGTTTTGGATATACCCCTACTTGAGGTTTTAAAAGAGAAGGGAGTTTACCTTACGATGGTAGTTAAGGGTGCTCCGGTCTTAACCGACGCTACTATGGAAGATGTGAAGAAATATAACATACAAAATGTAGCCGATGAAATCTTGACCACCGGCGGTTTCGCCGTTGGAGTTGATCTGAATAATATGCCAAATGATCTGGAGGAAGCCTTGAATAAAGCGGACCTGATAATCGCAAAGGGTATGGCAAACTGGGAATCACTATCGGAAACGAACTATAAGCCCATAGCTTACATCACCCGCAGCAAATGCGGTCCCGTGGCTCGGTCCATGGGTGTTAAAGAAGAAATCAACGTTGCAAAGCTATTCCAATGAGCTGTGCGTATATGAATATATCACTTCTGATGCAACAGTCCACGGTTTGAGTAACCTATCGGAGATTGAAATTACCTTATCCGCCCAGGGATATACAGGGTTTATAAAGTCACCTTCTTTGAATCCACCTATCACAACTACGTAATCTTCAACCCTCGACATTATATCTACAGGATCCTTTCTAACCCCCCTGGGGGACATGGCGATTTTTACTCCCATCTCCTCGTTTAACACTTCCATCAGGGTTTTCTTACCATAATTTATTCCCTTAGGCCCTATACCCTGTGTACACTTCAATATCATGTCTTCGAATTCTGATAATCGTGTTGGGATATCAACATCCGGTCCGATTGTAAATACGTTGTTATCACGTGTGTGTACCACCGTTCGTAATTCATGCTCGGCCGCGAGTATGGAATCGTTTGCAAGGAGCAGAGTTATGTGAACTATATGTGGGTCGGACTGTTTGTTATCTATCTTATCCACCGTGGGCCTCATTGTACAATCCGCAAGTACTAACGTCAACATATTAATCACGATATTACTTTATCCGTCTGGTCCCTTTCTAGAGCCATTTTTATTTCCTTCGCTATGCGCCTACCGGTTGATAGATCAGGTTCTATCAAATCGGAATACGGAGACCCGGATATAAAAGGATTTGTACCAGCTACTATCCTCGACGATATCTCGAAAACCTTGAAATCCAACTCCTCGGTAACGATGGTCTCTAGACAGAAAGAGCCGTAAAGTCCACCAAAAAGTTCATAGGCTCGGTTGACCACCTTCTCACCCATATCGAATACCTTGGGGAGAAGACTTTCTCGCAGTACTACGGGAACGTTTCCGGTTACTACAAAAGACGGGAATATCAGCATCTTTCTCAGTTCTTCCTGAGAACCTAGTTTGTACATCTCGTCTATATTCGCCTCATCACGTCTGTCCATCGAAAGCATTTCCAGAACACCGTGTTTAGTTTTGTAACCCTCCTCTTTAATCGGTGAGAAAAAGTAATGTAAATAATACCGTGTTCCCATGATGTACTCCTGTATATGATAATCAAGGTTATAGTCTATACCGAGTTTAAAATCCGTATAATTTTTAGCTATGAAAAAACCTCTTCCTCCCTTTGCACCGTGATACTTCACCAGCACCGGCTCATCGATATCCTTGGGATCCTCTATGATCCTTGGCATCTCTATGCCCGCACTGGTAAGCCATTCCCGTTCCTTGTTTCTATCGGACTCCCAATTCAATACGTTTCGATTTCCGAAGGTCGGAACCTCAAGTTCTCTAAACAACTTGGCACCGAGATATTCAACGAAAGATCCGTGAGGTATAACTATGGCGTTTCTTTCAAGCAGCGTTTCAGTCTCTTCAAAAACTTCCGAGTAATCATCGATAACCAAGAACTCATCAGGTTTGGCTTTGGGAAATGCATCGTAGAATCGAGGACGTCCCCCTATGGATATTCCCAGTGTTTTGAAACCTTCTTTCCGAGCCCCATCGAATATCTGCATGCTGGAATGTGAACAAGCGGTGGCAATGGTGATGTCGTCTTTATCGTAGCCCTCCAATATCCGAGCGATATCTTGTTTATCGACCATATAAGGTATTATGAGGAGGGGTTTTTAACTTTTTTGACGAAAAAAGGGAGCTAATTGTTCCATTAATGTTAAATATACATTGAATCATATACCTCATCAGGTGCAAAGTTATGGGAGAAGAACCAAAAGTAGGCGTCATGGAGAGGGTAAAAGGTTATTTTAGAACGAAAGCTATCCGTCCCTCCGATAAGGTTGATCAGTTCATCACGGGCCATCTCCCGGAATATGTGGAAGAGTACAAGCTGGCCCTGAGGTCCGATCTGCAGGGAGTGGATAAACGTATAGAGGAATCTCTCCAAGACGTAAAAGACCTGCAGGAATGGAAAGAAATAACTCAGGAACGGCTGAAGAAGACGCGTCATAAAATCCAACGGATGGAAAAGGCGTACGGACTAAAGGAGGACTAAATTATGCAGGGAGCGATTATAGGTCTTATCATACTTTTGGTGGTAATGATTATCGTTTATATGTACTTCAGACGTAGAGCGAAAAGTCAGGCACTTGAAAAGATGTACGGTCACGTGCCGAGTCATGTAGAACTCTACTTCAAGGAGTACTTCGACGAGATAATTGATAACTGGGATCTCGTTGAGAAAGATAGGGCAGAGAGCTGGTCTAAAAACATGGATAACCGGCTAAATGAAGTATCTAAGAAGATCGGTTCACTTAAAAGCAGAAGAAAAAGGATCGACGTTGATTTGAATAAGGTCGAAGAGAGGATAGAGAATGTGGAGAGTAAATGGAAAGAGGAGGTAAGATAAAATGTGGACCGTTCTTAGCGTAGCGGAAGCGGTATCAGATAACTTTATGAACATCTTTTACGCAATAGTTGTAATAATCATCCTCTACTTAATCGCAAGGATAATCATTACACATGAGAAGGAAAAGACCAGGTTGAAGGGCGCCGACCTACGCCTTAAAGCAAAAAAGATGGAGATGCTTGAAAAAGAAAGGTATGTAAAAACTCTTAAAGATGCGTCCATGGTCCTGAAAGACGACGAGAAAACAACACTGGACGAATTGGAAAGAGATAAAGCGATACTATCGAGAAGAAGTCTTGCCTTGATGACCGAGATAGAAGAAAGGATGCAGAGGTTGGAACGTGGTGCGGATAGCGCTAAGCTATTGAAAACCCTACGGGATATTAAAGAAGCAGAAAAAGAGTTATTTGGAAAATAAGGGGGTTAAAAAATGGAAGAATATGCAAATCAACATGCGCAAAAAAAGGAAGATGTATTGGACCGTATTCAGGAGTTCTTATTCCCTGGAGACCTTGAAATCGAAGGTACGGGGTACGAACGTAGTATCTTGGACAGAAGGATCGAAAAGTACCTGGACAAACACTTCGATGAATATATTGAAGAGTACGGACTGATTCGGGAGTTGGACCTGGAAGTGTACGAAGAAAAATACAACGAGATAGTGGACGGTATAAAAGATATAAGCGAGTTTCAGAACGACACAGAGGCAAAAATCGCAGAACTTAAGAGACGTTTGGAAAGAATAGAGAAAAAATCGTAGGTGGTGAAAAACTGAACAAAAGCTTAAGGCTGAAAAAGGCGATCAATAGCTATCTATTAGCCCATGGTGATAACCCCTACAAACGTTTAAAGCTACTGCAGAAATATCTTAAGACCAAGGGGATCGCGAACGTCAGTCTCAAAAAGTTGCGAAACCATGTTAATAACATGAGGAAAAAAACGGAGAAAAAAAAGAATATAGATAGAATCGAGGCGCTGCTCTTTACAAAAGAGGGAACCCCAAAACAAAATAGATACGGCTCTTCCTTTTGCAAAAAATGCAGGATGTATAAGGATTATGAAAAAGAATGCCCCTACTGCGGAAGCCTAGAACTTACTCTTTGAGTGATAAAATGAAAACCATACTGTATTCGGATATAATAAGAAAAAAGGTGGAAGTACCAAGTAAAAGATCAAAGGCAAAGCTAGTAGAGATAGCGGCTTCCCGTGGTAAAAAAAACTGGTATGCAAACGAGGTGATGATAGAGTCCGGCCTCATAGATAAAAAAGGTGCCTACTACCTTGTTTCCACAATAAAATATTTGGATAAGGACGGGCCTCTGATGCTGAAACCGAAGAAGCCGGGAAAATTATCTCCACAAAAAACTGACTCTTTTCTTCTCTCAGGTTTGATTAAAAAAATGGTGGTGGATAAATCCGGAGAGGAGATTGGACGTGTCTACGATTTTGAAATACATATTGGTAGGGATCCATGGATTGTCTGGAAGATGTTGGTCAACCCAACAGGGCTTAAACCCAAAAAGAGAAGGTTGAGAATAGCTACTCATGACGTCTCTGAAATAACCTCAACGAAAATAAAGTTAAAAAGGGAATTATAGATGATAACATGAATGAATGGATGATCTTATCCTTGGTTCTTATCTTCATCCTCTTCCTCGTTGTCCTATTCTACTATATAAAAGAAAAGAAAAGAAGAAAGGAAGAAAACAAAGAAATTGACGACCTAACCAAAATGATACTAAATGTAAGGGATAGACTCCACGATGTGAAATATAAAAGACCAAAAAACATAAAGGTAAATCTTGAGGAGAAAGATAGGATATGAACGGCAGTGCCACTAGTGTTCGAGTTAAAAGAAGCGCTATCGGTAAAAGTGGAAGAGTACGGATATGCAAATCCGCCTTCGAGGAGGCTTCTCTGTCGTCGGGGGACTTGGTGATAATAGAGTACGGCAGCAAAACCATACTGGTCGAAGGGTACACCGATGTACTGGTGGAGGATGGTTATGTGCGTCTTCGATGGAATGACTTGAAAAGATTGGGTGTCTTAGAGGAGGATGAAGTAGCCTTACAACCCTATCAACCCTTAGGTAAAGCAATAAAAAGAGGTATCAAGCAACATTTTTAGCTCGTTTCGTCAGACGAAAAGGGGCAAATCTTAAATTATACAAAGTAGATTCTATTCTTGTCAGACGGTAAAGAGGATTATAATGTGTAAGTACAGATACGGAACCGGCAAATATGGAAAGGGTAGATGCGCTCATCCAAGCAACCTTTCGATAGATTGTGTAGGCGAAGATTCATGCAGAATGACAGGGGATGAGGTAATGCCTAGGGACTCTTTTGATACCATAGGGGGCTATGATAGAACAAATACGGAAAAGGAAGATAGCTGTCCAAATACCACCTGCGGTATCTACTGCCAAAAATACAATCGTTTTTACTGTGCGGGAGAGGAAAATTGTCAGACCGAAGAAGAGTACAAAAACCACATGAACATGGATGGCGGTTTGTAGAGTTATCTTGATTCCAGATCGTCTCCCCCATAGAAGTAATCCTGGACTGAGGCGTAAATATCCTCTAGTCCCACCCAGTCAAACGCGGATACAGGAGTCAAAATCTCTTTGAAAGATATCTGCTGGAGTCCCCTTACCTGTTCGATACCTACTTCCTTCTCCAATGTTTCCATGGATGCAAGGTCTGTTTCCAAAGCATCGAAGTTTTTAGTCCACTCTTTTATTTTCTTTATGTCCTGGTCTGACAAAATGTCAGATTTTCCAAGCACTGACATGTAAGGAACTTGGAAACGATAGTGTATTGTGGCTGAAAGCATGAGCAACGAAACATATCCCGATGGTTGTTTTGAGAGTATCGGGTCAAAGATAAAAACGAACATGCTATTGTCCTTTCCTAGAGTCTGGACCACCTCCTGACTCGAACGTCGGAAGTTGAATAGTTCAATCTGCCCGGGAGTGTCGATCAAAAAATAATCGCAGGAATAGGTGTCCATCACCTCTCTCAATTCTAACGCGTTCATGGCTATCATATCGGAACATACAATCTGGGCACCGTTGGGACCCAAACCGTGTTCCATCATTACACCCTGCAGTGATATCCAGTCCATAATGTCTATATCTGGGCTGTAGGGTATATTTTCAGCCCCGGGATCGAGATTTACGGTTACAGGTGCAAAACCTTGCCTCTCCATCCACAATTTAAATTCCTTAACAAGTGTACTCTTACCCGAACCGGCGGTTCCCACGAAGTAAAGATTGACTGTCATGTTTTTCACCATTATAAATTGTTTAATTACCCAGGAAGCGTAGCCATGAGTACGGTTATATCCTCATCGGCGTCTTCCTCTTTTAGCTCTTCCAGTTGTTTGCGGGTTTCTTCGAATATCTTTCTTAATCTCTCTATGTTTTCTTTGGTAAGTGGTACTTTTTCGTAAGATACCCACCCAACTTCACTTTCGATCTTTTTTCTTTTCTGTATATACCTGATACCCCGATTTACCATTCCCTTTATAGTACCCAGTGCAGCCAGTTTGTAATTTTTCTTTTGTTCTAGTGTTAGTTCATCCCATATGGCGGACGAATCCAGCCACTCCTCTTCAACCGCGTAATAACGTTTCATCAGATTTCCGCACATCACCTCCCGGCTTACGTGAATAAGACCTGCATCTATCAGTTTATGGATGTGATGGTACACGGTTTGTGGAGTAATACCGATTTCTTCCGCAAGCTCTGAGATCGAGCGTTCTCCGTCCAATAAAAGAGCCATCACCTGCAGCCTGGACGCGTTGGAAAGTATCTTTATTTGATTCACGGTGGGTTTTAGTTCTTCGGGCATATCGACACCTTAAGATGTTATCTTAACGACAAGAGGGTGTCGAAATATTTAAATATTACCCCTGCTCTATGTACATTAAGACGTCATCTTAACGATAACATGTGATGATGGCGAGAAGAGGTGGTCAAAATGAAAAAAAAAGATACGAATCCGAGAAACAATCCGTGGGTGCTTAGACAGTTAGAGTACCAAAACCGTCAATAAAGCGGATGATGAGCAGCGCATTTGAATAAATCTATAAGGTAAAGGGGGATTAAAAATGGGAAAAAAAGATACCAACCCAAGAAACAACCTGTGGGTACTAAGGCGAATGCAGTACGAAAGCCGCCAGTGATGGGTACTGCATCAAAAGTACCCACTTGAAACCCTTTCTCATATTGTTTTTTGCCTTGACTTTCTTTCTCAGAACTCATAGGGATTCTCATCGGCTAAGGCCTCAACATTGTATTTTTCATCACTGAAAGGAAGATCAAGGCATGCATTAATTCATTTGGTGATATTAGGATTTTGAGGTTCGATAAGGGAAACTAAAAAATACAATCCCCGTATATCCCTTTCCAAAGTGATTACGATGCAGATGCCCGCGGGAAAAACAATAAGGACGGAATTCGGAGGTAAAGGCGTATTAGAAGATTTTTTTGAGGGTTTTTCTAGTAAATCCATGGACGGGTACATTCAAACCAGTCTAACTAAAGATTCCCAACGACATATTGGCAGAATATTCTTTAAAAAAGGTAAACCAATAGCCTCGGCCCATCACGGCAAAAAGAACAGTTTTGGAAAGGAATCACTGAGAAAGATAGCTGTAGAGTCTCTGGATGAGGATTGTTTGCTGGAATTGCATTCCTTTTCCTACCGCTCTTCTTCAATATCCATTGACCATATTTTGAAGGGTAAAGAGGAATGGTTTTTACCGGATGAAATAAACCTAGCCCTGGAAATAGATCGGGCTGTACGTAGGTTTGTAGGAGAAGAGGATATAGAGGAAACACAAAGGGTAGAGGAAGACTTGGAGATTAGAAGATCGGATTTAGATATAGACCTGGGACCTATGGAAGAAAGACCGAGACACGTAATGCCCGATGCTGATGAAGATATCGTTGAGAGGGCGGCCCAGAAACTGCAGAAGATGAAGGAAGATAAATTGAAAGATGAATTAGGAGGTATGAGGGAAAAACTTGACCGGCGGCAGTCGGAATTACGTGAGAAAGAAAAACAACTGCAGAATTGGGCTGACGACCTCTCAAAAAAAGAAGAAGAGCTAAAAACCAGAGCTGCGGAAGTAAATAAGGAAATGAATCAGGTTCGAAATATATGGGCTGAGATGAGAAAAGAAAGCACTAACATATCTAAAGCTCGGGGTAATTTAGAAAATAAAATAAGCGAGCAGATGAGAAGGGAAGAGGAATTGATTGAGAAGGAGAGAGAACTGAGAGAATTAAAGAGGGATTTAGAAGAGTGGAAGGTAGATATCAAATCCCGTTCCTCTAAATTAGGTGTGATGGAAGAGGAATTAAGCAATTGGGAGCGGGAGTTGGCCAAGAAAGATAAAAGATTAGATGGGATGGAGAGGGAGATCGAGCAGCGGGAGGAAGATGTTTTCGAAAAGGAGATGAGTTTGGAGGACAAACTCAAAAAGTTAGAAGCTAAAGAGGAGGATTTAGAAGAAAAAGAGCAGCGAATAAAGAAGGTGAGGGACAGCTTAGAGAATAGGGAGAGAGAGGTAAAGTTAAAGGAAGAAGAATTGAAGGTGAAGGAGGAAAACCTCACACAGAGGGAGGAAAAGTTAGAAGAGGAAAAAGACAAAGTGGTCGACCTTAAAGAAGGTCTCAAATCAGATCGTGAATCGGTAAAAAGGATGAAAAAGGAATTGCACTCTCGAGAACGAGATATCGATAAAAAGGAAGCGAAAATCGAGGAGGGGGAAAAAGAACTAGATGAGCGGGAAAAAACTCTGGATAAGAAAAAATCTGAGCTGGATGAACGCACAATAGCACTTAATGAAAGAGAAATAGAACTCACCAAACGGGATAACGATTTGGATAATAAAGCGGATCGAATTATGTCGGCCCAGGAAGAGGTAGAGGAGGAAAAAGAGCGGCTGATAGATTGGCGGGAATCTCTCAAAAGAAAGGAAGAAAGATTGGAAAAAGAGAGAGAAAAACTCGATGAGAAGAAAAAAGAGTTGAGTGAAGAGCATGAAGAACGAACAGCCGAACTCGATGAGAAGGAAAAAGAACTTAAGGAGATGAAAAGGAGCCTGAGCGGGAGAAAGGGGGCACTGCAGCGAAAAGAAAACATCCTAGGGGAAAGGGAGAAAAAATTGGATACACGTGAATCCGAGATTCAAGAGATGGAAGAAACATTGAAGGAAAAGGAGAAAAAATTAGATGAGGAGATACGGGAGTTTGAAAAGGAACAAGAACGGACTACGAAAGAGTTAGATGAGGAGCGGGAGGAGTTGAAAGAAGAAAAAGCTTCACTGCAGGATGAAATAGAGAAACTCGAGGATAAAGAGGCGGATCTTCAAGAGAGGGATAAAAAACTTAAAACTAAATTAGCAGATATTATGGATGAAAAGAACGAGCTGGATAAAAAAGAAGTCAGCCTCAAAAAACAGGAGAAAGAATTGTCCAAGCGGGAAGATTCAATAGAAGAAAAAGAGGGAGACCTCAAAGCTAAAGAGAAAAAGTTAGAGCTCAAAGAAAAGGAACTTAAGGATAAAGAAAAAATGTTAGATAAAAGGGAGGAGGACTTGAATACCAGGGAGTCCCAAATGGAAGAGAAAGAAGAACTGTTCTACGAGAAGAAAAAATCCTTGGACGAGATAAGAAGAGGGCTCGACGAGATTTGAGCCCCTATCCCATCACTTCAGCCATGATAGCCTTTTGAGCGTGGAGTCTGTTCTCTGCCTGGTTGAACACCACAGAGTGGGGACCGTCCATCACCGAGGCGGATATTTCAACACCTCGATGGGCTGGTAAACAGTGCATCACGATCACCTGGTCGGTGGCGAGTGATACCAACTTGTCGTTCACTTCGAATCCTTTGAAATCCTTCATCCTGCGTTCTTTTTCCTCTTCCTCACCCATGGATATCCAAACATCGGTGTATATTATAGTCGCGTCTTTAACGGCATCTTCAGGAGAACTGCTCAGGGATATATCTGCACCTGTTTCCCTGCCTATTTGTCGGGCTTTATCGAATATGCCCTCATGAGGTTCATATCCTTTCGGGGTACATGCGGTGACATCCATACCAACGACAGCTCCCCCTAGCAAAAGTGAATTGCAAACGTTGTTTCCATCTCCCACGTAAACCAAGTGTTGATCATCGAAAGTACCTTTTTTTTCACGTATAGTTAATAAATCCGCCATGATCTGACAGGGGTGCTCTACATCGTCCAATCCGTTTATTACAGGAACGGTGGCGTTTTCAGCCAGCTCTACCATCATTTCATTTTTGAAAGCCCGGTACATGATCCCGTCGACGTAACGACTTAGTACTTTTGCGGTGTCGGCTATGGTTTCACCCCTTCCAAGCTGGAGGTCTTTAGGACTCAAGTAAAGGGCGTGTCCACCGAGCTGTGTCATTCCGACTTCGAAGGATATTCGTGTACGAGTACTGGGCTTCTCGAATATCATCCCGAGACTCTTTCCTTCTAAAGGGGTGAATGGTTCGCCGTTTTTGTACTTCTTTTTTATCTCTCCCGCAATCCTCAGAAGTTCCTTGACCCTATCTTGAATATCCAGTACAGAGATTACATCCATTTTCATATTATCACTCGTAAGTACCATCTGTCAGTCTCTTCATAAGTGAAACATAAAGTTCGCTGGTTTTTGCCACCATTTCAGCCGGTAGAGGGGGTATAGGTGGTTCATCCTCACCCTTTCTTCGTGCTTCCATCAACTCATCGTGATATCCGATTTCACGGTAATATTTTCTGACGAACTCTTTGCTCTTTTCGACAAAATTTCCTTTGTTGTAATCTTCTATCTCCCAAAACCTATCTTCATCGGCGGTTCCAAAGGTGTCTACCAGCATCAAGTCTCGGTTCTCATCCATGGCAAACTCTTTCTTACCATCAACGTGAATCAAACCGTTCTTCTCCACGGTCTTCTCCATCATGGTATCGATCTTCATGACCGCATCTTCTATCTCCACAAGTTCCTCTTCTGAAAGTGAGGATATTTCCTTAGCCTCCTCCCGGGTGAGAGGACGGTCGTAGGCCTCTAGTTTTGTGGTCATCTGGAAGAAGGGTTCGGATAGCTTTTGACCGTAGGACGGTTTTTCTGAGAAACCGAATTTTCTGTAATCCACGTCACCCCTGTTAATACGGTCTAACAGGGAGCCAGCTACATAGTATCTACTGATAAATTCAAGGGGTATCAAAAAGTCGGTAGTTTCCGGTGTTATCTTGTCATAATCTGAGATAACGTCCACCTTTTTCACCACCATATGCTCTTCGTCTGTCCGTTCTAAAAAGTGAGTTTTCATGTTGAGGTCCGATTCGATTCTTTGGAACCAATATGTTGAAGTTTTACAAAGACTCTCACCTTTCCGAGGTATATCGTTTGATATTACTTTATCAAAAACCGATATGTTATCGGTGAAGAAAAACTCCAGTATATCATCTCCAATTTCGTAAACTTCCTTTACTTTACCTTTGCGTATCAGTTTTTTCATTAGGCAGCACCCGATTTGGAGGAACAGAATTGGTACGATATTTAAGATTTGTGTCAAGTTATTCAGCGGTCTTTAAAAACATCTCTGCTTTTTTAAGAACATTTCTAGCGTTCTTGAAGGTGAGTCTATCTTGGGCATCATCGTAGTCTAACCACTCATAACCTTGATGCTCTCTAGAAAGAGTAACTTTTTTGGTTTCCGTACTCCCAAGAAGATAGAGCACTTCTTTGTGGGATAGTTCTCTGCCTCTTTGATATATATAATCGATCTTATCGATGAACGAAGGCTGCAGTTCTACTTCCTTAGGAGGAATGCCTGTTTCCTCGTGCAGTTCTCTCAATGCCGTTTCCTCTAAACTCTCCCCGGCTTCAACATGACCCTTGGGATAATCCCAATGACCTGCAGGGTAATGCAGTAAAAGATAATTACGTTCGTCTTTTTCCTCTCTAAAAAGTATTATACCAGCAGATCTCTCGTCCATGGTGTTTACCCGTAAAGTGGTGGATGTGCACTCCGGTGCTTCATCTCGTTGTGTGCTTTTTTGGTATGGTCCACAAGTTGAGAATACTGGTCTTCAAGTTGGTCCGCACTCTCCAATAAAGAGTTGGTTTCCACCTCTATACCACAGTACTCAGCGAACTTGTCTAACAAAGCGGCGGAGGCACGTGGGTCGGGTATGTGCACACTGCTTTCAGCCAACATAGCTATTGCCTCCAACTTTTTTTCGTGTGCACAAAGAAGCAGTGCGCTCGCGATACCAGAAATAGCCCCTCTTTTGATCAGCTCTACGTTCAATTTCTTTGCCTGCTTTTCAGCAGAGTGTGAACTTACCGCTCCCCATATCTTTTTATCCTCTGTATCTTCGGCACCTGGTATTCCATCGAATATAATCACCTCTTCGACCTGCTTTTCCACTGCCCAATCTATTATGGTCTCAGCCATTGAAAAGGACAATTGAGAGGGTATGACCATGTCAGACTTAACAAGTAAGAAACCCTCGCCTGCGAAGAAGCGAACCGGTCTACGAGGGATTCCATCAAATATCACCGCGGTTGGGGGAAAATCATCACAATGTATGGAAGCCACCTGATGCAGGGAAAGTGAATTAATTAGCTGTTCGGATGATATTCCTCCAATCAAACCGATTCCTGGGAACCCCGCTACTAGGGTGTTGACTTCCGGAAGAGTGGTTTCCTCTATGATTTTATAATCTTTTCTTTCCATTTTAGCACTTACCTTTTAACTCTTTTATCAGGTAATCGAGATGCTCATATAATAGTATTGTGAGTTTTTCGATTGTAACGATTTATGTTCAACTGTTGTACTAAAAAATATATATAGCCCAATCTATTAGGGTAGTAAAAGTAACCTTTAAAAAGGAGGACAAAGACATGAAGAACAAAAAAATAATAAGCGTGGTCCTAGTGGTATTCCTACTGTTTTCCGTTGTGGGGATCCTATTTACCACGGGAGTTAGAGGACAGCCCTATACGGGAAGTATATATACCACGGATGAAGAAGGTGGTGCAAAGGATGATTTCCTTGAAGGAGATTATCTCTTTTTCACCATCGAACTGGACCAAAACGAAGAAGCAACTTTGACCGTAACGCTAAGAGACGATGATGATACGCCTAGAGAAAGCAGAACCATAACTACCGATGACTCGGGTTTCTACATGAGTTCCGAAGAAAATGAATACTTCGACCTCACAGACAGAAGAGCCGGGATATATTACCTACGTTTAAGTTACGAAGGTGACGAGATCGGTCGTAATTATCTGGAAATACATTCCAATTATGCTTCAGGGTCTGAGATTGAAACCTGGGAAGACGCTGATCTTACCGTACGTACGGGATACTTCGTAGAAGGTCAACCCACCTACTTCAGCGGAATCATAAGGGATGCTAGGGACGAACCCTTAGAAAACAGCCTGATAACCGTTCAATGGGTGGGAGAAGATGATGTTCATTCGTCTGTTTTCCCCGTGACCGACGGCGACGGATACTTTGAAGGAGAATTCGACTGGGACCTTTGGTGGATGCCCGATGCACCGGAACCCGGAAATTATCTTATAGAAGTCGTATACGATTACGAAGGGGGGTTTGAAGAGCAAGTAATAGCAACCACGGCGGTAGAGGTCTATGAACAGGGTTTCACCCAGAACTCACATTTGATGACCACAGAGTCAGACTACGAAACACCCAAGGATTTCTTCACTGAAGGAGAAACTATTTACTACCGTCTAGAATTGATAGACCAGCACGGTAAATCACCAGCTGAGAATACTATGGTTCAGATGTATATAGAATTCGAAGGTGAGGAGCAGGAGATACATATGCGTAATGTGGGAACCGACGGCATCCTAGAAGATTGGTTCCAAACACCTGCTGAAGAGGGAAACTATGAGCTGCTAGCCTACGACCATCCGACGGGAGACAATGTCTATGCAACGGATTCTTTTACCGTTATTTCCATGGACATATCGATTTACCCCACTAGACCCCTTTATACCCAGGGTCAGACAATTGAGATCCGTATCGAAAGTAACTACCCAGACGATATCGACGTAGGTATTACTAACAGTACCACGGCCCCTTATAGGCACATGAGCGGCGCCCTGTGGGAAGAACAGACCTTCACAAACAACATGTGGACTGCAGAGTACATTATCCCTATAGATGAAGCCGACGGAGAATATTCCATCGTAGTAAACAGGTCTGCAGATGGTCAAATCATAAACTGGATGAGCTTTAACATCAAGAGATACGCTCTTGAAGCTGGTACAGATAAGGCAGTATACCTCCCCGGCGAATACGTAGACGTCCACTATCGAGTCACCAATTATTTGGATGGGTCTGAGGCGACGGGCGTTGATGTTGAATGGATGGTACGATATCTTGACGAAGACTTCGAAATAAACTCCTTCGACGGTACCGCAGAGGACGGTTTCTTCAGGTTCCAATTACCCGATGATGCAAGGGTTTATCAGAGTTTTGGAATATGGATATGGGCTAACGACACTGCAGAAGGTTACGAAGACGAGTTATTTTTTATGAGAGACGTTGGACATGTAGAGGTGGAACTGAGCACCGATAGATACACCTACTTACAAGGACAAAACGTCTATATCGATATCCGGACCTATGCAAGAACCGGTTGGACCCGTTCGGCGACAGGCCCCATCGAAGTTGAATTGTCATTGTTCAGAGATGGCGAGGAAGTATCAGGATTTACGTCCACCATCATCACGGATGAATTCGGTCGATACAGCCATTATATAACTCTACCAACAAACATAGAACCAGGATTGTACCACATAAGAGGAAACGCAACTTGGGATGAACAATGGGATGTAAGTGAAAGAGAATTCGAAGTGGTCGATGAAACCCAGAGACTTATTGTGCACTTGGAAAGAGATAAAGGAAATAACTCGTACTATCCCGGAGAAAACGTCAACGTGAGCTACTGGATAACACGTGCGGATAGAATAGTTACCGATGCTAACGTGAGGTATAGAGTGTATTCGCAGGAGGGCACTTACGAATATGGCTTCGCCACAGGCGGTTCCATTATATTCCAGGTGCCGGAAGACTTCAATCCCAATTTGGACCTGAGTCTGGAAGTAATCGCAACTTTGGACCAGGAGATCGAGGGTACTAAAACGATAACGATTCCAGTATCTTTAGGAAGGATTCTTTTGAATCCAAGCGAGTGGCACTATCGAGCAGGAGATAACATATCCTTCGAATACGAATTGGTAGGTATCACAGAAGGGGAAGTGGACTTAGTGGAGTACGAGATACTCAATCGATACTACGACGTCATCGCTAGGGGAACACCCGTAGACAACACCTTTGACTTCACAGTACCGGAAAGACCTAGCTCGTTTTACAATGTAAGGGTGTCAATCGTCACTACCGGAGGATACAGGTTAAGGCAAACTGAAACCATACGAAAGATCGAAGGTTTCCGAGTTGAGCTAAGTATCGAAACGCCCTCAGATTATACCACCAACGTTTACCGACCTGGAGATGAGGTCACCATAAGGTACAAACTGGTGGCTGAAGATGGTGAGGTTCTACCCGATTATGTAGTGGTTAGTTACGGTATCGGAGATGCATTTGATGCATATGGAGAATTTAGTACCACTGAGACAGAAGGAACGTTTACCTTGGAGTTACCCGAGAAGGAAGACGGTGTTCTCACATTGTTCGTCTCAGTCAACGGAAACTACGATACTCAAACAATAGAGGTTGAGAATGAACCATCTTGGATGAACAGACGTGTCATGGGAGGATTAGGGGTTTTCAACCTCCTAGTGGTTGTCTTCCTGATAATCGCGCTGTTAATGGGGATACTAGCTCTGCATCGGCTTTACTATTCTGAAGATGAAAGAGCCTTCAAGAAAAAGGACAAGCAGAAGAGTGACAGGGAACTGAACGAAGAAGAGGACTACGAAGAACCTTCTGAGTACGTTGTAGAAGAAGGTGAAGCTGAACCGGACGACCTTTGGGAAGAGAGCTCACAGATAGAAGCTGAAGACAAAGACTGGTAATCGCCTACAAAACCCTTTCTTTTTTCCATTTTTTTTGCAGTTCTTTTGAAGATATTGTGGATGCACCATACATCTTTTTCATATAATTCAATGCTTCTTCGTGCGTAGTTTCATCCATAGATGCGGTGCAGTCTTCTACAACCACGATGTCGAAACCTCGGAAGAAAGCCCCGGCGGCGGTATGTTGAACACAGATATCAGTAGATACACCCGTCAAGATCACTTCGTCGACGGAAAGTTCTTTAAGCACAGGGTGTAGATCGGTTAAATGGAATGCGTCGTAGAACCTTTTTGGTACTTCGATGCCCTCGTAAACCGATAACTCCGGAATAACTTGTGAACCTTCTTCACCGGCCATGGCATGTTGACCCCACACCTCAATTTCAGGATCCGCGCTCGAATGGTTGTCCCTGCAGAATATTATTGGAATTCCACTTTCATCAGCTGCATCGAGAAGCTCTTCCAAAGCAGTTACAATGTTTTGAGCACCTTTACTGGCTAATTCACCATACACAAAATCGTTTATCATATCCAGGACGATTATTCCTTCGGTCATGTTGTGTGTCTCCATAATAATCATGGTAAGGATATTACTTATTTTTTTCCTCCAAAAAATCCAGTATTATTAAACTAGCTGCAAAAAGGAGTTACTGTTTAAAGAACCACCGGGGAGGCTCGTGGGAGTTTATTCAATATAAAGATGGTTTTTTGTTATATATTTTAGGCAATATTGAACATCAAAAATAGGAAAATTCTTAATCCCCTAAAGGATATACCTCACCCCTAACCGATAAAATTAGAAGTGAACCACATGACCGCAGATGCACTCACCGAAAATGCAAAGAAAATATTGAAGGAAAGGTACCTTAAACGTGACGAGGATGGAAACATTATCGAAACACCAGATGAGCTCTTTAAAAGAGTAGCAAGGGCTATCGCTATAGTTAACGAAGGGTACGAGGACGATAGGAGCGTTGAGGAAGAGGAGAAGGAATTTTACGAGGCTTTGTCGAAACTCGATTTCGTGCCTAATTCACCTACCTTGATGAACGCGGGTTTAGAATTGGGGCAGTTAAGCGCGTGTTTCGTACTGTCACCTAACGACGATATGGACAGCATCTTTCAACAGGTAAAAAATGCGGCTAAGATATTCCAATCCGGCGGCGGTGTCGGATATTCGTTTTCCAGATTAAGACCTCAAGGGGACGTTGTTAAGTCAACCGGAGGGGTGGCTAGTGGTCCGGTCTCTTTCATGAGGGTTTATGATGAGATGTGCAATACTATAAAGCAGGGTGGTAAAAGAAGAGGGGCCCAGATGGGTATACTGTCGGTGCAGCATCCAGACATAGAAGGATTTATTACAGCAAAGGATGAGGAGGAATCTCTGAATAATTTCAACATATCCGTGGCGATCACCGAGGAGTTTATGGAGGCTGTGAAGTATGGTGAAAAATACGAGTTGATAAATCCCCATTCAAAGGAGTGTGTGAAAAAACTAGATGCCGGTGAAATATACGATAAAATCGTTCATCAAGCATGGAAAAACGGTGAACCGGGGATAGTATTTATAGATAGAATCAACGAAGCTAGTCCCTTCGACATTGAAAAATACCCCGAGCATTATATGGATGCAACAAATCCATGTTTCACCGCAGATACAAGGGTTTATACTTACGAGGGGTTGAAACGTATAGGCGACCTCTGCGGTAGAGATGAGATAAACCTCGTTATCGACAGCCGGGAAAACGATGAAAATCCGCTTACAGGTTTGAACGTGTGTAAAACAGGAGAGAGACAGGTGTACAGATTGCGGACAAAGGAGGGATATTATCTTAGACTGACGGATAACCATAAAGTCAAGACCGCTGACGGTTGGGTAAAAGCAAGGGATCTAGTGAAGGGAGACAAGATCCACATATTAAATAAAAAAGGTGGCTTTGGAACCAAGGGTGATGAAGATATCGGTATGGTATTGGGGTGGCTTATCGGCGACGGAACTATAAAATCAGATAAAGCGGTACTTTCCTTCTTTGGAGATGAAAAACAGGCACTCGCTGAGAGATTTGCAGAGATGGTCAATAAGATCACA
>JAFDUB010000106.1 GCA_019594025.1 Thermoplasmata archaeon
GGTGCTTTTAGTTCCCAGACCTAACCTTTCCATCTCCCTTATCAAGGCACCCTGGGAGTATCTTCGTGGTGGTTTTGTTTCTTCCTCGGTAAGAGTGATATCCTTTACATCAACCGTTTCTTCCTGGCTCAAGGAAGGTACCCTGTTTTCTTTAGACTTGTAGTAAGGGTAGTACTTCATCCATCCCTGATAGACAACTTCGTATCCTTTACATTCGAAACCCTCGTGGTTTATATCGAGTTTTACATCTCTCGTTATTGCCTTTCCAGGAGGTGCTACGGTTACCAGGAAACGTCGGAGTATCAATTCGTATACCCTCCACTCTCTCCCCTTCAAATTGTCCTTGGTAGCGGCTTTGATAGGATAAATAGGCGGATGGTCAGTTGTTTGTTTTTTACCTCTCCTCGCTCGAATATTGTCTTGTTGAAGTATCTCCTTTACTTCTTGAGACAGTTCAGATGATTTCAGTCGCTCGAGATGTTTACGAAGATTAAGTGTGCTGGGATAAACCGTGTTTTCCGTCCTAGGGTATGATATCCACCCGGCGGTGTACAGGTTTTCAGCTACCTTCATAGCCTGTGCCGGGGTGAGGTCCAACTTGGTTGCGTCGGATATGAATTGGGTTGTGTTGAATGGAGGCAGAGGCCATACCTTTTTTTCTTTCTCCTCGAAGGAAAGAACGGTTGCGGTTTTTTCATCTTCAAGTTTTTCGTAAAGATTTTCCGCCTTTTCGAATTCCCAAATCCTTCCTTCCTCATGGCGTGCGCTGAAGTCGTAGTTTTTTTCCAGCAGTGCGTCGATCAACCAGTACGGCTCGGGTTCAAAGTTTTCTATTTCCTCATCCCTGTCCACTATCAAAGCCAACGTAGGGCTCTGCACCCTTCCGGCGGAGATAAAGTTCTTACCGTACTGTCTGGAGGTTTTGGATAGGAATCTTGTTAGTACCGCACCCCAGGCCAGGTCGATAACCTGCCGGGATTCTGCGGATTCGGCTAAATTGATGTCCAACTCTTTTAAATTTGAAAAAGCCTCTTCAATCTCAGGTTTGGACAAGGAGCTGAAGGTCGCCCTTTTTATTTCGATCTCGGGATTTTGTATTTTAAGTATTCTGACGGCCTCTAATCCTATCAGTTCACCTTCGCGATCATAGTCGGTGGCAACGATTATTCTATCGGTGTTTTTTACCTTCTTCTCCAGGAGTGAAACGATTCTTGAAGCGGTCACCTCCTTTACAGGCTCCACCTGTATCAACTCTTCCTCGTCCACTTTGTTCCAGTCGTTGTATTCATCAGGATAATCGTATTCAACTATGTGTCCCCTCAATCCCATAACTGTGTAATGGTCTCCATCCCGGTGGAATTCAAAGTACGGCAGCTTGAACTGGTATCGTTTATCAAACTCACCGTTTGATAGTAAATAGGCTATCCTTGAAGCGGCACTGTTCTTCTCACATATCACTAGAATGTTCATCGGTCGCGTTCAACGAGGGTATTGTTATTTAACATTTTTGAGTCGCCTACTTCTTCCAAAGCTCTGGTTTGAACTTTCGGATTATTAAAGCAAACGCGAAGATTACCGCAAAGATCACCAGTGCTAGATATAGTATTAGGGAAAGGGAATCACCAAGTACACCTGTAGAGGGTTTTTCTCCATCGTCGGGCTCCACCGCCCGGATGATCAGGTCGCTGCTTCTGATGGTGCGTTCGTCCTGGTCGATCACCTCTATGTAGGCGGTTTTGTTACCTGTGCTCATTGTATCTTGAAAGGGTACGGAGAGCACATAGGTGCCGTCCCTATGATCCATAACCGCTCCTCCTGGGAGGTAATCTTCTATTACCAGACGTACGCTTTGTACTTCTTTGTCCACTTCTGCAGCAAAGTAAAGGACGTTTCCCTCTTCAAGAACGAAGTGGACCTCGTTGTCGAGGTCTTCCATGGACGTACCAACACCTGCAAAGGTTATCTCTGGAAGAGGACTCTGTACAGTTAATGTTAATCCATAAAAGGTGGCCTGATTACCCGCTTGATCCTCTGCGAACACGGTTATCTGGAATGCCCCCTTCTCTTCAACCGTGATGTTTACACTGAAAAGTGTGTAATTTTCCCTCTCCATCTCCAGCTCTTCTATACCTAAATCTTCACAGCTCACGTAGGCCCTTTTCAAGTCCCCGTCCTTATCGAATATCTCCGAAGAAACCGTTACATGGGCTCCTTCCACCAGACTGACATTTAACTCGATTCCTATCTCCCCGGTGTGTGATTCAAGTGTGCTCCAAATGATTTCCGGGGCTTCATTATCCACCGAAGTGTGATAAATATCGTACTGGCCTTTATCTAATAGAGGGTGTTCCGATGGATGCCTCTCTTCCCAAACAATATTGTTACGGTGAATCACGGGATTCCTGGCATAGGGGACACCTGGAGGGTAGCTTTCTTCCAGGTCAACTTGGGCCAAAAGATGTTTCGTATCCTCAACGATATCATATAGGTATATAGACCCGTGAAGGTGAACGCTATCTTCGTAGTATCTCTCAAAGAATACGACCCTTCCGCCATAGATATTCGGGCTCTCCTCGCTGGACGCTTCGGCAGAGATCACTTTTTTTTCCTCACCAAGAATCTTCATACATATGTTGTTGCTACCGTCGAACTGTTCGGTCCATACTACGGTATCCCTATAGATGCTCGGTCTGTTCTGGTTGTTCTCACCTTCAACCACCGCCATCTCCACCTCTTCGTCTATATCGTACATGTATATGTCGGCGGCTAGCTCGTCGTAAGCCCCGTACCAAAAGTTTCGGTAGTCGGTCCATACTATTTTGTTTTCGTATATCTCGGGAGCTATTTGAGGAACTCTTTCACTCGATACACGGCTCTCAACCCCTGTTTGAATGTTGTACATATATACGTCGCTGAAGTCGTCTTCCCTATACCTATAATCCTCCCATACGATATTCCCTCCGTGTATGCGCGGCCGTTTTTGAGAACCTTGGTTATCGGTAACTCTGAATTCTTCCATAGCGGGATCTTCAAGATCAAGCATGTATATGTCCGGGTTTCCGTTCCTGTAATCCTCCCAAACAACGTAATTTTCCCAAATATCAGGGTTGACCTGGGAGGAGTCGTCCTGGGTGAGTCTTAAGATTTCTTCGGAAGTCATGTTGAAAAGGTAGATATTTGAATTCCTGTTACCCGGGCTTGCGTATGAACCGTAGGGGTCGTCCCTGTAGTCCTCCCAAACAACCAGGTCGCCCCACACAGCGGGCCGCATCTGCCAGCTGGCGTTTTGACTTAGGTTGGTGTTTTCTGTTGAATGGGGATAATAAGTGTTTATACTCCGAGACGAAACTACCCCGGCGGCTGATATCAAAATACTCAGGGTGAGGACCAGAGCGAGTATTTTTCTGTTCAGATTTACCATCAACTTTCAAGAGTGATGGCGGCTTAAGTATTTTTCGTAATATATGGGGTGATAACCTAGTTCAAAGAGTGTGTCATAAACTTTATATAACATTCACCTGTTTTTTGGTTCTAACATAAGTTTTCTAAAACGAATATAAGGAGGACAAAACAAATGAACAGAAAAATCGTGTGTGGAATAACTCTTTTGCTCGCTGCGGCGTTGATCATGTCAGCGTTCCCAGCTTTGGCAAACATATTACCACACGAAAGATATGGACAAGCATATATCGATGCTAGCGCTGCACCCGATGGTTACGTGGCGACTACCTGGATATATGGTACGGAATACGAACGCGACGAAGTGTTCGGCGGCGACGGATCCTATCAGGTCATAACCCCTGGTGATGATCCCGACGACGGTTCACAAAAGACTGGTGGACTCAATGGAGAAACCATAGTCTACAGGATAGACGATGGTTTAGGAAATGTTTACATCGCCGATGAGAACAGCGTATTCGAGTCTGGTGAAATTGAGCTTGCAGACCTAAACTTCCAAACCGGTCCGCAACCGGCCACCGAAGTGAAGATAAACGAACTGGTACCACAGCCGGACGATGTTGGAACACAGTACGTATATCTATACGATACCGTGGGAATAGCATTGCCCGATTGGAGGCTGGATACTCACGATGGATTTTCACAGACCTTGGATAACCTCGATACCCAGTACCACCCAGATTACCCCGAACTACTGTATGTAGACCTCGGCGGAACCGGAATACTCGGTACCGACGGAGGACACTTCATGCTCTCTTGGAACCCCGGTACAAGCGGTATCAACGAGAATGAATGGGTTGTTATGGATAGAGTCGAGTACGGAGCTATCGTATCTCCCGCAAACACGATACATCCAGAATATCCTGATGCACCCGGAGTTGGCCAAGGACTCATCCGTGATCCATGGGGCCAGGATACCGATGACAGCTCAGTCGACTTCACGATAGCACCCGAAACCGGAAGACCTATCATCGACCTTGATCCTGTTACCGGATTGTGGGTAGAGAAGGACGAAGTAGCTGGAGACCTTATACTCCACTGGGACGACGTTGGTGCACCGGAGTACAACGTGTACTACTCGGAAGATAAGCACGCGGACACCGGGATGTGGACCTTGGTTGGCACCGTAACACCGAATACGTTCACCCATGGCGCAGCACTCGGAGGAGAAAACTACTACTACGTCCGAGCAACCGATGGGACCAACGAAGGAAACGCCTCGAATATCGCATTCTGCTATCAGATCGATTTCACCTACAACGCCGATGCAAGGTTGCACTACGTATCCATACCGAACAACTTCAATAACATGGACACTACAACCGCCAGCGACATAGTGATGCACATCGAAGGTGGCACAGGTGGAGATGACAACGATTTCATCGATCAAGTCGTGAAGTGGGACTACACCGGACGTGGTTTCACCGAGATGTACTCTCATGGTGGATTTGGATGGACAGGGGACGACTTTGTCGTTGAACCCAATGCAGCGGTAGGACTCTTCGTAACATCCACATTCTCATGGCATGTTAACGCCACTGAAACAGAGGAAATGATCAGCTTTACACACGACCCCGACGCAAGGCTGCACTACATAACGATACCATATACTGCGGAAGGAATCGAAACCGCAAGTGATATTGTGGTCGCTATAGAAGGTGGTACAGGCGGAGATGACAACGATTTCATAGATCAAGTCGTGAAGTGGGACTACACCGGACGTGGTTTCACAGAGATGTACTCTCATTCAGGATTCGGATGGACTGGAGACCTTATACTCCACTGGGACGACGTTGGTGCACCGGAGTACAACGTGTACTACTCGGAAGATAAGCACGCGGA
>JAFDUB010000014.1 GCA_019594025.1 Thermoplasmata archaeon
AATACATTTATAGTTGCAAGTACATGGGTAGAAAAGTCTCCAAAGAGCGGAGGAAATTCGATTGAAAGATCCAGAATATAAGAAATTTCTACAATTGAGATCTGGAGCTGAGTCCATGATCAATGAAGCTTATCATAAAAATGGCAAGAGAACTCGATATACTGGAAAAATCAAAGTGAAGAACTCCAATATAGCCAAGGGAATTGGCGTTAACATGAAAAGACTTATGAGATATCAAAAAAAAACGTCAAAAGAACATACTTATGAGATGAAAAGAATCTCTTAAAAAAATCTAAGCGAATCTCTTGTCAGGTAATGAGGTTATTGCAATACTCATTTGATGATTTTACACCCTTTTTACGGTGCCCTCTTTACTTTTTTTCCCATTTTTATTCCTCCTCTTTATAAAGAGTATTATATCTACATTAACTACCGTTATCAAGATATATAAAGTTTGGGATAAAATATTCTTGATAGAATATTATTTTCTCATAGAGATAACTCTTGATTCATTTTCAGGATGATCGAAAGTTACCAAAATACGCTCACAAGAAGCAAAATCATCATATTCTATTGCAGGTGTGTAGCACATGAAGGTGTCCTCGGAACTCGGTGACCAATAGAATTCTAATTCCGGCGCAGCGCCTCCGGCTCGGCTAGTGTCACTTACGCCCCAGTTATCATGTGTCCGTGACCAGCCGGCGGGTATCTCACCGGCGGAAACGCCCGTGAAGTCCTCTTCGAAGAGTATGGTGGTGCCGGCATCCTCGACGGTTGCGAACCTGTCCACCTGTTCGCCCCAGCCGTAATCCGCATTGTATCCTAACACTGAAATGGCTATATCATTGCCCGCTGTCAGAACATCTGAAGGTACCCAGTAATCCCATGTTGAGCCGTCGACTTGGAACTGATCGTCGTATATCACCCATTCATCCTCACCATAATCGTATACGCTCATCGACATCCATGTTGAATGCTCGTGGGTTCCCTCTGCGAGGAATCCGTCTGCGGAGACGGTATCCCAATCGTTCGCGGGATACGTGATGGTGACCACCGGCTCCTCATCAGTCTCGCCTAGATATTCGATACTCCATATAAGAGACCCTGCTGTCGGGTTATGTATCCAGTACCCTTTACCGGGTTCGAAGGAAAAGCTTTCAGGATTGTAATCATATGCTAGGTTGTACGTCGCCGAAGCATGGAAATAACCTATCTTATCCACTTCTGCGGGTAAACCGTGGTTTCCTGCGGTATCACTGGGCAGACCCACCATGTTCCAGCCGGGATACAATGTTATGTCGGTTACGGTCGGTTCCGAGCCTTCGACGGTCAATATGTCACTTGATGTCATCCGTATCCATACACCCATGGTGTGGTCCCACGTATCCAGGTTGTTGAAATGATCCGCCCTACCGGGCACATAGGAGTACCAATCACCATCGTCAGCATGGTAGTACATCGCCTTGTTGTAATTGTTGGAAATATCTTCGACTATCGTTTCAAAAGATGTTTCAAGTGGTATCAAGTTGAATGAAACGAAGTTCCAACCGTCCGCTTCACCTCCAGCATCGAGCGGTATATCGAAGGTTGTCGGCTCATCTTCCCATTCGTAACCTCCGGTCTCAAGGGTGGGGTCTCCCAAGATATTCATACCATAGAACCAGTCACGTGAGTCGGCACCGGCACCAGTCTGTCCGTTCAGTATATGCCAATGTTTGAACGCCTCCCCTATCCCGGCTCCTTGGGAAAGAGGGGTGTAAAAGTCTTGAAATTGAAGCATGGACCCTGTTTTTGACGAGCCGACTGTAACTAGTCCCGAAGCTGAGGGGGAAAAGAGATAATGCCCTGCGATGTAACCTCCGTTTGAGGAATAGGTGTACTCCGCACCGCTGCAGCAGAAGAGGTTGTAGAAAAGGGGGTTTGGATCGACTCCGCTTATATCGGTGTTGTAGGCATACGTGTTAGATCCGCCTTCTTCGGGATAAAAAACGTGAAGTTCGGGGTTTGAATGGGCAAATAAAGACACCCATTCGTAATCCTTAGTGAGGTTGTTTAAATAATTAGGAGCATTCGTATCTTCGTACTCCTTAACAAAGGTTCTGTTCTCGTACAGTATACCCACGTCCTGGTCCCATTGATCCGCCCAGTCATACCAGTCATTATCGACGAATACCAGCGCCTTCTCTTCTCGTGAAAGTTCACCACGGGAGTAATCGTCTACCTTTTCTATATATCTATCTATCAGGTACTCTTCACTGCCCAATCCGCTCAAAGATTTTGTGTACAATCGGCCTACCCATATCTCTGGTTCCACATCTCCGGTTCCATCTATATGTGTGGTGAACGGGTTGGACTCGGTTCCTTCTCCACCACCCCACTCGCCGTCGAGGTCCATGTAATACAGGTCGATGGGAAAGGTTTCAGGACCGAAGCCGTCTTTGTAATACCATGCAGGAGGTATATCTCCTATCAGTATAGCACCGACTAGACCTTCATTGTATCCATCTTGTAAAATCCCCCTCACCTCGCTATGGGTATTCCAAATTCCATCTATTATTTCAACGGTGTAAGGAGTGTTCCTGCGGTTCTCGATATTATCCGCTAGAGAAAGCACGCTGTCGGATATGCTTCCGAAGAGGTCGTCCTGAATCACAATATACACTAAACCCCCATCAGATTCATCGTAAGGTTGAGCACTTCTATCAGCAGTATCATTTGGTGGTAACAACCCGGTACACCCAAGTTCGGTAAAGAGGCTTTCGTGATTGTTATAATCCATAACCGTGAAGCTGTTTTCATACTCATGAGATACGACGGATGCCGTTGTTAGAACAGAGGTAACGATTAACATCACCGCAAAAATTGCCATTTTTCTCTCTTTTTTTTCCATATTAGTTTCCTCCTCTACGAAAAGAAACTTCTCCACTCATCTAGCATTTTTAAATTATTTAAACTTTAGGTGCATATATATGCTATTCCCCCATAAATTATGATGAAAAGGGCCGCAGTGGTGCATCTATTTTGTCTATCCTCTGCTAGAAAAGGACTTTCGTGACCTTATGTGTAATTTCTACCGCATAGGATTCAGGTATCAGTATCTGATAATTTTCATTGACGAAGGAAAGACGGCAGCCAATTGTCCCTTTACCCACTGAAAATTCTTCTATCGTTTCATCTAAGTCGGTTTGATGGAACTTGATCTCCTCCAGTATCGCATCCGTGTTAACAGTGGTTTCAACGTTGAAATAGTTTAAAATACCTTCGAAATGGGCGATAGCGGTTTCCATCCGCCAGTACTCGTCCAGCATCATCTCGTACTCCTGTTGATTAGAGATAAATACGGACTCGGTGAGTATGGCGGGCATGTGTGTGTTGGCTAGTACATAAAGGTGATAGCCGAAGTAATCGCAGTCCGCCCTAGCTCCCCTGTCGTTGGTACCCAACCTGGCGACCAAACGTGCCTGTGTTTTCTCCGCCAAATCCTTTCCCTCTACAGAGTAGGAATCGCCGCATCCGTAGTAGAAGGTTTCTGTTCCCTGCACATCTTCGTTTCCAACAGAGTTGAGATGTACGCTGACGAATATATCCGCACCTGCGTTGTTGGCTATGGCGCATCTATCGGCCAAGGAAACGTCGTAATCTCCGTCCCTAGTCATGACCACTTCAGCACCCTCGCTCTCCAAAAGATCACGGAGTTCTTCGCTTATCCACAACGCGAAGTGCTTCTCGTAAGGTGGGTCCGGGTCCCATCCTACCGCACCAGTATCTGATCCGCCGTGGCCGGGATCGATGGCGATTATCTTGCCCTCTAAAGCGTCACCGGGGGAGCCATCACCGCATGTGAAAGTACGGAAGAGATGTATGTGGTCCTGCCAGGGTCCGTCCCAGGTCGTGCCGCCGTCCCATGATATCGCTCTGTGGGGATAGCCGAAATCAGCGGTCTCGGTCATCCACTCGATGTTATCACCGATGTTACCCACGGTTATCCAATAGGTGTCTCCCGGTGTAAACTCAATATTTTCATCGAAGGAAATACTCACCCACTCAAGGTACCCAGGAAACTCATCTAAATCGTGTACCACTTTCGTACCCATAGCGGTGGAAGAGGGAACGCCTCCGTCGTCCGCCCGAATCGTAACCTCGGCAGAAGCCGTACCGGCCTCGGCGTATATGGGTAATTCTATCCGAGAAAGCACAGACCTCTCGGGTTGGAACGCTTGAGCTCTGTGAAGGTTTAAGTCGTTGATACCGGAAGCCCAGTAATCAGCCGGGTCGTCCCAGCTGTCGTCCTGTTCCTCCTCACAATCATCATCCTCCACCTCGAACTGGCTCTCCCATGTATCAATCCAAACCGAATCATCCGTGTCCCAAAGACCGACGAGAACATCGTAGATTCCGACCTCCTCTTCGGAGTGATAAAACGTGACCGTGGTCACATCTCCCGGTCCCAGAGTAACCCATTCGGTATCGGTGTAAGATTGGTCTATGTACAGTTCAACAGGAACACTGTCCTCTTCACCGCCGATATTCTCGACCTCTCCAGAAATCGTTACCGTTTCACCAGGAGCTACAACCCCGGGAGTTAACGACCAGCCATGCATCACGAACACCGCCTCTTGGGGGGAGGTAGTGAACTGCCATGTATCCGATACAGCGGTTTCATAGCCGTCGGCGGCGACGGCGTACCAGTTATAGGTAGTGTCATACTCGAGTTCCGCCCATGTGACCGATGCACGGGAACCGCTTGAAACTCCTTCGTCTGTTCCTATGATAAAGTCGGTAGAGGCGTCGTAAAAGTGAACATCCATCTCTATGCCGCCTTCATGTTCCACAGCTACACTGAGGGTCGGGTTCGTATCAACGTCCGTCGCACCATCAAGAGGGGCCGGATCGAAGGGGGGTTCAGGCTCACCCCAACTCACGGACCACGTAATCGTAGAATCTGTGGGGTTGTGAATCCAGTAGCCTTCGCCGGGTGAAAACTCAAAGGAGGCGGGTTCGTAGTCGTATGCAAGATTATACTCCTCCGAAGCTTGGAAATATCCTATCTTGTCAACCTCTACAGGTAAGTCACTGTTTCCAGCGGTTGCACTTGGATAACCGGCCATGTTCCACCCTGGCACCAGAGATATATCCGTGCTGTTGGGTGCATTTCCCTGTATGGTCAAAACGTCGTATTCAATCATCCTTATCCACACCCCCATAAGGTGGTTCCAGTTCTCCAGATTATTGAATCGACCCGGTCTGTCCGGTTGATAAGTCAACCACTCGTTTACCGAAGCGTCGTAGTACATCAGGCTATCGTAGTTACCGGATATTCCGTAATCCGGGTCCTCAAGTATGGTCTCCAGCGAGCTGTCGGTCGTTGCCAGGTTGAAGGATACAAAGTTCCATCCATCCATGAGTTCTATATCGAAAGTTAGTTCACCATCGCTGAACTTCTCTTCCACCACATCCCATATACCCTCGTGCTCGTATCCTAGGGCCCAGTAACCGGTACCGGAAAGTCCCTCAGCTACCACGTAGTCCCATTTAAGTCCCAAGGATTCATCATCTTCATACCAGCACTGCCTCCATTCACCGTCGTAATAAACATACCACGGTGTGTTGGAATCCTCGTCCCAGTTCCTACCATACTCATCTGCGTTCTGTATGGCGTCTTTCATGAACACCGCTGTACCGCTTCCAGTGGTCGGAGAGCCCGGTTGATCGTCCTCACAGGGCCAGTCGTACCCGTAGAAGGGCACACCCAGTATGATCTTGTTATCCGGATAATAATCTCTTAAAATATTAACGGAGTTGGTTACGTCAAACCTGGTTGGATCGTCGAAGGGGGACACCGGCCCGGTGGTAGGAGCATTGCTCCAATGATAGTCGTAGCCCATCATGAATATGTCATCGATGTACTGAGCTAACCCGGGATTTCTATATACTTGTTCAACACCACCCGCGATACAGAACGACACGTGATAACTGGAATCCAAGGTACTGTCGATTATCTGCATCAATTCTTCGAAAAGCTCCTCGTTGGACTCACCGGTATACGAATTAGTTTCCCTCGGAAATTCGAAGTCGAGGTTCACTCCATCGGCATTGTAATCGTTCATTGCCGCCTGTATGTTGTTTGCCAAATCTGTTCTGTGATAGGCAAGGATACTATCCTGGGTATCCTTGTCAAAACAGGGAAGAGATATGGTAACCTCCACACCGTTTGCATGTGCCATAGCTCTCACATCTTCGTAACGATACATAGCGGAATCATCCAGGGTACCATCGGCTTGAGGGTACAGGCCGAAGTAGGCCACATGCGTTAAACCATTCCAATCGGGTTCGTAATCCGCCGGGTCGGTCCAATAGGGCCAGAAACCGTATAAGGTGTGAGTATGATCCGAAGTATCCACGGTAAAGGATACGGAATCTCTAGCGGTCTTTGCCGTATCTTCCAAAGTGAAAACACGGTAAGCGTAAGTATAGTCGGAGCCAGAAGTGTGCCAATTCGCACCACCGTCCGTAGAGTAAGCAGGGTCGGTATCGTAGTCGAAAGAGCCCATCCAGTTCATATAGTCCCCTCCCTCCCAATCCAGCGAAATCCAATAGGTATTTCCGGGTGTCAATTCCAAATCTTCAACATCGACACTTATCCACTGATAGGTACCGTCATCCGGCAGGGTGATCGAGGTTTCCCAAATTGGAGTACCGCCTTCTGGAACTGTTGGATAATGGCTGTCGTCATCATTCCTTATTCCTATGTTCAGATTAGACGAAGTATCGCCCCTGCTGTATAAGGGAAGCTCCAGGCGGGTTATTCCCGATCGATCAGGTACGAACCTTTGTGCACGATCTATATCGTTTGTAATCTCCAGCCAATGGGTGATACCATCGAAGCTGTCGTCCTCTTCTTCAGCGGCATCCGTTGTGAAGGTACGGTAAGCATAAGAGTAGTCTGCGCTGGAAGTATGCCAGCTGGTGCCGCCGTCCGTGGAGTAGGCAGGATCGGAGTCATCATCATATGAACCCATCCAATTCATGCCGTCGCCGCCTTCCCAGTCTATTGTTATCCAATAGGTCTCTCCAGGGGTGATTGATAGACTGTTCACATCTATGCTTACCCATGTCCAGGAACCTTCATCAGGCATGGTTACAGACGTCTCCCAAAGAGGGGGGCCGCCTTGGGGTACACTAGGTGATTGGCTGTCATCATTTCCTCTTATACCTATATTCGCATTCGAGGAGGTATCAGATGAATATAACGGAAGTTCGAGACGTGTAAGAATGGAACCTCCCGGTACGAACCTTTGTGCACGGTCTATATCGTTTGTGACTTCCAGCCAGTGGGTTGTACCTTCATAACTGTCGTCCTGCTGTTCCTCTCCACCACCAACCGTGCCTCTAACCGCTTCCACATTTACTTCATGGGTACCATGGTTTAGACCCGTGTAAGTATGAGAGGTGGATGTGCCTACATCAACCCAGTCCCCTTCGTTCAACCTGGTACGATAGTAATCCATCCCTCCTCCTATCCATTCAACGGTAACCTGGTTAACATCAAATACTTGACCGTCCGCAGGTGATGTGATCTCTATCTCCAAAGGCTCGACTACCTCGAATCCGCTCTCCCACGTATCGAGCCATACGTAATCATCAACATCCCAAAGGCCAACAAAAACGTCATAGGTGCCTAATTCGTCCTTGGTACGCTGGAAGGAGACCCATTCGGTCTCACCCGGTCCCAAGCCGTATACCCAATAGGTATCGGTATATGAACCATCTATGTAAAGTTCTACAGGTATATCTTCCGTTTCACCCCCTACGTTCTCGACACGACCTTCGATAGTTAAGGTTTCACCGATTTCGACCACCTGAGGCTCTACCGACCAATAATCCAACACGAATTCCCCAGGATCCGAGCCGTCCATGTACAGATTATAATAATACTCTAGGGAAGCTCGGCTGAAGTACTGTCCCGGACAGCCGTAAGAACCCCAACTACCGTGGGGTGTAACATCATCAAAACTACCGATGTTCAAATCAATCGAACCGGTCCTTTCATCGGTGATACTTGTGATAGAAACAAGATATGCGATCAAATGACCTCCTGCCTCGTACTGCTCCTCGTTGGGATGATATTCGTTGAAATTTCCTTCAAAAGATATGGCGATATTATCGATGTTTCGATAATCCCCCGCATGCCAGCCCAAGCTGTCCAACGGTCCGCCGTGGTAAATGGTCCCGTCTAATCCAATTATGAAATCATAAGCGGCACCGGGCCAATCGTTGCCTTTATGTACCTGGTTCACACCGTCGGCAGGGTCGTCCGCCCATCCGTAGGTTCCGGCGCAGTGATGTACTGTTACCCCTACCACGGGACCGTCGAGGTCGGAATAACCGCTGACACGGGAGGCCTCTGTTCTCAATTCCCAGAACGGACTGTCCACTTTGGAGGCGGACGCCCATTGAAAGTCGCTCTCAAAGATAGTGTACAGAGTAGTGGGTGGTTCCACGTTAGGACTTTCAGCACCAGATTCCCCATTATTTCCAAGGATATCGTCAGAAAAAAGTGCCGTACCAGAGAAAGTTCCTATTACCAATAATAACACAGCACAAACCGACAGAAGCTTAACGTTTTTTTTCATTTTTTCCTCCTCACAAAACTGTTATCATATATACAACTATCGTGGTTAACATATTTATGCCTTTTGGAGGGCAATAAACCAGTGGACGATATTTATAAAAAAAGAAAAGAAAAAAGGGATTTAGTAGTCCACTATCCAATCAACAGCGTAGTCTGCATCGTTGTAGAGCCAGTAGCCTTCACCAGGCTGGAACACAAAATTCTCTGGATCGTAGTCGTAAGCTACGTTGTACTCCTCGGAAGCATCGAAGTATCCTATACGGCTTACCTCTGTTGGAATGTTGTGATTACCTGCTGTTGAACTGGGCAAACCTACCATATTCCATCCGGGCTGCAGTGTTATTGTGGTGCTGGTTGGTTCCGTACCAGCTACCGTCAATACATCATCCACCGTCATCCGTATCCATATGCCCATGGTGTGATCCCAGCTCGCTAAGTTATTGTATTTATCATCTCTTCCTGGTACGTACGTGAGCCATTCATCCGTAGTTGCATCGTAGTACATCACTCTATCGTAGTTACCAGATATGCCGTAATCCTCGTGTTCTAGTATATACTCCAAGTCGGTGTTCTCCAATTCGAGATAGAAGGATACGAAGTTCCAGCCGTCTGCATCTCCACCAGCATAAAGCTCGATATCCATAGTCACTTGTTCCTCTACCACGGTCAGCGTTGCTGTATCCGTCAGTGTTCCATACGTACCTGTAACAGTCCACGTACCGGCAAACTCGGAAGTGTACACGTTATCCGTCCAACTACCCCCTGCTTCAGCATCGATCGACCATGTAGTTTCATCAGTAACATCACCGATTTCATTTCCGAATTCGTCGTAAACGGTGGCATTGTAAGCCTGTGACTCTCCCGCCTGAATTGAAGAGTCTGATGGAGTTATCTCGATATAAGCAGCATCTCCAGGCTCTACGGTCAGTGTTGCTGTGTCTGTAAGTGTTCCATAACTACCGGTTACAGTCCATGTACCCGCGTTCTCAGATGTATATACGTTGTCCAACCAGTTACCGCCTGCCTCTGCTTCGATCGACCAGTTCGTTTCACCGGTCACATCACCTTGGGATTGAGTACCACATCCGAGCACATCAACCTTATAGTACCGCTTCACGAGCACGGCCCCTTCGGCTGGATCGAAAGCCCGGTCAACGGTACCGTGATAACGGAGAACGAACTGGTCCACTTCGTGGGAGCGACTAACTCTACGGAGGGAAACATAACCGTCGAATGGACCTCCGATATCGGTGGCTTCCTTTCAAGTCAGAAAGAATTCAGCCGTTCTTTGAGCGCCGGCACCCACACAATCACTTTCAGGGTAAGGGACGAACGGAACGAATGGTCGGAACCCGACAGTATCGTTGTGATTGTGGAGGAAGAAAAAAAGGAGCCGATGGTGGCGGAGACCGACAGGACATGGCTGCACATCGGAATCATATTGATGATCGGCGGCCTCTTTCTAACCTACGCAACCCATGAAATAAAGGCCAGAAGGAGTGAAGAAAGGTGAAAGACTGGTTGAAAACCATAACTTCGTACCGGACTTCGTTGAACATCCCAAAAACCTTGGGCAATATTTTACTAGCTGCCTTGATACTCATACTGCTCTCCAGGGCTGCAGCTTTTGCATCCGGTGAAGAACCGGTCACCCCTATTTCCGTCGTATCAAGCGAGAGTATGGAGCCCACCATGAACGTGGGGGATATCGTATTCTGGACACCCGCTGGAACAGACTCGATCAGAGAGGGGGACATAGTGGTGTTCAGGAGCACCGTACACGGCGGTGAAACCGTTTCACACCGGGTGATAGAGGTAAGAGAAATCAACGGTCGTATCGAGCTTATCACCCAGGGCGACGCTAACGACAGGCCGAATCCCAGCCCGGTCACCGAATCCAACCTGCTGGGCCGGGTAATCAGCATAGGCGACTTGCCGTTCGTAATACCGTTCATAGGCCACCTGTGGCTCGGCATGAGCGGTTTTATCGGTGCCACTTTAGGCACCATGGGCGCCGGCGGACTGGTTATGATGGTACCTTTAGCCACCGTGGGCGTAATGCTGATCGTGACAATCCTATTTTTACCTGAAAAAAAGGACGACGAAGAGAGCAGGTTAAAGCAGTTGATACTAGGTGACGAGGAAGACAAGATACACCCGCTGAAAGTATTCTTGGTGCTGCTGATAGCTTTCTCTTTAATTATAATCACACCATCAGTTTACTCGGGTGAAGAGCAGACCATAGCCGTAGGGGTCGGTGAGGAGGCGGAACCCGCGGACGAGCAGTTCTCCTACGTACGACCGGGGCAGACCATATACGGCAACCACAGCATGACTAACTTTGGGTTGATGCGGACCAACATATACGTTTACAACGAAGCTAAACAAGATTGGCTGAGTATAGAAGAGAATTACCTTACTGTGGAAGGTGGCGAATCCGCGAGGGTGGGTTTTATGATCACCATTCCCGAGCATACGGAAAGCGGTAACTACATGTTCAATCTAAGAAGTCATTACTCTCCCTTCTGGTCCCTCTATCCGGATTATTTCGTCCTGAACTCACTTGAAGAGAATCCCCGACAAGGAGCACTCGGTCTGAACCTACTGACCGTACTCCTTTTCTCCACTCTATCAATGGGCGCTATGATGGCAACTTCTTACGCCTACGACGAGTTCATCCTGTGGAAGCGCTATTACGAAGTTAAAAATTCAAAAAAGAAGCACCCCAAAACCGCACGTATCAAAGCGTTGTACAAAAAATACACCGACTGGCTCAGAGGGGTTGACGTGGTCGATTTAATCGCCGTACCCCTCTCACTTTTCGGAGCCGACCTGTGGATACTTCTGCTCACCGTTCCACTCTCCAGCATAACCGCCTACTTACTGGGCTGCAGATGGAGGGGGGAGCACTACACCGCCGCTTTGACAGCCTCGGGAATAACCATCGGTGCGGTCTATATGATACCCCTCCTGCAGATATCCGCCGACTTGTCGATTTTACTACTCGGATTGACGGTGGTCATCGTATTACTCATCATTCTCTAACCGGCCGTATTTTTGTTATCGTATATATCTTCTAAAAGCGTCCACGGTATTTTAAAAAACAAAAAAGCGTCCATGATCTTATCAGACCTGTGATTCTCACAAAAGAAAGATCGGGTTACAGTCAAAGACACTTTTTTTTATGCCGCCTTGTGCCGAATTTACCCATAGATGAGGATAGACATATGTCCCCTCCGCTAGATGGATGAATGTTTTGGTGTATGACGACACACCTTAGGTGAAATCAGGTATACTCGAAACCGTTTTAACGGGAATAGAGAGTAGTGGTGTTGTGGATACGCCACAGAGAATAAGGATGGTGTCGTAAGATGCCCGTCAAACTTCTTTGGAAGCCCCTTCCGTCAGGGAGGGGTGGATTCACACGATATTCAATCGATAAGATTATATGCACTTGTTTCCTTTAGGGGGGACACCATCCTAATAACGTGATGCTCATGTTTCGGAATACTATACCTGGATTGGATAGGGTTTTTATAACCGACATAAAACCCCCTAAAGTCGTACTAGTCACCGGGCCACCTGGCTCCATGAAGACAAGTTTTTGCTACTCTATGATGACTAAATTTGTTGAAAATACGAAATCATTTGGTCTTTATACCACTTTGGAAGAGACCGTCGAGAGCCACCTGGCGAACATGAAAAGTTTAGGTATAGATTTGAGCTTGAATATGCAGATATCCGACATCACTGACCTCAGAGAAATAGACCAGATAGTGGAAGATGAGGAGGAAACGGATTACATCGATTTCTTGGAAAGGATGCTGAGACATTTCAAGCAGGAAAAAGGCGATAAATTCAAGGTTTTCGCCTTGGATTCATTGGGAGCCCTTTACTCGCTGATGGAACATGAAGAAAATATGAGAAAAAAGATGTTCTACTTCTTCAAATTGTTACGGGATTTGGACCTGTACAGCTTCGTGGTTATGGAGCGAAGTATTGGTGCAGAAGCGAACCTCCTGGGTAACGAGGGGTTCCTCGTAGACGGTTTGATTATGCTGGGAATAGATCGGAACAGGGGAAAGCTCACACGTTATCTGCAGATTGAAAAGATGCGAGCATGCAAACACAGTATGGAGAAACACGCCATCGATATCGGTCCGGATGGAATGAAAATACTCGGACCTATATTTGAATAAATTTAGATCATACATCTCGTAATGTATTAGTAAGGTATATAAATTAGAAGTACTATGCCCTAATAAGTCGTAACCAGAATACCCACTAGGGGGAATAAAATTGCCAGACGAAGACGAGTTCCTTACGGAAATGGAAGGATACGTTAGCAAGCTAAAGCAGCAGAAGAGCGTTCTAGACGAGAAGGAAGCCAATGTTGAAGAGAAAGAAGAAGAGCTTCTGGAAAAAGAGAAAAAAATTAATTTGGAAAAGCAGACTCTTGCCAAGAGAGGAGAGGAACTTGAAGAGTTAAAGGAAAAAATCGATAAAAGAAGTTCCGAACTCGAAGAAGCTCGAGAAAAACTCGACAAAGAACGAACTGAGATCAAATCGGTGAGAGACTCTCTTTTGAGTAAAATTGACGAGGCGGAAAGGATAAAAGAAGATGTTTTAGTTAGGCAAGAGAAGTTGATGGAAAGAGAAGAAGCTATGGTGGAGCGTGAAACCGATCTCGATGAGAGGGAAAACATCATCGTTACCAAAGAAGAGGATATACTCAACAAGCGTTCGGAACTATTGGATACTCTCGGTGAACTAAAAAGTTCACTTGACGACGCTCTTTCTCAAAGCCGAGATGTTATGGAAAAAGAAGGGCAGCTGCTTAACCAGGATAAAAAGCTATCAGATACTAGGAGCCGTCTTTTAGAGGCCCATAAAAAGATGCTGGAAAGAGAAAGGGACGTAATGTCGGAGATGTTTGAAATCCAGTTAGAAGTACCCGATTTACCTGAAAGGGCGGAAGTGAGCGCAGAGGAAGATATCGGAGAAGTACCTCAGACTGAAGTTGAAGAGGAACCCGAAGAGGAAGAGGCCGAAGAGGAAGAACCCGAAGAAGAGGAAGAGCCCGAAGAAGAAGAGGTACCCGAAGAGGAAGAAGAGCCTGAGGAAGAAGCCGAAGAAGAAGAGCAGCTGGAATGTCCAAACTGCGGAACCGAACTCGAGCCTGATGCAGATATTTGCTACGCATGCGGGACCGAACTGGGTGAAGAGGAAGAAGAGCCCGAAGAAGAAGGACAGCTCGAATGTCCAAACTGCGGAACTGAACTCGACACAGATGCAGAGATCTGCTACGCATGCGGGACCGAACTGGGTGAAGAGGAAGCCGAAGAGGAAGAAGAACCCGAAGAAGAAGGACAGCTCGAATGTCCAAACTGCGGAACCGAACTAAGCACGGATGCTGAAATATGTTACGCATGCGGAACCGATATGGGCGAAGAAGAGGAACCTGAAGAGGGAGAAAGCGATGAGTTAGCCTGTCCAGTGTGCGGAACCGAATTGAGTCCTGAAGCAGAGATGTGTTACGCATGCGGAACCGAGCTAAACCAAGCGGGCTCAACCAGCAAGAAAAAAATCGTGTAACCCCTTAGAAAACCTTTTAACCTTTTTACTTCTTTTTGTGTTGAGTTGATGTATTGCCGAACAAAAACATAGTCTTGGTAGTGGTTTCTTTATTGGATAATCTTAGTAGGACTAATTTTTCCCAGGAAGTCAAAGGGGTTCTGGAGCGAGCGGAAGAACTATGTGATGAAGAAAGGTACATGGAAGCGATCAACCTCTATGAAACAGTACTAAAATATCGTAAGGACGAGATGGTCGCCAACAATATGGGTGTAGCCTTTGACGCTGTGGGTAAACACGAGAAGGCAATAGAATCATATCACTTAGCTTTAAAAATAAACCCAAATTACGTCACCGCATGGCATAACAAAGGAAATTCTCATATTTATCTCGGTGAGTATAGAAAGGCACTGGAATGTTATGACGAAATCATTCAATTACAACCCAAGAATTATCAAGCTTACTTTGATAAGGCCTTCGCTTACGCACGTTTGGGTAGGTCTAGAGCCGCAAAGAAATGGGCTGATGAAGGAGTCAAACGAGGGAAGATTGAGATTGACGAGCTTTTAATTTATAAAGGTGAGATCTACGAAGAAATTGACGATTATAAGGGTGCAATCATTATTTATCAGAGGGCGCGGGAAAAAAACCCGTCTAATCTAGAGGCTCTAAAAAAGATAGCGGATGCGTTGATGGACCTGGGAAGGTATCACGAAGCGATTGAAAACTACGACGATTATTTAGATTATGTGCCGGATGACGAAGAGGTATGGAACAACAAAGGCTATGGTCTATTTTCCTTAGGACACTATCAAGAAAGCAAAGCCTGTTATCAACGTGCTTTGAATATCGATCCCCATTACGGCCCTGCCCATTACAACATGGGATATCTACTGCATACATCGGGAGATTACAAAGAAGCTATTATCCACTACAAAGAGGCTTCAAAATACAACACAGATAACGAAGTATTATGGAACAATCTGGGTAATGCACTCTATAACTTAGAAAAGTACGAGGAATCCGTCCCATACTTCGTCAAAGCTATCGAGGTGAATCCCGAATACGAGATTGCATGGAATAACATCGGCAATGCACAAAATAAAATGGGGGTGTATGAGGAGTCGATAGAGTACCACCAACGGGCCTTAGAGATAAAACCCGATTTCGATTATGCTCTACTTGCTTTAGGATACGCTTTGGCTAAAACCGGTAAAAAGGAAGAGGGGGTGGATAAAATAGACCTGTCCCTGGATCTAAACCCAGATTACGAAAAATCATGGTACGTTAGAGCGGAAATACTTCATATGATGGGGAGGTATGAGGATGCATTGGAATCTTTAAAAACCGCTTTAGATAAGAATCCACTCTTCGCCGATGCCCATAGGCTAACCGGGGAGATATTGGAGTACACACAAAATTATGACGAAGCTCTGCTGGCCTTCAACAAAGCTTTGAAGGTATACGACAAGTTGTACACACGTTATAACGACTTTTCCGCATTGATAGATAAAGGTGAACTTCTAGAGGAACTGGGAAGATTTAGAGACGCGCTAAAGGTATACGAAACCGCACTCCGGGATGATGACGGTAAGGTCTACGTTTGGAGACGGAAAGCTGCGGTGCATCTCGAACTTGAGGAGTACCGTGAGGCCCTTATTGCGGCCGACGAAGGCCTGGCGATAGAAGAGTCTGCGGATTTATTAATACTTAAAGGGGAGGCCTACAAAGGTTTAGATAATAAGGAAAAGGCGTTGGAATACCTTCGGTCAGCGGTTGAAAAGGACGGTCCGGAAGCTCGAATAGCACTTGCCAGATACCTATCGGACTTAGAAAAGTTCGACGAGGCATTGGAAGTAATTGAAGAAGAAAATTGGGAAGAAAAACTTACCAAAGGCAACATATTCTTGGAGATAGGTGAATACGGGAAGGCGGTACCCCTTTTCAAATCGAGCAGCCGGGAAAATGATTTAGATGCGTGGTTTGGATTGGGTAAAGCACTCTCCGCTACCGGAGATTTAAAAGGTGCTTCAAAGGCCTACGATACATGCATCGGATTATCCGAAGATTTCGGGCCTGCATGGTACGAAAAGGCGCTGCTTTTAAAAACTAAAAAGAACTTCAAACGTGCCTTGGAGTACGCTCAAATCGCCGCCGATCTGGGAGTTCCTGAAGCGGTAACATTGGCGGAAGAACTGGGCAAAAAGGTTTAGTGTAAGTTTCTTTTACCTAATATATGATACGATTAGGACCAGGGGGAACTCCACACGGAGTGAAGGGAACCAAAAACAGTATGGCCTACCTGGCTCGAGAGGGGCTGAATGCCATGGAGGTACAGTTCGTGAGGGGGGCCAGGATGAGGGATTCAACGGCAAAAAGTATAGGTGAAGAAGCAACTAAACACGGCATACATCTTAGTATCCACGCGCCTTACTATATCAACCTTAACTCCGAAAAAGACGACGTAATAGAAAAAAGTAAAGAGCGAATAATGAAGAGCGCCCGCCTGGGGGATATAATGGGGGCTACGGTTATCACGGTGCATGCCGGTTACTACGGTGAACTCAGCAGTGAAGAAACCACCGAGATAATCGGAGAGAACGTTGGCGAATGTGCTGAGATGGTAGTTGAAGAGTCCTTGAATGTAAAGATTGGTCTAGAGCAGATGGGTAGAAAGAAAAGTTGGGGTACCCTTGATGAGATCGCAGAGGTGATGAAGATGACAGATATCGTCGTTCCCGTGCTCGACTTCGCCCATTACCATGCACGCTACAATGGAATTCTTAAGACGGAAGATGATTTTCGCGAACTGCTGAAAAAGTACGAGACCATACACGACGGCCCTTTGCACTCTCACTTTTCTTCCATCGAGTACAACGATACCGGTGAAAGGGCACATATGAACGTGAATGACAGGGAGCCGGACTTCTCTATGCTGGCACCCTTGCTAAAAGAAAAAGACTATGATATTACAGTCATATGCGAGACCCCGGAACTAGACCGTGATAGTTTAAGGATGAAGAAGATGCTGGAATCGGTCTGAGTCCGTTTTTCATGAACGACCATTATGATGGTCAGAGAAAAGAGCAGCGGAAAACTATTTTTTGTAATAGTCTATCTATATTTGACCCGAGGTAAAAGGTAATGATACAACCACTATATTATGACCAGGTAGTTGAATGGCGTCAAAAAAAGTTTAAGAATAGATGGAAAAAATTTGCCTGGAAATTGTTATATTCCGCTTTATCTATCTTTACCCTAATTCTCTTCATCTCTGTTTTCCTATATGGAACTAGATTCGAATCGGATACTTTCCAAAGGATATTGTTCTACAACCTCGTTTTCGTAGGGATTTACATCTTGCTTACATATGATGCATTGGACGAATACCAGGAACTCGGTTTGATCAGTAGTTTTATCTTTCCCATGGGCATTTTTTTATATATAACATCTTTAGCATCGGATCTACCGATTATATCGTTTTTCATCTTACCGATAATCATCGGCGGCGTGTATTTCTCGATATTTGATGTGCTACGCGGTCGTGTGATACTCAAGAAAACACCGTATCCTCAAGAAAAACCCGTATTTTACTACGAAGACGGTTCCGTAAGATTGTACAAACGTAAACTGCTCCTTGAGCGGTGGAACATAATATGGTATAAAATCATATTCATACTGAGCTTTTTCTTACTATTAATTGGTTCTCCCACGATAGGAGTATTCATGCACATATTCAAACCCGGCCCCCTGGTTTCCTTCGCTGCATTGAACATGATCTCAATTGGTTTTATCTTTATGACCGCGGACATAGCTTGGACTGAGTTTACGGAAAAAAGGTACATAAGTTCATTGATAGCCTTGATCTACTGTGAGCTTATGTTCATTCTTACCTCTTTTGGAAAGATAGTGGTATCACATGAAGACGCTATTTTTTTTGTGCTTTTTTTCGTTGTGCTCGTACTTGTGTCCCCCATCGACATGCTCTTGGTTTATTTCCGAAATAAACTCGGAAAGGATCAGGGTAAGACATGAACTGATTTCAATCTACCCTCGCAACCCGTGAAACGCCGTCTTCCTTTTGTACAGTGTACTCTAACTCAGCCAAGTTGGCTATCTCGTTCTCGTGAGATACTATGATAATTTGGTCTGCATTTGTTTTTTCCAACACATCCTTCAAATGAGTTAACTGTTCACGGCTGAATCCCGTTGTCGGCTCGTCGAGTACTAGAAGGTTGCTTTCAAGACCTAACTGTTCTTTTATCATAGTGTTGAAAGCAAGGCGATACGCTAGAGCTACAGATGTTCTCTCACCACCGCTTAAATCGTCCACCCTGGTTACGTTGTTCGAGGTGGATATCACCGGTGCGAACTTATCGTCTAAACGAGCGTATTTTTCAGGATCATCAAGTATCTCGTTGAACCAGCTTCTAAAGTAGTTTTCAAATTGCTTGTTTATCTGTATCATGCGGTGCTCTTCCATGGTACGGATAGATTCCTTGAAAGGTCCTTCCATCCATGATTTGATATTCTTGTACTCCCTGGCCTTGCTGCGGTAGCCTTTCATCTTCTTTATCTTCTCTTTAACTTTGCCGAGTTCTTCTTCCATATTATTTAGAAGCACGTTTATGTTTTCAATTCGTTCCTCGAGCTTGCTTCGTGAGGCTATTGCTTTCTGGTGCTGTGACTTGCATTCTTCATACTCGGACTTCGAAAATTTTTCCTCCACCTTTTCCAGCTTCTTTTTTAAATCGGTGATTTCATCTTTTGTTTTCTCAATATTCGTACGTGTAGTTTCGATCCTCGACTCCAACTCGTCACGCTTCTTTAGCTTCTCAACGAGAGCTATGTACTCATCTCTGTACTTACCGAGCTTTTCAACCTTTGATTCCAAGTTTTCTAAATCGGAAGAATTCCATTCGAAGGATTCAATCTTTTTTTCCAGCTTTTCAATTTCCTCGGTACGGTTTGAAATTCTATCTTCTAGTGAGGATATTTCGTCCTCGATATCTCTTAATCCTTCGAGCTCTTTTTCCCGATAATAAAGTTCCCTCTCCTCCTCTGAAAGTTTTTCAAGCTTAGTACGGAGAGTTGACAGCTTCTCCTGGTTTTTTTTATCTCTTAGACTGTCCATCTTAGAGCGAATTCGTGCAAGCTCTTCTTCAATTTCACCCACCATCACGGATACGTGCTCTTCAGTGATGGGCTGCTTACACTTGGGACATTCAGCCTCCTCTTCCAAATCCTCGGTCTCTTTCTTCTCCCGGAGTAAAGAATCTTCCTCTTTCTCCAACGACTTCAGTTCACCATATATCTCCGAGTTTTTTTCCTCCAAAGCTCGTTTCTCCGATTTCAAATTCTTCAGTTCTTCACGCAAACCTCTTTTTTTCTCGATCTTGCTTTCAATTTCTTCCTTTTTGTTTAATTTCGACTGCAGTTTTTTCAGCTCTTTTTTCTCAACCTCTAAGCGGGTACTGAGAGCTTGATGTTTTCTCTCCTTCGCCTCTCTACTTCGCACAGTTTGTTTCACGTTTTCAAGCTTGGATTTTAACTTATCATGTTTCTCTTTTTTTTCCTTAAGTTCACCCAAACGCGATTCTTCCTTCTTTAGTTCCTTAAGCTCAAATTCATTCTCTTTTAATTCATTCTCCAAACGCTCTAGTCTTGAGCTTAGATTTCTTTTTTTATTGATCAACGAAGTTCGTTCATCATTCAACTCGGATAGTTCCTTTAATCGGGTATCGAGTGAAACCAGTTTTTCTTTAATATCATTTAACTCTTTTTTTGATTCCTTTAATTCACTCTTTTTTCCCTCCCTCCTTTCCTTAAGTTTATTCAATCCTACCTTGAAGTCTTCAAGAGACTCGGCTCTAGTCTCCATCTTCGTTATTTCGTTCTTCAACTCCCTACTCAGTATCGATATATTGTCCACGGCACGTTTGTAATCCTCAAGGTTGAACACCCGTCTTATGGACGTCAAACGTTGATCGTCGTTTATGGATAAAATTTCGTTCATCCTTTCTTGAGGTATGTATATACCCATGTGAAAGGTTTCGACTTTGTATCCCGAGCCCTCTCTAAGTTTTAAAAGCGAGTCTATCTTATCCCTCATCTCCCTCCACGATAGTTCCATCCTGGTATCACCGACGTCGAGGTAACATTCATCGGGCTGTATACCACTGGAGGTGCGTTTGATACTACGGTAGGCGATGTATTCGGTATGGTCCACCTGAAAGTGCAGGCGTACCCATGAATAGTCCTCACCATGACGAAATATTTTATCGTAAAAGTGCTGCTGGGTGCCTCCGAATAAAACAAATTCCAGAGCTAACAACAGGGATGATTTACCAGATCCTATATCTCCCTGGAACAGGATGATACCCGGGGTGAATTCCACCTCCTCGTGCTTGTAACTGCGGATGTTTTCCAATTCCATCTTCTTTAGGATCATTTATCTACACCTGTGTAATCTCCCAGAGTTATCTGCTGCGGTCCGTTGGTATCTCTCTTCTTTTCCTTCTCTCTCGAGCTTTTTTGAGGAAGTTCCTTTATCTCCTCGATCAAGGTACAAGCTTCATTCCATATCCTGTTTTCATAATCTATGGAGGTCTCCCCTTCCTTTTTGTCGCCCTTTAGAATCTGCAGCAGCTCACTGGCAAATTCGTTGGAAATACCTTCCGGGGTACCGTACTCCTCCAACACCCTTTTTTCAACTTCGTCCTCCTTATCCTCTTGGACCTTAACCTTGTCGACTGTAACACGTTCTAGTGAATTTTTGTTCAAAAATACTGTAGCATCCCCTTCCCTTTCGAACAACTTGATGATCCTTGAAAAGTCAATATCTTCTGGTGAACCTTCTAGAAGCTCGCCGTGTACCTTCAGAAGTATCACGTCACCTTCTCGGCATTCCTCCGCCTTGTCTATGAGTAAATCCTCTACCTCGGAAGACGTATATCCATCCACACTAAAGGCAATCCTTGCTATATCACAAACTTCCAAAGGTACGTACTCGGGCTGCCAATCCTCCACAATGTAAAATCCACGTTGTTGTTCTCTCTCCAGGTCGGTATAAGACGAGCCGAAAGTAGCGCCGGGATACACCACAAAACCACCGTCTTTTTTGTTTATCAGAGGGCGATGGATATGTCCGCCGGCATAGTAGTCATAACCATCGGGTAAAAAGGACATGGGAAGAACGTTTTTCTCCGGTATATCCGTGGGTTTCATCTCCGCGATCGGAGAGTGAAAAACAAATATCCCCCTTCCGTCTGGAACATCGATATCTAACTGTTCGTAGTATCCCTTCTCTAACCTATTCTTTCTTCCGCTTAGACCGGTTATACTTACGCCGGAAGAATCTTTCACCGTTGTTAGACGATTATCCGACTCTAAGTACTTTACCACGTTCTTAAATAACTCGGCACTCTCCAGCACATCGATCAAAGAAGCACTAGCCAGGTTGTAATCATGGGACCCATAAACCGAGTATATGAAGATGCCTTGGTTTTTCACTTCCATCATTATTTTCACTGCCCGATTCACTATGTCCATATCCGGAAGCGGATTGTGAAACAGGTCTCCGGCGATTATGATGAAATCAACCTTCTTAGCGGTGCAGATGTTCATTGCCTTCTCAAATGCTTTTATATTGTACTCCCTCAACACGGGTTTACGGCCGAAGGCGCCAAGATGACAATCAGCAAGATGGGCGAATTTCACCATACGCTTACGTGATTACGTCGATTAATAAAAGACTTTATGGGGGACTCCGTCGAAAGTAAACAAAATACTAAAATAATCAAAGACGATAGTCAGGTGGTGTTTAAATATAATAATGAGTTGTAAATCAATCGTGAAAAAGGACTTCGTCGTAATTTTCGATCTTGATGGTACTCTATTTAAAACTAGAGAGGTGGTTTTACCAGCTGTAAAAAACGCTTTGGAGGACGCGGGACTGCCTCCGGTAGACGAAACAAAGGTGATTTCACTACTTGGTGAGAAAACTACTGAGTTCTGCAGGCAGTTGGCTCCAGATGCAAATGATGAGCAGCTTTCGCTATTTATAGAGCGATTGGGGTTTCATGAGATGGTATTTATACAAAAGTACGGTGTTCTTTTTGAAGGAGCTGAGAACGTACTTAAACATTTAAAGACCGAAGGGTATCAAACCGCAATATGCAGCAATGGGAGTAAGGATTACGTAGAATTCGTTCTATACAGTATGGACATAATGAAATATTTCGATTATGTTTCATGTGGAGAGAAGGAAAAACCTAAAAAAGACATGATCAGAAATATCCTCGATAATTTAAAGGTAAAAAACGGAGTGATGGTAGGCGATTCAAATCATGATATTTCCGGAGCCGCTGCAGTGGGAATACCCAGTGTAGGAGTCTCATACGGTTACGGAGATATTACCGACGCAACATACAAAATTAATTCAGAGGGGGAGCTGCCGAAAATAGTTAAATTAATCGTAGAAAATAATAAATAGGAAATTTTATATCTCCCTAAGCCTTTGTGTACTATATAGGTGGAGAAATCTCTAATGTTAGACCGAAAAACGGAAATAAGGAGTAGTCAAAAGTTGGAAGTCGGAATAGTCAACTCTGAAAATCTATTACTTTCCTTAAGGAGGTCTAAGGTTATAACAACGGAAAAAGACGAAGACATGACTACCTGCTTGGATAGAGTTATCACCTATATCGAGGAAGAACTCCGATAGTCTCATTCGATTTACAGCATAATTTTCTTGTTTTATACAAAATTGTAATTCGTTGAAGGAGTGTTCGGTTCGCTCATGTCAAAGTCGAGCTCGCTTTTCCCGCATATATTATCTTCTGCCGGGCAGTGTATTCGCATCTAGGTCCATCAACTGATTTATCACTTCACCATCCGCCCGGATCAGTGCGTGGGTGTAGTATGTATGCAGTACCTCCGCACCCAATCTCTCTAACTCCGATGCAGTATCCTCCAGCACTATGGTTTCCACAGAGCCGCTGGAAGGATAAAAACAGCTGCCGCCAGTACTGAAAATAGTATTACAAACGATATAAAGATAGAAGCTAGTTTGATATACCTCCTCCTCATTTTCATCTCCTCGGTTTGAGTCTATCTAAACATTATAACCTAAATCCATATACTTAAAGGTACCTAGCGGGTTCGTTATTAATAGTCGTTAAACTATATTTATCTCGAATGAAATTGAGCGGTGAGCGGTGAGCGGGTTTTAGTATTCAACTATCCAGTCCACAGTATAGTCCGCATCGTTGTACACCCAGTAACCTTCACCGGGCTGGAACACAAAGTTCCCCGGGTCGTGGTCGTATGCAAGGTTGTACTCTTCCGAACCGTCAAAGTAACCGATACGGCTAACCTCAGCCGGTAG
>JAFDUB010000121.1 GCA_019594025.1 Thermoplasmata archaeon
ATGGGTGCGATTGAGATGGTAAAACGTGTTTAGTGTGATGGAAAAATTAACTACATTCTTCGAAAACAAAATGATCCTACGAAAAAAGTACCGATTCCGAAGAAATTAAAAAGTGTCATAATTCTTGGGATAACCTTATCTCACCATATACAACATCTCCTTCCTCGAAATCAAACTCCTCTCGAGACTGTTCAACAATGATATCCGTGTCCCCATCAAGTTCGACGAGAACGACTTCTCCGATCCCTGTTATATCTGTAATAGTTCCATAGATGGTTACCCTATCGCCCACCTCGTAATCGTCCGTTGATATATCCCTGCCTCCGACAGCGGTAAGAGGCCAGAAAGCGAAGATCAAAATAATACCTATCACGAGCAGTACAATACCTATAGAAAGTACCCTTTTATCCATAAAGGCCTATGGGTACCAGTATAAATAAACTTTTTGAAAATTGTTTTTAACTACAGTTGTGCATGTATGGTCGATATACTATCGTATGCATTAGATAAGAGGGTTTAACGGGCGTCCGATCTCTCAGACGCCATTTAGTAACTCCTATGCACTTATTTCACGAACTTAACGTTCACGTAGTGCGTCGAGCAGGAGATACACGGGTCGTAGGCCCTTACCAACATCTCAAGGGTGAGTTCGATCTCATCCTCAGGCTTGTCCAATATGGTCGGTACCAGGGATTCCATATCTAGTTGTATATTGCCGTGGTTCTGGTTGGTCGGGATGATGGCGTTTGCCTCGGTGCATATACCGTTCTCATCGTAGGTGTAGTCGTGGAAGAGTATACCTCTAGGTACCTCGACGGCACCAACACCTCTACCGGCCTTTACTTCAATATCCGGTTGATGATACGGAGATTGTGGTTCTAATCCCTTATCGAGAATAGTATCGATTAAGCCGATGGAATCTTCCACACTGTGCACTACTTCAACCAACTGAGCTACATTGTTCATGAACGGATTATGACATACCGGAGATAGGCCGAAATCTTCGGCTACCTCTTTGGCCATAGGGGACAGTTGTGAATAGTTGTTGTTAAGTCTAGCCAAAGCACCTACCATCAGTGATTCTCGGTTATTTTTGGTGTATTTAGCGGTGGATTGTGGAACGATGTATTCATTGGTCATGGATAGATAATCGTAGACCGGGGCCTTTCCAGTATCCGAGGAAACGATATCTCCGTCGTAGAGTCCGTACTCTTCGTCATGTGTAAGTGAGATAAACTCAGTCTCACGGTGGAAGTCGGGAAGTTCGGAAGCTAATCCCTTAACGAATCCGGCCACCGCTTTCAGATCGTCCACGGATCCGACAAGACACTCCTTTAAGTTTTCAAGTTCTTCAACCGTAGGTATCTTTGAAAATCCACCGGGTATTAACCGCTGTGGATGGGTCGTCCTACCACATATCAATTTCGACATATCGTTAGCCAGCTTATGGAGTCTAATAACCGTCTTAAGCTCGTCTGGATGCGACGATGCTAGAGGTATAACCGACCCTACGCCTACCAGATCAGGTAATGCTAGATAGCCAACGTGGAGTACATGGCTCTGAACGTTCTCTCCGTGCAGTGCCAACCTCCTAAGTAGTGCGTCCTGCTTAGAAATATCTATGTCCATGGCATCCTCTGTTGCTTTAAGTGAGGTGAGTGTATGACCGATTGAACATATACCGCATATACGGGAGGTTATGTGTGCGAGTTCCTTCCAGGAACGACCGACCACCATTGATTCAAAGAACCTTGGAGCCTCTACAACCTGCCACTCACACTTCTCTATATTACCGTCCTTAGCGTTTACCACGATATTTCCATGGCCTTCAACCCTAGTAAGATATTCCACATCTACGTTAACTTCTTTACTCATCTTTATTCGCCTCCTGCTGCCAATTAAAATACAAATTAAATTTATTCATCACTTCATCTACGGTAAGACCGTATTCTTCAAGAACTTCTCTATGGGCGTCGTCATTAGGATTGTCTATCATACCGCGGCACCCCCAACATATGGTCCCTTCGTTTACACAGCAGGAATCACATCCAGCTCTTGTTATGGGCCCTACACAGAACTCATCTCTTTCAAAGGCGCATATATTTTCGTTCAGCTTACATTCTACACAAACGGGGTAATTGGGTATCTCCGGTCTTTTTCCCATGACCAAAGATTCCACTACGTGTATGAATTCGTCACGGTCTATGGGACAGCCGTGTACGTAGTAATCCACGTCTATCACGGCATCGATAGCCTTCGCCTTGTCCCAGGATGGAAATAGATCTCCGTCTTCGCCGTAAACTCTTCTTTTAACCTCTTCGAAGTCCTGAGTATTTCTTATTGAGTTTATCCCGCCGATAGTGGCGCAACCACCGATGGCTACCACTATACTTGCGTTCTCTCTGATCTCTTTTAAACGCTCGGCCAGATGGTCGTTGGTTACCGACCCTTCTATGAAGGCTATGTCGTAATCGTCGGAATGTTCCTTCATTATCTCTCTGAAACTAACAACTTCTACAACCTGCAGAAGGTCGAGTACCTTTTCTTCCAGGTTGGCTATCTGCAGCTGATCTCCTTCACAGCCGGCGAAGTCGAAGAATGCTACTTTTGGTTTTCCAGCCATCTATAACGCCTCCTCTACATCTCTGATATCCGCATAGTTAAACACGGGGCCCTCCTGACAGGCGTACAATCCGTCTATCTGGCAGTGGCCGCATTTACCTACGCCGCACTTCATACGTCTCTCAAGCGAGAGGAACACATGCTCGTCGGGAAGTTCTCTCTTCTTCAATTCCTGCATAACGAATCTATACATGATCGGTGGACCGCATACCGCCGCAACGGTTGTTTCCGGGTCGAAATCCACCTGGGGTATAAGCGTGGTTATTACGCCTATGTTACCTTCCCAGCACACGCCTTCAGGACACCTATCCACTGTCTGATGCATATCTATATCACTCAGCTCGTCCCATTGGTTGATTTCATCATCAAAAAGTATCTCGCAGGGTTCCCTGCAACCGTATAGTACGGCCACCTTTCCGAATTCATCACTTTTATCTATGGCGTAGTTGATGAGAGAACGGAGCGGTGCGAGTCCGAGTCCGCCGCCTATGAACAGAACATCTCTTCCTTTGAATTTTTCAACATCGAAACCGGTTCCGTAAGGACCTCTGATACCTACCTCGTCGCCCTCCTTTAAACCGTGAAGAGCGTTGGTAACGTTACCGACCGCCCTTACACAGAGCTCGAAGGAGGGTCCTTCTTTGGTGGGGGAAGATGTGATCGATATGGGTGCTTCCCCGACGCCGGCGATTGAAAGCTCTACGAACTGTCCCGGATCGTGTCCTAGGGGCTCACCGCTCTCGAGGATTATCTCGAAGAGCTTCTCCTTTTCCGTCTCCTCCCGGATCTTGAGTATTTTTGCCTTCTTTGGAAGGTAGATTGAATTTCCGGTCATTTTGAAACCTCCATTAAATCATTGTACACGGTAGTGGGATCGGCTATATCTGGGACACATTGAGAACCGCATCGTCCGCATCCGATACAAGCCATGTCTCCATATCTATCGAAAATGTATTTCCCCTTTCTCATGTATCTGTGCCTGTATCGTTGATGTCTGTTTTCTCTAAAGTTCTCGTCGCCGGCTACTATGGCGAACTCTTCCAGCAAGCATCCGTCCCATCTTCGTACCCTCTCACCTTTATCCAAGGTTAACTCATTGATGTCCTTTACATCGAAACAGTAACAGGTTGGGCATACGATATTGCATGAACCGCAGCTGTAGCACTTCTCTGAATGTTCTTTCCAAAAGTCCAAGTTACCGTAATTTTCCTCAAGCAGTTTCGGTAGTCTGTCCGGTGAAAAGTTAAGCTTTCTTTCGAATTTTGACAGGATCTCTTCATTCTTTTTCTCAACCGACGCTTCCTCGTCGGAAGTGGCATCTCTGATCTCTGCATAGTCCAAAAGATCGAATCCCTTTTCAGAGCCGATCTCGATGGCGTACTTATCTCCTAAATCTGTGAGCATAAGATCGTAATCTTCAGATACGGTGGCCGTGTCCATGCTGGCTGCGAAGCTCCATTCAGATACGTTCTCGATGTTCACTCCTACCAGTACGGATGCCTCTCTCTTCTTCAGGTAGTTTTTATCTTCATTATCCGTTGAAAAAACCTTGTCCATCTGACGGATGGCTTCAAGGTCGTAGGGGTGTATTCCAAGGATGATTCTAGGAACGATCTCGTTTACGGCTTCGTGTCCATCTTTTAC
>JAFDUB010000077.1 GCA_019594025.1 Thermoplasmata archaeon
AGCATGGAGGCCAGTCCAGACGATTCTTTGGATTACAATTTGATAGAGTTCAAGGATAATGCGGATAAAAATTACAGATTATTGAAGAGCGGCGCACTATTCGGAGCCAATGCATCCGGTAAGAGTAACGTATTGAAGGCGTTGACCGCTTTTAGGACCTTGATAAATAAATCTCATACCTATCAAAAAGGAGACAAATTACCTCACGAACCATACAAATTCGACGAAGGATGTGTCAACCGGCCCACAAAGTTTGATATCGTGTTTATCATGGATAACATACGGTATAACTACGGTCTCAGCTACACCAAGGATAAGATCATAGATGAATATCTGTTCTATTATCCAAAAGGAAGAAGATCCCAGATATTCGAAAGAAGGGATACCGATAAATACACATTTCATAAAGATCAAAAGGAACAGGAGATGATATCTGAAAGGACCCGGGAAAATGTTTTGTATCTCTCTAGCTCGACACAGTTTAACTACGATAAAACAGCGAAAGCCTTCGATTGGTTCAACGAAAAACTAAAGGATATAGGTCCTAAAGATGACCCAGGGATACGGGAAAGTACCATTGAAAGACTTAATGAAGACGATAAATTCAAAGATAAGATTCAAAAAGCTCTCGTGGTTGCGGATTTTGGAATATCCGATATAAAGGGGAAGATCGAAACACTCTCCGCAGATAAAATAAAGGACCTCCCGTTGGGTATAAAGGATCTAGCTATAATGGGTGACGGAAAACTTAAGACGCTGGACATAACCACATTTCATAAATTGGAAGACGGTGAGGGGAGCCTTTCTTTTTTTGAGGAATCGGAAGGCACCCAGCGATTTTTCTCCCTCATAGGACCCATAATAACGGCCTTGGAGAATGGAGATGTGCTATTGATCGACGAACTTGACACGAAACTTCATCATCTCCTGAACGAATATATAGTGGAATTATTCCACGATCCTGAGGAGAATCAAAATAACGCCCAATTGATATTCACAACACACAACACAAAATTACTGGACCAGGATCTACTCCGAAGAGATCAGATATGGTTTACAATGAGAGACCCCAAGACAGGATCTACCGAGTTATATTCATTGATCGAATACAGCCCGAGAAAGGATAAAGACATAGAAAAAGGATATCTGGTGGGAAGGTACGGTGGAATCCCATTCATACAAAAAGAAAATATAGCGGAAGACAAAACCTCTTAAATTCCCCCTTCTTTCCTCCTTCATTATCAACAATGGCCGATTTTCCAACCCCACACCCAACATATTCAAAACAGATAACCCACCACAATACTTCCTCTTCGAAAACCCTTATCCAAACGCCCAACCACAGCTCTGCACAACTCTTCAAGAGATCTCAAAGCCATGTTCGGATAAGGCGCGAACAACCTCTTTTTTAACATCATCATATTTAGGCGGATTGACCAGCAGTACCTCCAGATCCTGTTCCAATATATGCAACGGCAATTCTTTCCTATGGAACTCTCTCAACTGGCTTCTTGTTATCATCTTACATCCCTCTTAACGTACAATTTCCACTTCGAATTCAACACGGATTCCTTTTGCTTAGGATCGAGTTTTGTGTAAGTATCTATAAGTTCCTTTATCCTGTCTTTATCAAATACAATTTTTTTCTTTTCCAACAGATATCCCAAACGGGAGGCCACTGCGGAACTTCCGGTCAATTCACAGTATTCTATGAGCCTATCTGTATCCAGCTCATCCCATATGGCATCTTGTATCTGAGATATACCTCCGGAGTACTCCGGATGTCGTAAACAATCGATCACGGTCTTCTCCATATCTGAAACTACCACCTTATCGTATCTCTCGTATCCGAAGAATAATGATTTTTTTACGGTAACGTACTTGATCCTTTGCCCCTGAAGTCGTAATGACTTTTTTCTTTTGGTGGTAACAAGGAACACCGTCCGTGGAACTTGATCGGTCATGTCGTGGTAGTGTAAAGCACTCCAGAAAGCGATGTAAGACGGTTGGAATATCTCGGGTACGATCTCGTATATATCGAGTTCATTCCATATCTCAGTTAAAATGAATTTACCTCTCTCAACACGTTTAACCAAGTCCTTGTCAATCATATTCCCGATTATACGGTAAGTATTACCTCTCGATGTATCTAAGAAACGATCAACATCTTTATGGGTGAACACGACCATATCCCTGGATCTGATCTCTGATATCACCTGAGCTTCCCGCCTAGCGATACTTTCCATGTAACTAAGTTATACGTTAATCATATGAATAGTTTACACAATTTACAGAATGATTTCAAAATTTTTTCAACTCTCCTCCCACCGATCACCATATACCTCTTACTACCTGATTCAACGCCCACATTCACCGGTCCCCCCCACAAAACCTTAAAAATAAGCTCAACCTTACAATGAACCGGTGAGATAACATATGACCAAAGCTCAGAACATGCCAAAACTCCACAGCCCCTTCGTCAGAGAGCTCGATGAGAACGAGAACTACGTTGTCAAAGACGAGATAAACGAAGGCTACGGATGGGTCTTCCAGGACGACTCCGTGATAGCGGTCGAAAAACTCGACGGCACCAACGTATCGATAATGATAGAGGACGGAGAGATCGTCGAGGTTTGGAATCGGATGAACCGCATCCCTTTCTTCAGTAAACACGGTGCATTCATAATGAAGGGTTTGATCAACTCCTACTCTAAGGGATACATGGATGACCTAGAAGACGGGCAGTATTTCGGTGAACTAGTGGGCCCCAGTCCCAAGCGGAGGGAAAATAAATACGACCTGGACCAGCGCTTATGGATACCGTTCTCGACCTACAGTCAAAATAAACTCGTTTACCACTCATGGGGCAAATACCCCAAGACGTACGAATCCATCTCTAAATGGTTCAAAGATGATCTCATACCGTTGTTCTACGCTAAAACACACAAGATGAAGTACGACACAGCTAAAAAGGAGGGTTACATCGAGGGTGTAGTGTTCACCCACCCCGACGGTCGGATGGCGAAACTAAGGAAAGATATGTTCCCGTTTTTCTATGAAGAGGGCTATCATGAGTAAAACACGTTGAGATGTCCCATTCAGTTCATAAGATAGTTATGGATGGAATTTTCAACCAATGTTTGGTCTATCCCCATGATCCCCGCCGCTCTTTTTATGTCTTCCAAGTTAAGTGTTGTTTTGAATTTGTCGATGTCTTCCCTGATCAGAAGTTCGGTCAATATTCCATCTTCCTTTTGGATGGAGCTGAATAGCAGAAGTGCGGCTATGTCTGAGATATCTTTAGTTTTCTTGTGGTCTTTGGTCCTGTCAGGATATGATTTGATTTTCATCGCCAGTAATATATCTGGTGATGGCAGCCAAAGTCGTTTGTCGAACATTTCTATTTCTATTCGGTAATTCGGGTCTGAGAAAACAGACGTTAGCAGAGGCTCGTTTAGAGTGGTTATGACCTCTTGGAGGTATTTTCTTGATATTACCGTTTCAATTTCTTCGTACATATTTTTTCACCATCATGTCGTAGGCTTCTTTGCAAACACCACCTTCTCTTCTGAGGTCGATGAGCACCTGGGGGATGGATGCAAACCAGAGGTCGTTGATTTTCTTTTTGTTATACATGGTGTGTTCGTCGTATATCAAAAGTCTCAGGTTTCCCTTGCCCACCAGCCCGATCTCGCTTATCTTGTCCTTCCAGCGTGACAAATCCTCCTCTTTTATGTACAAGTCCGTTCTGGATGGAAACAGATAGTTGTTGAACTGATTTTCTGCCATATATGTTGTGAGAGCATAATCCATATCTTGTTTCCGAAGGAATTCTTTTGGGGATTGTACAAAGAAATCGTAGTGTCGAGGTTTTTGGCTTATGGAAAACCAATGGTCAAGCAAGGCTTCTTTGTCCAGAACTTTTGTGCCTTTTACCAGCATTTCTTTTTCGAGCTTTCGAAGGTAGTCTATGACCCAGCTCTTCGCGGTCTTCGAAAGCTTTGCCGTACGATACTTTGTTAGAGTTCCATCTGGCTCATCCATCAATACCCTGAGTATCCGCTCGCGTTTTACTCCATGCATAATAGGTCGGAAACCCTACGTGTTTATATACCTTTCCGACCGGTCGGAACTCAGTGCCCTTTAAATACTATCACTACCCATCTTTGATCAACACAGCGAATAGAATATTGGCATCTACACGATGTCCATCAGGATTTCTCCAACCTCCACAACACATCCACACAACAAGCTTTCCTCTCCGGAAACCCCTATTCACACGCCTAGGAACTTTGTTCCTCTTGCCTGAATAAAACCTTACTGTTTTATCCAAACGCTTAGGAACCTTGTTCCTCTTGTATGTATAAAACCTTACTGTTTTATCCAAACGCCTAGGAACTTTGTTCCTCTTGCCTGAATAAAACCTTACTGTTTTATCCAAACGCTTAGGAACCTTGTTCCTCTTGTATGTATAAAATGTACTGTTTTATCCAAACGCCCAGTAACACCTCTGCACCAAAAAGCAAACTTATTTATAATCCTTGTAACGTAAGTAACCAATAATGGTTACAAAATCCGATAGAACTAGAAAGGGGTTATCCAATAAAGAAAGCTTTCTCCTGTCCCGACTTGCTAGTAAAAATAAGACCATGGTAAGGATCGATGATATCAAAGAGGAACTCGGCACCACTTACAACAACGCAAAGAAGATCGCCAGTAAGTTACACAGTAAAGGCTGGTTGGAAAGGATAGAGGCCGGTAAATACCTCATAATACCTTTGGATGCAGGTGAAAAGAGCATCTACACGGAGCACGAGTTCGTGATAGCATCGAATCTGGTGTCCAAGTATTACATCGGTTTCCTTTCAGCCCTGAACTTTCACGGGATGACCGAACAGACACCCTTTTCCGTCTTCGTGGTAACGACAAAAAGAAAGGACAACAAAACTATACATGGAATACCTTACAACTTCATAACATTGGACGAAAGAAAATTCTTCGGTTTCGAAGCATACGCCGTAGGCTCCCACAACATCAACATCTCCACCCTGGAAAAGACCATAGTTGACTCACTGGACCATCTGGAATACTCAGGAGGTATCACAGAGGTAGTCAAGGGATTGAGAGAAAGTAAGAACGACCTCAACATAAACAAACTGATAGAGTATGCAATAAAAATGGGCAACGGAGCAGTCGTAAAAAGATTACACTTTTTACTGGATTTTCTGAATTACGAAATACCTAATGAAAACCAACTAAAGGAACATTACACCGATTCCTATTCCCTGCTGGACAATACCAGACCTGACAGAGGTAAATACGATTCGAAGTGGAAGCTGAAGATCAATATTAACAAGGAAGAGCTGGAGGAGGACTTATATTGATAACCGGACCTAGGTTGAGATATCTAGCACGGCAGAAAAATTTGACAGCAGGTCTCATGGAAAAGGATTACGTAAATTCCTGGATCCTTTATGCTATCTTCACAGAAAATGATCTCAAAAGAAGCGTCGTGTTCAAAGGTGGTACTCTACTTCACAAGATATACTTTAAAGAAAAATGGCGTTTCTCTGAGGATATAGACCTTACTGCATTGAAAGATTTTAGCGAAGCCCACTTCGAAGATAAGTTACAAAAATCCCTCTCGACGACCTCAGAAAGATCCGGCATCGGCTTCGATATCACTTCATATCATTCAAATCCGGGATATATTCAAGTAAAGATACAATACGACGCTCTGCTGGGTCAAAAGAACACTACCAAAATAGATGTTACCCGGAATGAAAAGGTATTGTTTGATACACAGATAAAGGACCATAAACTGGAAGATATCCCTACATTCCAGCTCAACTGCTATTCTTTGGATGAAATATTCGTAGAGAAGATAAGAAGCTTGTTTGAAAGAAACAGAGCTAGGGATTACTATGACGTTTATAGAATGTACTGCGAACATGATTTTAAACTCGATTCAGTCACCGATGCCTTAAAGGAAAAGATGAAGGCTAAAGATATGAAACTTCGAATGGAGATACCAAAAGAAAAGAAAGAGGAGCTAAAAGAATACTGGCATACTAATTTGAGCAGGTTTGTATCCCCAGAAAACTTCCCAAAATTTGAAGATGCCATGAAAAACATTGACCAGTTGATAGAAGAACTGAAAAAAATTGACGTCGATTTTATATGATTTTAACCCTTTTATGTTCTTTATCCCTTTTCGGAATAATTCGTAATAAATCTGCTGTAATATTCAGACACCATTTCACTCAATCCCATAATATTTTACCATCATCTTTTCAGCAGCGTCCTTACATGGCCCTCCTTCCAACCGCAGGTCCAAAATGAGTTGAGGCACGGAGACCACATACAATCCCTCGATCTTTTCAACACCGTAAAACATGTGGTCATCGTTCAATCGTATTCTAGTATTCCCTCCGCCTATCAACCCTGTCTTCTCGACGATATCTAGCCAGTCTGCTCTTTCACCTTCACATACGTAGAAATCGATCATCGACGGAAACAGGTACCCTTGACGAAGGTTTTCACCCATATATGTTGTCAAAGCGTATTTGAGATCTGTATTTTTCAACAATTCTAACGTATTTTGTAGAGAAACTCTGACGTAACTCCCTTCTACATGAACATCTTCCCATTCTTCATAAATACCCTCGTGATCCATGATGTTTGTATTTTCCAACAGCCCTCTTTCCTCCAGCCTTGTGGTATACTCTCTGCACCACGGTTCGGACACTTTCGCTTCTTTAGCGACCCTATACTTTGTCATGCTGCCTGTCGAAGATAATAGCACTCTTAATATCCTCTCTTTCTTGAATCCCCTCTCTCTTTCCGGTTTTTCCAGCATATTACGTAGATTGAACAACTTCTTTATATATTTAACCTATGCAACGGTAATAACGCATATTTAAATACATAACCTATGTAAAATACGTAACTTTGCAATCTTTTTCAAGACGTTTAAAAGCGAGCGGAGGCGTTACCCGATGAAAAGAATCCATCCGCCCCCAACAAATCCCCACAACAAACTTTCCTCTCCGGAAACCCCTATCCACACGCCTAGGAACCTTGTTCCTCTTGTATGTATAAAATGTACTATTTTATCCACACGCCTAGGAACCCTGTTCCTCTTGCCCGAATAAAACCTTACTGTTTTATCCACACGCCTAGGAACCCTGTTCCTCTTGCCCGAATAAAACATTATCGTTTTATTCACACGCCCAGCGATAGCTCTACACGGTCAAATAATTCATATGGATCTAACAAAGGCTGTCAAATATCATCCGATCATATTACCTGCATATTTACAGTAAGATATGTGGCTTATTTGCACACAGACAACACGAAATTTTATATGTAATCCAGCTTTCATCAAAGGTGCATATCACAAATCATGCCCGGGAAAGGATAGATAAATACAAAGCAAAAAAAGAAAGATATTGGGGGAATTCAAATGGAAACTAAGTACGACCCTGAAGTGGATGTTATCACGATAGTGTTACAGAAGGGAGATTTAGACCGCGGTGAAGATATGGGCGACGGTGTGATCGTACACTACAATAAAGACAACGTTCCTATCGAGATAGAGATATTGAATGCTAAGTCAAGACTCGTAGACTGGATAAAGATCGCTTTGAATGCTGGCCCTAAACCGATATCCGTCAATTCGTGAATATTTTACATTATCGACAAAACAAATTTTCCAACCGTCGTCATCTATGTGTAAACCGCCGTTCGTAATCAAACTAAACATAATAAAAGATGTCATCATCTCCCTTACGATCTCAAATTCTTCTATTGAAATAAAACTAT
>JAFDUB010000007.1 GCA_019594025.1 Thermoplasmata archaeon
CAAGGTTGTACTCCTCGGTGGCAACGAAGTAACCGATACGGCTAACCTCAGCCGGTAGTCCGTGATTTCCGCCGATCGAACTGGGCAAACCTACCATGTTCCATCCGGGCTGCAGAGTGATGCTTGTCTCACCGGGTTCCGTTCCTTCAATCGTAAGTACATCGTTAGCGGTCATGCGTATCCACACGCCCATACGGTGGTTCCAGTACTCTAGATTGTTGAACTGCTCCGCTCTACCGGGAACGTAGGTGTACCAGCTGTCGGCGGAAGCGTCGTAGTACATCAATCTATCATAGTTACCGGAGATACCGTAGTCCGGGTCCTCGAGTATGGTCTCCAGCGAGTTGTCCGGCGGTACAAGATTGAATGAAACGAAGTTCCATCCTCCTGCGTCTCCACCTTCGTACAGTTCTATGTCGAAGGTATTAACCGGTGCACCGGGTTCCTGCACCGTGTTCGTGTTCTGCTCCTCCAAGCCGTTGGTACCGACTGCACGTACAACGTACCACCAGAATATGTCATCTGCCATACCCTTATCGGGATCCAAGTATCCATATGAAGCTACACCTGTTGCATCAATACCTTCTATTAACGTACTGCCGTCCCATGGACCGCTCTGGAATTCCGAGCGATAGATATTGTAATGGCTCACTTCATCGGGATCATCTAGGCTGGCATCCCATGTTACCAGATTGTGGTCGTCCCCGTCACCGGCTTCCAATGTCAATACCTCAAGGGCATGATTGTAGTCAAGTCCGTAATCTTGTAATTCATCCCAAGACGAGAAATCCAAACTTATCCAGGCGTTATCGTCCACGTGATTATCGTACCTCCCCAAACCTCTTGTATCTCCATCTGGAAGTTGCACTTCCAAGATTATCCAGTAATGACCACCGTCAAGTTGAACGGGTTCAGTGTAGGGGATATCTACCCATTCATCCGGCCCGGGATTATCTATCTGTTCTGTTTCACCGATCTGTACACCGGGTACAGTCCCGCCTGAACCATCGGTGTGGATATATCCTTTGATATATGTGGGCTGGTGGAGTATGTAACCGGCCATACCGATGGCTTCATCCGCGTTAAGTTCTATCCTCATGGCCCCCCAGTAGGTACCTGCAGAACCCAAACCTGTTGCACCCGGCGGTGTTGTTCTGTGGGGTTGATTGTAAAGCCACGACCATTCTTCCGTTGTACCGATATGCACTACGTCAAGATTCTCAGGGGAATCTGGTGATATCCCCTGTATCGTGAACACTCCGTCACTGATATTCTCTCCCCATCTACCTAGATCGTCCACCACTCGAGCACGTACCAGGCTTTCAGCACTATTTTCGTTTGGAACTGTCCACGTGTAACTACCCGAATCACCTATGCCCTGAACAATGCTTTTCCAACTTGTACCTGCATCTGTGCTGTACCATAGGTCAACATGATCTATAGGGTCTTCCCCTTGAGTTGTCGTCCAAGTGATATCTTCTTCAGTATGTCCGTACCACTCTTCGCCTCCGTTGGGTGTTATTACGGTGATCTCGGGAGGGTCTCCTTCTAAGATTACTTCAATATTGATTCTTTGACCCCATTCATCGCCTATGTTAAACTCAACCGAAGAAGTCCATGCAGATACAGAAAAAGTATCTGTTATAGAATATCCTTGTTCCACTAGATTACCGTAGTTAAGTTCGTAATATCCGTTTGAATCTGTGGGAATAGACAGAGTCTCTCCGGTATCAAGATTTTCAAGGATTACCTCCATCTCGTTAACCGGTGACCCGTTTGTATCCGTTACACTACCGTACAGTACATAAGGAACAGGTGGATACAACAGATCGGTACCGTCTCCTAGATCAGTATCTGCCACTCTGCTTTGATATATTAGGGAATTATCAAGATCGTTGTTAATAGTCATTATCAGGCTTGGGTCCGGATAAAATCCGTCCATGCCCGAACCACCGGTATATATTTCGAAGCACAATGATTGGGCACCGATTGCGTCGTATACCCAGCCAACTACGCTACCCGTTGCACTGTAACCAATAACTTCATGAGGTTGCCCGTAAATGTAATGCGAATTCTCATCACCCAAACGAGAGGTCAAGGATGTCATATGTTCCGCCATATCTCTATACCATGAGTCATGTGGCGAAGGATCTGACGTGTGCATCAATGGGATCAAGAGAGAGTAATGATGGCTGTGTATGTTTTGATAGGACTGTATGTTACGTGATAGCATATAATCCCTAAGATGCCAGTTCTCGTACTCGGAAAAGGGCGCCGCACCCCGGTATATATCGGAACCAGGATCATTACTACCGCCTGACCAGGCGATATCCCAGTTACGATTGAGGTCTACACCTACTGCAGAAGTGGGCGTCGAGGCGTTCCTGTTTTTTCTCCAACCAGCCCTATCTTCGTAAACACCGTCTCCGTCGTAGATATACCCATCGGGATTCTGCATTGGCATGATGTGTATAACCCGATTGTTCAAGAGCCAGTAAATGGTCTCGTTGGTATCGTACTCGTTGAGCAGACGCCACATCAAGTAGGAAGCTACCTGGGGGCCGGACCATTCCCTTGCATGCATGCCTCCGTCGATGAGTACTTCAGGTTTCTCGTCAACCTGCACGTCTTCATCCGATGTTAGCTCTAGCATCCATAAATCCCTTCCCTCGTAACTATATCCAATATGTATCTTGGATATCAAATTGGGGAATTCGTTCTCAAGGTCGTCGTACCAGTCGTACAGCTCTTGAACACTGGGATAATGGTTTGGGAAAGGGTATTCAGAGCGAGAGACGGTAGATTCTGGTATAAAATTATCATCGCTTGTAGAATTTATGTCTGCATAATCCGCAGAGCCTAAAGATCCTACAAAACATGATAACAAAATAACCAGTGTTATCACTATAACTCCGCAAGTTTTCTTTTTAGGAACCATTTTTTCTCTCCTTTCAAACAGTTGTATTAACATGCATGTATTAGATTATAATAAAGTTAATGGTCAAATTCTTGATGAAGCTAATTTTCAAATAGTATTTTCATACTTATCGACTCTTTTCGGAGATACCTATTGCACCCCACCCACCGTCAAAACACTTATTTTAATTATTGATTAATGACAAAAAATTAAATATAGCGATTGTTCTTTCCATAAGCCGTAGAAAGGTAAAATCATGGAAAGAAAATTTATAATGTACGTTCTAAGTCTATTGCCAATCTTTTTTTTAGTTGTGGCTTCTACAAACATGTCAGCAATAACAGAAGTTCAGGTAGATTTAGAGGCAGAAATCACTCCGAACTCCGCGGATACCGTGTTAAAAAGCGATACTTCCTATGAACTTACCGAGGAAAGTGGCTGTACGATTAAAACCGTAAACCATATTGAAGATATAAATAATGAACATGAAGACTTTCCTCTGGAATACCATCCACCTACCGGTATAAGAACACCCGCTGAGTGGGAACGGGTCAATGAAGTGCTGCTCAGATGGGGGGGCAACGATTTAGACGAGTTTTATCTTGACATGACCCGGGAGATAGCAGAGGTGGCCACCGCCCATATAGTCACTCATAACCAAGGCTCGGCCAACAGTATAGCAAATTACCTAGAAAATAACGGAGTAAATATGGACAATGTTTCGTTTTTCATAGTGAGTACAAACTCCATATGGATGAGAGACTATGGTCCAATATCCATAATCAACGAGAGTAATGGAGAGCTATCCTTTGTAAATATGATGTACGATAGATACGATAGATGGGAGGATGATAAGTTTCCCTGGCGATACGGTCAAGCGAATTCAATAGAATGGTTCAACATGACCGATAGTGAGCGGTGGTTCAGATTGGAAGGCGGTAACTTGATTGTGGACGGAGCGGGTATATTCTATACTACCGACAGGGGCTTTGAACAAAATTCACCACCCGACGGTGACCTGACGGAAGAGGAGGTAGTAGATTGGGCTACCGACTATTTTTCTCTGCGTAGATTTAGAAATGTTACGAGATTATTACACGACGGACATGGGCATATAGACATGCAGGTAAAATTGTTAAATGAAACCACCGTTCTTATCGCAGAAACCGATCCATCCCATTCAGATTACGAGATTCTAGAACGAAATGCACGGTACTTTGAAAATCTTACTGCAAGGAATGGTCAGTCTTATAACGTAGTAAGAATACCTTTAGAAGGCACCTACTATACCTATGTCAACTCACTGATCGTTAACGATAAGGTGTTGGTCCCTATTTACGGACGGGATACTGATTCTGAAGCTTTAGCTATATACCAAGATGCTATGCCTAACCACGAGATAATAGGGATTGATTCTTCGTCTATTATCTCGTCAATGGGAGCTATTCACTGTACAACAATGCAGGTTGCCCAAAACAATATTCCACCGACCATAGAGGTTTTACATGTTCATGCACCCTCGGATGACAACATCAGTATTAAAGCTGAGATAATCGACGATACTGGAGTATCTTTTGCCCATCTGTATTACAATTCGAGTGAAAACGAGACGGTTAACAAAGTTATCATGGAACGAACAGAGAACGATACCTATGAAGCTCTACTACCTTCTTTTAATAGTGGAACGGAGATTAGATATTTCATACAGGTTAAAGACGATTTCCAGGCACTCAACTACAGCGGTGACATATGGGACATGCATAACATCATGGTGGGGGAGTATCCTGAGATAAGTGTGACGAGTCCCGATGGAGGCGAAGAATGGCATGCTTATACCGACGAGGAAATAACATGGACTACGGAAGAAGGAGACGACCCTATAGATTTCGCTGAACTGTGGTACACTACAGATGGTGGTGAAACCTGGGAGATTATAGCTACTGGCATTGAAGACACCGGTAACTACACATGGACTGTACCAAACGAACACAGTACGGATTGTTTAGTCCGGGTAAAAATTTATGATGCCATGGGTCGTACAACTGAAGACGTTAGCCAAGCTACATTTACGATAGAAGGCATACCGCCTACGCCTCCGTTAAATCTTTCTGTCGAGCACTACGGCTTTGAATCTATTGTTTTGTTTGAGGACGATGTAGAAGGAGGAGACCTAGGATATAGCAAAGGAACGTCTGAACCCGGAAGCGAATGGAGTATACGTCAGCATGGAGCCACAGTCGGTAATAACTCCTGGGACTTCGGCGACGGTGAATATTACAAAACCGATGACTACGGTTATGTGAGCTGGTTAATATCCCCCGAAATCGAGATACCGGCTGAAGCCGAAGAGGTGGAACTGTCCTTCGCTCACTGGCATTCCTTCGGTTCATGGCAGGATAATATAGTAGACGGGGCTAATCTGAAGAGTGCCACCGATGGACCAGATGGTAATTTTTCCATCATAGAGCCTAACGAGGGTTACGATGGTGTAATCTATGATGAATATGGAAACCCGCTAGGAGGAGAGCCCGGATGGGGTGGAGAAGGTGATTGGGAAACTGTTACCTTTGATTTGACACCTTACATAGGTGAAACCATTCACATCCGATGGGATGCGGGCATAGAAGCATATGATGGTTACTACGGCGCAGGATGGCGAATCGATAACATATCAATTACAGCTGAGGGTATAGAATCCGACGGTGATGACCACAATATATTGACTTGGGACGCCAGCCCCGATGACCCAGATACGGTAAGCTATTACAATATATATCGCTCGGAGTTTTCAGATGGCCCATGGGACGAAAGTACTCTTCTAAACAGTGTATCTGCTGATGGCTCATCGAATTACAGCTATGTCGACCAGGGTAAGGGTGCGGCAGATGAGATATACTGGTGGTACGTTGTACGAGCGGTGGGGGAAAACGGATTGGAAGAGGAGAACACCGATGCGGTGCAGGAACCAGGAGATTCACTGGTAACCTTCGAAATAGAACTGTACTCCGGTGGGGAAGCCGAAGGTTGGAATTTCGTTTCCTTTAACCTTGATGTAGCTGATACGGATTTGGAAGCTATATTAGTGAACATCGATGGTTCTTACGATAGGCTGATGTATTTCGACTCTTTTTCCAGCGAGTGGTTGAGTTATGTTTCGGGAAGAGAGGATCACTTTAATAACCTGAATTCATGGGACAAACGCATGGGTCTTTGGATAAGGATGATATCGGATTCCACACTTACTGTTGAAGGATATGTTCCAGTAAGTACGAACATCCCGTTGGAACCGGGATGGAATATGGTTGGACTGCCTAGTGAGAGTTCGGGCAATCATGGTTTACCCGGCGAAGTGGTTAAAATAGGCTACTTCGATGCATCTCCGGAGTACAACCTTGCATACGATTACGAGCCGTGGAACTTCGCTTTCGCACCAGGTGAAGGTTATTGGCTCTACAACGGTGCCAGCGAAACAGTGATATGGACCGTTGACTACTGATTTATCATACCTAATACGGATACTATTGTTGATAGGCTTTCAAAGCGATCAATCCAGATTCTTACGTATCTGTTTTACTTCAGACAGTATCTCCTTCATCAACTGTTTCTCCGTCAGTACATCCTTCTTTCGCACCCCGAAACCGTTTTCATCGGATTCTTTCACTCTAAAAAGGATCCTATCCCTTATCTCCCCGGGATTATCGATCCCAGGTAGATATCCTTCGGCGCCGAACATACCTGAGCTTAGGGTGGATGAGCTTAAAGAACCGGTTCCAGCGGTGAATATATTCATTTTATAAATCCCCACAAGTTGTTCGATAGGTCCTCTATCTATATCGATGTTCTGTATTCGATTATAGGGTATGGTGACGTCCTTTTTCCAAAGTATCCCCCTTCTAATTTCTACACCATCATCATTTATAAGATATGTATAGCGATTGTAGAACATAATTATCCATACCGATATCAACAGTAATATAAAGCCGGCAGCGATTACCACCCCAAGGGTAAAATATAGGGGACGTAGCACTAATATAAAAGGCGTCCCAAAAAAGAGCAGTAATACGGCTGTTATTATTACTCCTTTAATAAACCATACCAATTTTACTTTATTGCTCAAGTTCCTCCACTTTTTTCCGTTCATGAATTAATTTACGTAATTCAGATATTTACAATTTTTGATTTTAACAACACCCCGTTGATTTTAAATATTCCATCTCAAATCCGCTTCACGGAAGATAACATGTCGGGATATTGGAAAAAACTACTGGAAGTTGATTTGACCAGCGGAGAGATAAAGAAAAGAGAACTGTCCGATGATTTTTTGAGAGAATACATCGGTGGGGCGGGATTTACGACCAAGATCATTTACGACGAGGTAAAGCCGGGAACAGACCCACTTGGCCCGGAAAACGTACTTGCGGTTGCCCCGGGGTCACTCGTAGGGCCGAAGATACCTACCGCATCGAAAACTACCTTCGGATTCAAAGCACCTCAGACAGGAGGATACGGTAAGACCATCGTCGGTGCAAAGATGGGCGACTATTTGAAGAAGGCGGGATACGACGCGTTGGTGGTTAAAGGGAGGGCGGATAAGCCGTCCATGATAGTTATCGAGGATGACGACGTTAAGATAGTAGAAGCAGATCATCTTTGGGGGCTGGATACAAGAGAGACGGATAAGAAAATCAAAGAAGAGTACGGAAGATACCGTACCGCGGTCATCGGCCCGGCCGGTGAAAAGCTATCCCGAATATCTTCCATAGAGTGTGAGGACCGCCAGGCGGGAAAGGGAGGCGGAGGAGCTGTGATGGGTTCAAAGAACCTAAAGGCCATCGCGGTAAAAGGAACTAAAGGTGTCCCTGTCGATGACGAGGAAAAGCTCAAGGAGCTCAACACCAAATGGAGGAAAATAACCACCGGTAAAGGAGAAACCGCCGACGATAGTTTCAGTCCTGAGAATCAAATCAACTACGGTACCGGAGAGGCGATGGCCGCTAAAAACAAGGTATACGCATGTTTCCCTACCAGGAACTGGCAGGCTGGATACTTTAAAAGAGCGTACGATAAGCTTGACGACCCGGACGATAGGATAGAACTAAACCCTAGGTACTGGGTGGATGTTTACCGGGATGGTAGGAGACCGTGTCCTTACTGTACAAAACCGTGCAGCCAGTACTTCGTAGCCAAGGATACCCCCTATGGAGATATAGAGGTCGATGGGCCGGAGTATGAAACACAGTACTCCTTCGGCGGCGCCTGTGAGATAGATTCCATCGAAGCGGTATCGAAAGCCAACGAGATATGTGATACCCTTGGTTTGGACACCATCTCGGCCGGCTTGACGATCGCATGGGCGATGGAGGCCTACGAGAAGGGTATGATCGATACGGATATAGAGCTTGAATTCGGCAACGCAAAAGCCATGCTGGAAGCCCTTAGAAGGATGGTTTTCAAAGAAGGTGAACTCGGAAAACTGCTCGGTGATGGTGTTTACGAAGCCTGTAAAAAAGTTGGACAGGGTTCGGAGAAGTTCGCTATACATGTGAAGGGCATGCCTCCTGCGGGATTCGAAGTAAGAGGTGTAAAGGGCATGGCTCTTGCATTTGCAGTCGCACCTAGGGGTGCCGACCACCTGACATCGTGCCTCTATGCACTGGAGATGGGAGGCAGCTATTGGGACTTCGAAGATTACGACCGGACCAAATTGGAAGGTAAAGCCTTCGCACTCAAGGCGATGGAAGATCTGATGACTTTATACGATATGACCGGGATGTGCAAGTTCTCAAGGGGATTGATGGTGGACAAAGGCCAGCTGGAACTGCTTAACGCGGTGACTGGATTCGACATGGACCTTTCTGAATTCATAAGGGCGGGCGAACGGGTATACAATCTGTCAAAAGCTTTCAACATCAGAGAGGGATTCGGAAGAAAGGACGATACCCTGCCGGATAGAGTGTTCGAAGACGAAATAATCTACGGGCCTACCAAGGGACAGACCCTTTCTAGGAGGAAGTTCGAAGAGGAGCTAGATAGGTACTACGATACTAGAGGTTGGGACGAAGAAGGTATCCCGCTTAAGAATACTCTGAAGAGGTTGGATCTATCGGATGTTGCAGAGGATATCGGTTCGGTGAAGGAAAGAAAATAAATCGTACTGCTTAGTTACGGTACCACTAAATCTTCAAAGTGGTCAACTTGAGAACTGAAAGGGGAAATATCCCTAAATATGTAATAATCATACTGCTGATAATGGGTGCCTTCGGAGTCATGGGGGGCGGACTGGTAGCTCCGGGGTTGACAACGATCGGAACCGCTTTTGGTGCTCCTCGGCAGCAATTTGGTCTTATACTCAGTGTTTATACACTCTCCGCTGCAATAAGTCTACCCATAATTGGATACTTTATAGATACGGCGGGAAGGCGTAAAGTGGGATTGATTTGCCTAGCTATCGACGGTGTGTGTGGTCTAGCAATTATACTTGCTCCCAGTTTCGGAGTGATGCTGCTTCTTAGATTTATACAGGGTATAGGAATTGCAGGATTAATTCCCGTGGCAATGACCATAATTGGAGATTTATTTAAAGGGGAAGAGAGGCTTAAGTTCATGGGATACCTTTCCGGTACTATCTCTGTCGGTGCCGTGGTGATCCCCACCGTAGGTGGTGCTTTAGCGACCGTCGATTGGAGGTTAGTTTTCGCAGTCTATGGTTTTTCTTTGATATTGGCGGTATTTTTCTTTTATAATCTTCCTGAAACGTCTTCCAATGATAGATCTAAAGAGATACAACAAAATTCCCTGATAAACTATCTCTCCTCGCTCTTTTCAACACTGAAGATAAGAGAGATACGCAACGTGATGATCCATTCTCTAATAGTCTTCTTTCTTCTTTACACACTGGTAACCTTCCTGCCCATATACCTGGTCATCGGACATGGGTTCAGCGAGTTATTTACCGGTCTCGCTCTTTCTTTACAAGGCGCATTTGCGGCGATCCTTGCTTCTAGGGCCACTTACATACGTGAGTACTTCGACTGGAGAAAAAGGGCGGCTTTAGGTTTCTTTCTCATCGCTCTCTGTTTTTTTCTTCTACCCATGTGGTCAAAGGGAAGTTATCTAGTCAGTCTCAGCTTCGTAATCTACGGTACTGGTATGGGCATAGTCACTCCTACAATCTACAACCGAGCAACCCATCTACCGCCACCTGAGCTCACCGGTTCGGTGGTAGCGGTATTTAACACTATGAAGTATGTAGGGATGACCCTCTCGCCCTTCATAATCGGGTTCAGTCTCCTTTTTATCTTGCTTGATACGGTCTTTATAGCCGTCGGATTAATGGCGGTTGTGTGGGGTAGCATTACACTGAAGTCAGTAAGATGATTCTCAACATAACTAGGAAGAATATACCAAAAGAGATAAATCAGTAAGGCCGCTTTAGGTGAGAGTCTGATGAAAAAAGAATATTACCAGTTGACGGTCAAAGAAACACTGAAAGAATTGGATACATCGCCAGAAGGTCTATCCAGGGATAAAGCAGAAAGGCGGTTGAAAAAATACGGTAAAAACGAGCTAACCGGAAGTGTACAGACTCCAAAACTATTGCTCTTATTGTCTCAGTTCAAAGAATTATTGGTACTCGTGCTTATCATAGCAGGTATCATATCCCTTTTCTTAGGCTTTTATCAGGACGACCTAGGCAGTCTTAAAAGCGCCGCCGCGATGTTTATAATCGTGATCATAAATGCAGTCATCGGATTCGTACAAAATTACAAGGCTGAACAGATCATCGAAAAGCTAAAAACTCTTATCAAATCACCTGCAAAGGTAAAGCAGGGTGGAAAATGGAAGGAGATAGATCAGGCAGAACTGGTTCTAGGGGATATAATAAAGATTGAGGAAGGAGACAAGATACCTGCCGATGTTAGACTAATCAGAGAATTCAACCTAAAAACCAACGATTTTTCACTTACTGGGGAATCGATGCCCCAGGAAAAACACACCAGGGCTATCAAAGAAACTGTTACCCTGGCGGATAGAGATAACATGGCATATGTGGGTACTACTGTAGCTACAGGTAACGGTATCGGCGTAGTTGTGGCAACAGGGATGGATACCGAGATGGGTAAGATTGCGGATATGACTGAAGAAACCTTAGAACTCAAATCTCCATTACAGAAGGAGTTAAATTTGTTGGCTAAACATCTTACCTCTATAGTCGTGGTTATAAGTACCGCCCTTTTCTTCGTGGCAATTTGGCAGGGTCTTGGACTTACGATCAGCCTTATTTACGCCGTGGGTATAGCTGTTTCCGCTGTTCCCCAGGCACTGCCGGCTCAAGTCACCGTGGCCCTGTCAACCGGCAGCAGTAGATTGGCAAACAAAAAAGCGGTTGTTAAGAATCTATCATCTGTTGAGACCCTCGGGTCCACTACCGTTATCTGCACGGATAAGACGGGAACTCTTACGAAAAACGAAATGACCGTTAAGAATATCTGGTTTGCTCATCAAGAATACCAGTTAACCGGTCTCGGCTATGAACCTATAGGCTGTATTCTAGATCAGGACGATAACGAACTTTCCCAAAAGCAGGTAGATGAGCTCGAGATACTTATGGACGCCGCCACAATGGCATCGACTGCGGAGATACATGAGCCGGATGATCAACACGATAATTGGTATGCTGTAGGAGATCCAACCGAGGCGGCACTCATAACTATGTCCACCAAGCTGGGCACTCGCTCAAAAAGGGAGGATGAAGAGAATCCTGAGATAATTGAATTCCCCTTTGATTCAGAGAGGAAAAGGATGAGCTCTGTGAGGGATATCGGTGAGGAGTATAACGACCAGCGTGTGGCTAAGGCCTTCGAAGGAGATACTGATGGGATGAGAGTTCTGGCTTTGAAAGGGGCCACAGACAGTGTGCTTTCCATAAGCAAATATATTTACAAAGATGGAGAGGTACAGAATATAACTGAAGAAGAGAAGAAAGAGATAAGAAATGTAAATGAAGAGTATTCCAAGAAGGCTATGAGGGTGCTAGCTGTTGCTTACAGGCCCCTGGAGATCATGGAAAAGGATTACGAAGAGGAAGAAGTGGAAAGAGATGTGATATTTTTAGGCTTGGTCGGGATGGTGGACCCTCCAAAAGAGGGCGTTGACAAAGCTATCGAAGACTGCCGAAACGCTCATATCCGTATATACATAATGACTGGAGATCACGCGATAACTGCAATGGCGGTTGGAGATGAGATTGGGCTTTCCAGGCAGGGAGAGGAGACACCGGTAATCACCGGTCAAGAGATGAAGAATATTAAAGATGACGAACTCAAGAAGATGATGAAAAAGAACGATACCATGATTTTTTCTAGAGTAGATCCTAAAGACAAACTTAGGATCGTCAAATTATTGGAGGAAGAAGACGAAATCGTGGCAGTTACCGGTGATGGTGTTAACGACGCTCCAGCTTTAAAAAGAGCACACATAGGGGTTGCCATGGGACAGAAGGGTACCGATGTGGCCAAAGAAGCGTCTGAACTGGTGTTGTTAGATGACAGCTTTCCCACTTTAGTACATGCAGTTAGGGAGGGACGAACCATCTACAACAATCTAAAAAAGACGGTGCTTGCATCCATGACCACCAACGGGGCGGAACTAACAACCGTTCTTGCAGGTTTAGCTATGATCGGGCTTCTAGGATGGAGTGAGTGGGCTATACCTATATTGGTGATCCAGATACTAGCTGTCGACCTGTTGGCGGAGATTATGCCCCTTACCTTCCTAGCCTACGACCCTCCTTCAGAAGCGATGATGACCTCGCCTCCAAGGAGGCAGAAGGAGCATATACTCAATCTACCTCGCTCGATAGAGGTAATATTCCTGGGTTTGTTGATCGGTGCTCTGGCCGCAGGTAACTTCTGGTTGTATTTCTCTCGCCATGGTTTGTCCCTTACCTCTCCCGATACTCCTGTGATGGATTACGCAAGGGCCACTACTGTCAGTTACCTAACTCTGGTTTACTGCCAATTCGCCAATATTATGTCGAGAAGATACGAGTACGATTCCATATTCAACAGGAACTTTTTCTCAAATAAGATAATACTCTATTCGATAATAGCGTCCATAGGGCTTGTGATGCTGGGTGTTTACGGACCCTACATAAGTGGTTTTCTCGAGTTTGCCAGTATCGGTATGAGAGAATGGCTGCAGGTTCTAGGTGCCATGGGTGTATTCTTAGTGGTCTTCGAGGTAATCAAGTTGATCAAAAGATTGACAAGATGAAGCCTTATGTTTGTTCATAGAACTTGAAATATTTGTGGTACAATAACGAGAATGAGGTAATAATGATCCCACTTAGTAATACACTACCGATCACATCCGTAGGGTAGTGAACTCCCAATAAAACCCTTGATAAGCCAACAATGGATGCAAGCGTGGCACATATAGTTAGTAGTATCAAGTCATGCCTTTCTTTGTAGATCAAAGAGTAAAAAATGTAAAAACCGATAAAAAAAGTGAAGGCGCCGACCGTATGGCCGCTTGGATAGCTAAAGGAGGTGTAGTAATGCGTTCCCAAATAGGGCCTAGGTCTTCTTATCATAAATTTTAGTATCACGTTAATCGGTATGGATAAAAACATCATCGAACCGAATGAAAATGCGATAAATCTCCGCTCGAACTTGTAAAACAAAAATAATACCGCCGCCAATCCGGGTAATAGAATATAATGGCTGCCCATATGTGTGAGCCACTCGATCGTTGAACGAAAAGTACCGTCTGAAGATATGTATAAAGTTGAAACCCCTCTCTCATCTATACCTCTAGTAAATTCCAAAGACACGGTTATTGTTAGTAAGATAAAGGAAAATACCAATACAAACATGATAGTCTTTATATTCAACTTTAACTTCATATATTCCAAGAACCCTTTAGGGTGATTAATTTTTTCCCGTTAATATCAAGTTTATACACATAGGACAAATCCTAGATAATAGTTAGGCTGTTCTATCTATTGATATATGATGGCTCTTCGAACTGTTTGAGTTCGCTGAGTATGTTGTATGCGTGCATCACATCTGAACGGGTGACCATGCCTACCAATTCACCATCTTCGGTAACGGGAAATCTACCTACGTTGTTTTGAAGCATGTTGCTCCATACTTCGCTAACGTCGTCACAAGGTTCCACCGTTTTTACATCTCGAGTCATAATATCGGCCACCTTGCTTCGATTCATCGCGGATTCAGGTATCTTCTTCAGATCTGACATTGTCACTATTCCGACCAATCTATCTTGGTAAACCACTGGGAAGCCGGTGTGCTGAACATTGTAGATTCTATCCATAAGTTCCCTAACACTCATATTAGGTGTTACAGTACTCAATTCGGTGGACATTATATCTTCAACGTTCAACTTCTCCAGCACGAACCTAACAGTGACACTCTGTGACTCGCCAGTAGCTGCAAAGTAGATGAAAATGGCGATCACTATAAGGAATGGATTAAAAAATATTCCTAATATGCCCATAAAAACAGCGAAACCCTTGCCGATACTGGCCGCTGCAGAAGTGGCCTTTGCGTAGGACATCTTGGTTGCGAACAGCGCTCGTAAGATTCTACCTCCGTCCATTGGAAACGCTGGTAGGAGGTTGAAAGCAGCCAAAAAGAGGTTAATGTATCCCAGATATATCAGTGTAAAAATCAAGGTATCTCCGGTTATGTACGATGATCCAAAGTACAAGAGTCCACCCAGTATCAAACTGGTGCCTGGGCCCACTATACTGATCTTTATCTCACGACCGGGCTCTCGTGGCATCTCCTCCAGGTTGGACACACCTCCGAATATCCACAGGGTGATTTCCTCTATCTCTATGCCTTCTTTTTGGGCCATTATGGAGTGAGCTAGTTCATGTGCTAAAACACTGACAAAGAGGCCGATGGCGATAACGCCACCTAGCAAATAACTCTCAAAACCCGGTGATACCTGTGGGGGCGCGACACCCATAAATTCAGCGAGCTGAAAGAGATTGGAACCCACGGACCATGCTATGAAACCAACTATGATTATTAGGGATATATGGAGCTTAACGGGTATGCCGGATATCGTACCAATCTTGAATGAAGTTTTCACGCTATAGTTACCTATCTTTACTTATAATAAATTTTACCCGATGGAAAAAAATCGACCGGAGCTTAGAACCAAACCTGCATAGCTTAAATACAAGTAACCGGGTTTGCCGATATGTACCCCGAAAAGATAATGGGTATCATACCCAACCTAGATAGCGGCCTTTTCGGCCAGAAATCTTTCTCACTTATAGTGACCAATTACAGACTTATATTCGCTCTGACAACCAATGAGATGGTGAAACAGGAGATCGAGAGAGCAAAGGCACGGGCGGAGGTAAACGGTGCCGGTTTTTTTGGTAAATGGAAGGCGTCGGCGGCTACCGGCTTCAATTTCCATAATCGATACTATAACATTCCTCCACAGGCTATACTGCAGGAGAATCCGAACAACTATGAGATAAGGCCGGAACAGATCAAGTCCATCAAAGTTCGCTCAGGCTATTATGACCAACAGTACGGCACGACAACACCGAATAAAATGATCATCAAATGGACCGGAGGTAAAGAAAAATTCACTTTCCAGAACATGGATCCGGTGCAAGTAAGGAACATCATCGGACCGCTGGTAGGGGCGAAAATTCGTTAGGAGTGTTTTAACAAAAAGGCTTCCTTCTTTTTTTTACTCCATTTTTTTATCTCGGCTTCTCTTTTCAGCGCTTCACTTCTGCTTCCGTACTTCTCTCTATGAACGAGTTCTATTGGCAGTCTCCCTCTTACGTATTTACTGCCTCTACCTTTTTCATGCTTTTCGATCCTTCTTTCTATATCTGTGGTTATACCTGTGTAAAGTGAATCATCCTTTAATCTCAGTATGTAAACGAACCACATCAATAGCCACCGGATATATAGGAGTGTGAAGATTCAATTTTTAACTCGGGAAACATGGATAACACTTTATTGGTGAATGTGGTATTTTGGTTAAACGTTTTGGTTAGTTTTAGTGAAAAGTATTTTATATACCGTATCCCAAACTGTTCTTATGAAAGTAGTACCGGATACCAGCGCAATAATCGATGGACGGGTTACCACGACGGTAAAGGACAGTTCGGACAAAATCGAGATAATAGTGCATGAAGCTGTTATATCCGAATTGGAGGCCCAGGCCAATATGGGCAAGGAGACGGGGATGAGTGGGTTAGAGGAAATTAAGAACCTGGGAAAGCTGCACGAAAAGAAGGTTTTAAAAGTACTTTTCAAAGGTGAAAGGCCATCCTATGATCAAGTAAAACTCGCCGGTAGTGGGGAAATAGATGCGATGGTAAGAGAGCTTGCACTGCAGGAAGAGGCCGTACTGTTAACCAGCGACATAGTTCAGGCCGAGATAGCTCTAGCCAAAGGTGTTGAAGTTGAGTACCTACCACCGGAGGCGAAAGGCGATGTGAAATGGATCAGCGATTACTTCGAGGAGGACGTGATGTCGGTTCACCTTAGGGTGGGTACACGTCCGCGGGCGAAGAGAGGGACTCCAGGGAATCTGAGTATAGATGTGATCGACGATCGGATCTCTAAGGAGAGCGAGCTAAGGCAGGTGGCCCACGAGATAATCGAGAGAACGAAAAGAGCTTCCGACGGCTTCATCGAGCTGGACAGTGGCGGCGCAACTGTAGTTCAACTGAGAGATATGCGTATAGTTATAGCCCGTCCTCCATTTTCGGACGGTTTCGAGATCACGGCGGCTAGACCGGTGGCAAGGATACCCCTTGAAGAATATCACTTGGCGGATCACATAAAAGAGAGGATCACCGAAAAGAAAAGAGGGGTGATGCTAGCTGGAGCACCGGGGGCTGGTAAAAGCACTCTTGCCCAAGCTGTTGCGGAATATTTACTCAAAGAAAATTACGTGGTAAAGACCATGGAGAAACCTCGAGATCTTCAAGTACCCGAAGAAATAACACAATACACCGACCTGGACGGTTCGCTGGAGAACACCGCCGACGTGCTATTGTTGGTGAGGCCCGATTATACCGTGTTCGACGAGGTGCGTAAGACACCTGATTTCAAGGTATTCGCCGATATGAGGCTAGCCGGTGTCGGTATGGTGGGAGTTACCCATGCCAACCGTGGAATAGACGCCCTTCAGAGGATGATCGGCAGGGTAGAGCTGGGTATGGTTCCTCAAGTGATGGATACCATCGTCTTCGTAGATGCCGGTGAGGTGGCTAAAGTGTACGACATTACCTTTACAGTCAAGGTACCGGCGGGGATGCAGGAACAGGACCTGGCAAGACCGGTAATCGAGGTGAAGGATTTTGAAAGCGGTGTTACCGAGTACGAAGTTTATTCCTATGGTGAACAGGTGGTGGTTATGCCTGTTAAAGAAACATCCGATAGTGTGCAGGAACCGCTGTGGGAGATGGCGGCAAGGCACGTTGAGGACGACATAAGCCGGTACGTAAAAGGGAGAGTGGAGTGCGAGGTGGATTCTTCCGACAGTATAACCGTTTACGTCCAGGACCACCAGATCCCCGTACTATTGGGCAGCGGCGGTAAAAGGATAAAGGAGATCGAGAAAGATTTAGGTGTCCACATCGATGTACGGTCTTTAGACGAGAAACGGGAAGCGTCCTCTCTTCGAACCATCGATGCACATCTTGAGAATGACAAAATCGTTCTTTTTATCGGGCCATGGGACTCTAAAGAAAGTGTTGATATCTATGTGGAAAAAGAATACGTGACTACCGCTACCGTCGGTAGCGACGGCACGATCAAGATGAGAAAAAATACCCAGGCCGGTAGGGATCTGATAGACGCCGTAAGAAAGAATAGAAAAATACAGATCGACTGAGAAATCAGAAGAAAACAAAGTAAACTAAAATCGCCGTGCCCAATGATATTACTATCGGGCCAATGAGTTCTTTTAGATAATTTTTCATATCTGCATCGAAGTATTCAAGCGAAACGGCGATACATGGGTGAACCGGAGTGATGGCATAGCCGATGAATATGGAAAGGTAAGTGATGGCGAAAATGTAGGGTGGTAGGGATTCGGTGCCCAAAGTACCCATGAGTACCGGAAATAGTATGGAGGCGGGTATGATTATCCTTCCGGTGCCGATACCTAAAAGGAAACCGCCGCCGACGGCTAAAACCAGTACGGGTAAAGTGAGCTCGGATATCATATCACCCATGGCGGAGGCCTGGAAAATGTTTATGAATATGTAGATTGTGAAAATAAGGATTGTAAATTTCCACGGTTTCATGAGTTCTACTGATTTTTTTAAGTATCTTAATCTCGAATCGGTTATCATTATCGAAGCGACCAGAGCGAAGGATATGGCTGTGAATGTGGCGACGGCGTTGAACTCCTCACCTAATAGGTTAAAGAGAATAAAATGCAGTACTGGAGCGGCCACTAGAACGGATAGAGGGATCATCAACTGTTTTAGCGAGAAACCGTCTTTGTAATCGAGCTCACCTTCCACTTTTCGTAAAAGGAAAAAATACCCTAATATGATTGAAAGAATGAAGAAAGGGATGAGATATAATATCGCGGTGTACATAGGTATGTTTGCCACGTCTGTGGAAACTATCAAGGCGTAGGATATTGGATATATGAAATAAACTATGTGCCTGTACCACACGTTTATGGCCGCTTTTAGATGCTCGGACACACCTTCACCGGCTTTTTCTACCAGCGGTGACGATAAAAGCGCTCCTCCCGGCAGGGGCATCAAGCCCAAAAGAGCCGGGGTGGAACCTAGAAAAGCTTTCTTACCGATCCTAAGGTTCTGAACTATATGGTCCAGCTGACCGCTGACTTTGAGCACGCCCCCGATAATCGGTATCATGGTGAGTGCTAAAGCCAGCAGGATTGTAGAGGGGGATGTAATGGTGTTGAATATAACGGTGACTATCGAAGTAGCGCTCATCGTGAAGATACCCAGTATGATTGCCCCGGTCAGCATAGCTAAACTTAGATGCTTTCGAGCCCCCACGAGTAGGACGATGATTGCCAGGAAGAATCCTATCCACCGTATCATAGCTACAACCCCTCAAGCGGATATGTTTTTAAAGCTTTTGTTGATTTTTCGTATAAATATGATTGTGAGGTGGTAATATAGATGAAACCAATTAATGCTGAGTAAAGAAGGCTTATATAATTTAGAGCCATGGTTTTACCAGATGATCTATCAAATTGTTGAAATGGTGGTATCTATAATCCTCTGCCTTTGGTTGTTATATGATACCACCAACCGGGGATTGAAAAATTACTATCGCTGGGGCTGGATTATAGTACTGCTGATAGCGTACTTTTTTTATCTTTTCTTAGGTGTGATCTTAGTTGTTATAGCTTATGTGGTCTGGAGTAGGTGCTTGTATGTGTCTAAGAGTGTTAAGGAATGAAGTCTTATTATTTTAAATCGAATAAGTGCTCCGTAAAATTATTTTGGACAAATCAGGATAGAGCTTCTAATTCACCATTTTTCACGGAAAAATGGACCCAGCGGGACGAACCAATTTCTTAAGAAATTGGTGAGTAGTGGGAACTTGTTCCCACGTATTTTCAAATACCGATGGAGACATTTGAACGAAGTGAAAATGGACCCAGCGGGATTTGAACCCGCGGCCTCTGCCTTGCGAAGGCAGCGATCTTCCGGACTGATCTATGGGCCCAAACGAGTGAGACGAGTTTGGGGTCATAGATAGGCTGAATCGTCAATTTTTGTAATTGACGAGAGCAGGAACAGGGTTCTTGCGCATCTATGATTGAGCCAATATCTATGGGCCCACGAATGAACGTGAGTGAAGGGTGAATTTAATACATAGGTATAAGCGTTTTGGAAGGCAGGAGATTAATATAGTCGAAAGTGGGTATCATTATTGATGTCTCCGTGGTGGTATGTAGTACTTATTGTAGTTATATTCGTACTGGTTTGGTGGTGGTTGAGGAAAGGGAATGGAGGAGTGCAGGAGAAGGAAGATAAGATTTCACCAGATTATATTCGCAGCAGTGAGGGGATGATTGAAAGCGAAAGGAGATAAAATTCCCGAAAGAATTAAGAACATCCTTTCGATAAAGTAAACATGACTTTCAGAGGCTTTATATCGGTCGATATAGAACCGACAGAAGAAATAAAAAAGTACATAGGAGAACTGGAACGAACCGGAGCACCACTGAAGATGGTAGATCCAGATAAGATACATATCACCGTAAAGTTCCTTGGAGATACGGAGGAGGATCAGATCAAGGCTATCTCGGACACCGTTCGAAGAGTGCTTAAAGATCACGAACCCTTTGACCTTAACATAAAGGGAGCCGGTGCATTCCCGCATCTCGATTACATGAAGGTGGTTTGGGTTGGTGTGGAAGATTGTCCCGGACTCCACAAGATCGCACATCAGGTGGAGGAAGAACTGGTGCCCCTAGGATTTTCCAGGATGGATAGAAGCTTCTCACCTCATATCACCGTTGCAAGGGTAAAGGGCGGAAAGAACAAAGAACAACTTGCATCTGTAATAAGGGACTACAGAGACTTGAGCTTCCGTACACAAAGGATAACAAAACTCAAGTTGAAAGAAAGTATACTTAAGAAAAGCGGTCCGAAGTATAACACTTTGGAGGAGTATTTCCTTTAAAGAGTGAAATGCATCCTATATCCATAATCGGCTTGATAAGTTTTGCACCAGCAATATTTCTCCTTTACAAAGTATTAGGTGACCGTGAGGCGTACTTCAAGCATAACAAAGCATTCTTCATGGTAGCCCTCGGCATGGTGGTCGGTATGTTTGTAGGTCCATTTTCAATAGCCATTCCTTTACATATATTCTTGTGGACCTTGGCATTGGTTGTTCTCATCGAGCTGACTAAATTTATAGTGTTGATGACAAAACCTTTCAGATTAAAACACGATTCCACGTACTATGGAATGGCCATGGGTATCGGTATAGGCCCTATGATGGTTTTTTTATATGGTTATTTTGCAGCTCTTATGGAGATTTCTTTAAAAACTGCGTTGTTTATCGGATTGCTTTCTGTGAGCTATACGTTTATACATGCAGCCACAGGTGCATTCATCGGCTTTGGTTGTTATAAAGGGGAGTTTTGGCGATATTTCACAAAGGCTGTAATCGTGTCTGGATTACACGGATTGGTTATGAGCATCGTATGGGGAGGACATTTTTCGGAAACAGGAAATTTTGCTTTGACAGTTGTGGCATCTTTGTTCAGCGTGACGGTGATGTTGTACATCGTATTCGAGATATTACCGAAGACGATACCGGATAGGTTGAAGAAGATAGAATCAAAAAAGGTATAAATAGAAGAAATAACTATGAATACATCTCATGGAAAGAGGATATACGGAAAAAACAGGTGATAGGCGGCAAATCAATAAACAACGCAGGACAAATAGTGTTCCTAAGAAGACGTATTCCTCTACTGGCTCAGCTCCAAAAAAAGTCCCTACGAAGCGTAGAAGGAAATCCAATATCGTCAAGGGTATCGCTCTCCTTATCGTTGCCGGTATACTCATTATGATTTTGATACTGCCCATGGGTGACTATTTCCCCCATCTTTGGGGTGGACCAGTGTATCCTGAAAGGGCTAAATTCACTATCGAACGCACAATTACACTTTCTGTGCAACGAGAGGTGAACTACAACGTCACCGTGCCCTTTCCCGAGGATATTCCTGGAAACGATATGCAGAAAATACACGAACTGAGATGGAACGAAGAACCTGATACTTTCAGTAAGTATGGAATCGATTGGAAATCTTGGAGGGGAACGTTAGATGGGGAATCAAAAGAAATTGTGATCAATTATGATGTAGAAACAAGCACAGTTATTTGGCGATTTGATAGGGACGAATCCGGTACGGTTGATCAAATCGACGCAGAAATGATAGATAGATACAGTGGAAATAACTGGCAGCTGGATGAAGACAGGAACAGAGATGGAGAGTTGGATTGGATGATACAGCCCGACCATCCTGAGATACGTAGTTTGGCGGAGGACGTGACCAGAGGTGAAAATACATTATACGGAAAAGCAAGGAGCATATACGATTGGATGCAGAATAATTTGGAATACGAACGCGGTGCTCCAGGCGAACTACCGAAGCACTCTATATGGACCTTGGAAACTAGGAGTGGTGATTGTGATGAGTGGTCGTTTTTGTATATCTCTATGGCTAGAGCTGTGGGAATACCTGCATGGATAGAACTTGGAGTTTTGTATGATAGGATACTTGATGAATGGGGAGGTCATGGTTGGGTAAGACTGCAGTATGTTTCAAAAGAAGGTGAGTCCGGTTGGGTGAATATAGACACCGTTAACCGACAGTTCTTCGCCAGGGATACAATGAGGATTACTACTTGGGTAGATGATGGGACCGAAGGTAATCTTAACGATTACTACCATTATGTATCTTATAATTATACTGGAGGAGATCCTAGGTTTAGAGTTTCAGATGAATATAGAAATGTGGAAATGGAGACCGAAGGTGAGGTATTCGTAGGAGATGGATTTGATATTCCATGGCCAGGTATAGGTACAATGCTGCCAGTTATTGGCACAGCGTTTTTAATTTATACATTTAAAAAGGGTATTCCTGAAAAAGACGAATAAATACCTAATTAAAGTGGAAAATAATATATAGATAGAACTTGTTTCGGGAATTAACACTAATTGCGCAGTTTAACGTGCATGAAGGGGTGTTATTTATGGCGAAGCCTATAGTATACAACACATTACGGAGACTCGCGGCGGAAGACGGAATTGACTTGTGCTACCTGATAACAAAAAAGGGTCACATCATGGTTAGCTTTGGGGATATCGGTAAATCAATTAAGGAAAGTTTTGGAACTCTAACCGCTACGATATATGGGGCCTCGGTACAGACCAATAAACTGATCAAGGAAAAGTATCCTAGAAGGATATTGGTTGAGGATATGAAGGGATATATGATACTCAAATTCATCGATAGGGACCATTTTCTTGTAGTTAGGTATTCAAAGAATAAAGACACCGAAGCCCTGGAAAAGGAGATAGAAAGCGCCTGTTGGACACTGTCGCAAGAAATGTAAGTTCGCTGTTTTTTATACTTAACATTGGGAGTTAGTTAGATTCAAAAGAAAAAGAATGGTCCCGACTCCCGGATTTGAACCGGGGACCTGGTGATTTCCGCGGGTGTATCGGGTATTATCCCGATAATTTTAAAATCCAACTACAGTCACCCGCTCTAGCCAGTCTGAGCTAAGTCGGGAATTTGTGCGTATGTAAATCAGGTGACTAACACCTAGACATGTTTATTATTTATCATTTTCGTTTCACATGGATTACATTGTCGAGAACGTGTGCGAACAATCAATGTTAAATAGGAGAAAAACCCATAGCAAAAAAGAATTTAAAGTGATTCAAATGCCTAACAAAGTATTTAACACAGTTGTTGACGATTTGAATTTCATTGGAGAAATACTCTCGGTAGGTATAACTAAGAAAGGAGTACTCAAGGAGGGTGCGGATCCTGAAACTGTTACCGTCACTCAGATGAAGGGCGCTTTAATCAACCACATAGTACCGGCTTTATATTCATTCGTCTCAAAGAATAAAGCAATAAAATGGAAGAGAAATATAATTAAAAAGCTTGACCAGATGGAGGGAGAAATGTGAAAATGGATTCGGTAACCATGGATGAACTCATGCGTACAAAATCAAAAAAGTACATTTACATCTTTTTGGCAATAATTTTCTTATTCTCATATTCGCTGATTCCTTTTATAGGACACGGTTCGATGGTTGCTAGCATTGTAGGAATAACTTCTTTCATAGTTACCATAATTAGCTTCATATATATCTTTGGTATATATGGTATAAAGAGCAAGGAAAGTTGGGTTTGGTTATTGTTCATCGTTGGATTGATCCTTATGACTTTTTCCAGGATTGCCGACCTATCGGGCCATACTTTAGCGTATTTTATTCTTCGTCTATCGGGTAAACCAATACTGATAATGGGTCTGTTATTGAAACTTAACATATCCGGGATAGATATGGATCATAACGAAAAAACAATCCTATCAATCACTTTTGCAGGATGGTGGCTTCTGGTATTCATCTCATCTATAGTGCCAGTTTTGTATAGGGGATTTGATTATAGATACGATATGTTTGCAGTTTTCGCTATTACCGAGGTTTTTGCACTGATGCTCGCCTGTATAATTATTATAACGATAAAAGCAAAGGGTTGGTACTATTTTGCCGTAGGGGTAGTATTGATTGCAATGGGAGATATATTTCATATGCCTGCTGAAGAATACGCGCTCATATATCCCGGTTCTCCAATCTCTTTGTTCTGGTACCTTGGCCTTCTATTAACTGCATATGGTGCATACCACTTGCGTAGAGAATACCTCAAAATGATGGCAATCTAAAGGACTGCCTTTCATTTTTAGAACTTGCAGGACTCTATCTGGAAACGAGCAGGTAAAAAGTATCCCGTCTATTTAACATCATATACCTCTACTCTAGTTACCAGGAAAATAATAAGTATATCGAGTCGTACTTGCATCTATGAAAGGGTTAACCTACAAGGATGCAGGCGTAGATATCGATGCGGAGGAAGAGGGCATCTCAGCTTTAAAAGAAACGCTGGGATTCGCAAGAAAGGGTGTCGGAGCGGCAATAAAGGGAGAATTCACAGGTCTTATAGATTTTGGAGAATACGCACTAACTCTTTGCACCGATGGTGTCGGAACAAAACTTCTAGTGGCAGATGCGATGGAGAAGTGGGATACAGTTGGTATAGACTGCGTAGCTATGAATGTTAACGATACGATATGCCAGGGGGCAGAGCCAATAGCCTTCGTTGATTATCTAGCTGTGGAAAAACCGGATCCGAAGTTGATGCACGAGTTGGGCAAGGGGCTGAATAAAGGTGCGGAATTGGCAAACATATCAATAGTAGGTGGTGAAACAGCCACTCTTGGAGGGATAATCAACGGTTTTGACATAGCGGGAACCGCATTAGGTTATGTCAGAAAAGAGAATATAATTGACGGCAAAGACGTGATGGTTGGAGATAAAATAATCGGACTGCCGAGCTCTGGAATACACTCCAATGGATTCACTCTGGCTAGAAAGATTATCGAGGAAGCGGGATACGATTATCACCATGAGTGGGAATATGGTGTGATAGGAGAAACGTTATTGGAACCCACCCGTATATATGTCAAGACGGTGATGGACTTAATCAACGACTACCAAATCAAGGGCATGGCCAATATAACCGGTGGAGGACTTAGGAACTTGAAGCGGATAAATACATCCTGTGGTTACAAAATCGATGATCCACTGCCCGTGAATCCAGTATTCAATTTTTTGCAGGAAGAAGGAAGAATTAAAGATAAAGAGATGTTCCAAACCTTCAACATGGGCATGGGATTTGCACTGATTGTTTATGAGGATATTGCCAAAGAAGTTGCTGGAAGGGCAGAAGGAAAAGTAGTAGGAGAAGTTATCAAGGATCCAGGTGTGTTCTTAACTACAAAAGAGATATGCTATTGATGTTTTTTCAACCTTACAGTTGAACATATATTCTTTAAAACTCAACTTATTAAATTTTATTTTCAAAATAATTATAAATACCTCCCTCGGTATGTAGTAAATATGAAACAAAACAGCAAAATAACAAAAAACGCATACGACCTTTCAAGCCTCCTATCAAACTACGGCTTTGTTAGGTAAATAGAAAAAAACCCTCGAAACCCTTTCCTACTTTTTTACTGTACTTATTATTGTTTTTGAATGAAATCCCTCTACAAAAAAGTTAAATCGGATATTTTTCATATCCATCTAGGTGAGAATATGTTCGCTAAAGAACCTATAGACCTAGAGAAAATTAGTAAAAAAACAAGCGACCGAGAAATACTTCGATTCGCCTTGTGCGCAGAGTTGGATGCTATCAACTTCTACGAACAAATGGCGGCTTATACTGACGACGAGGACATAAAAAAAGTTCTTTTTGCGGTTGCTAAGGAAGAAAAAGAGCATGTTGGTGAGTTCCACGAACTACTGTTGAGACTCGATAAAGAACAGGTTAAAGAGCTCGAGGAGGGTAAAAAAGAGGTTAAAGAGTTGACCGGAAAGTGATCCACTTAAAACAAGTTCCGCCATGTGACTCCTACAAACCCCTTCTTACTTTTCAAATTCATCTGCAACAAAACTAATTTATCACATTATACCTATTAACAGGGATGACAAAGGTGAAAGGCTCGTCTAAAAATGTGGCTCTTGGTTCCACCGCCTTGAACATTTTATTCTTCATTGTAAAGGCGGTATTAGCGATCCAGATAGCCAGCCTAGCCCTTCTCACCGACTCGATCCATACACTGACCGACAGTGTCAGCTCGATTGGAGTATACCTTGGTTTGCGTTTGTCGGATAAACCTCCCGACGAAATGCACCCATATGGACATGGTAGGGCGGAACATGTAGCTATATTACTGGTGGGCCTGCTGCTTATCATGACCGCTCTCAAGTTTTTATCCGACGGTGTATTCGCGCTCATATATGGTACCTCGTATTTTTTTGTCAGCCGTACCGTAATGTTGATCGTCGGAGGAACTGCAGTAGTAAAGTTTGGAATGTGGGGTTGGAGCTACGTTGTTGGGACACGTGAGAATACAGTTTCTCTCCAGGCAGATGCATGGCATCATCTTTCGGACGTATTTACCACCATCGTTGTTATAATCGCTCTTTGGGGGGCTAACAAAGGCTATCACTATCTAGATGCCTTCGTCGGAATCGGTATCGCGCTGTTCATTATCTACTTTGGACTGAGTTATTCAAAAAGATCCATCGATAACCTTTTGGGCAGCGCTCCCTCCGAGACACTGGTTGAAAAAATAAAAGAAAGGGCGGGATCTTTTGAAGGGGTAAAAGAGGTACACGGAATCAAAGTTCACGATTATGGTCGGCGTTCCGCCATATCCCTTCACATGAGACCGGAAGAATCAAAATCATCTTTACAAGCTCACGGCATTGCCCATGCACTTGAAAATATACTGGAAACTGAATTTTCCGCATCTGTTGAGGTTCATCATGAACCATGGGAGCCTCCGGTTAAAAAGATAAAATCTTTAATATACAAAATTGCCGGGAGGATGGATAATGTTAAGGAGATACACAAGATTAGACCGATGGAGAAGGAGGATGGTTTCTTTATCTCTCTGCATTTGATACTGCCCAAAGATACCAGTGTAGAAAAGGCACACATAGTGGCCACAGATGTGGAGAAACATATTAAAAGGGACATATTAGAAAATCTCGGCCTAGACATGGATGTTCAGGTACATATGGAACCTTGCGATGAAAATTGTAGGTACTGTAAAGTAAAAAAACATCCCGGTAAATGAGCCATCACCTAATTAGATATGCAATCCATATAATCAAGACTTAAACATTGCTTGTAACAACCGATGCAAAAGTTATAATACCCCTTGTAATTTCGGAAGCATAGGCCTGTTTGGGCCGTATTTAAAGGTGGTATCATGGCAAGGACAAAATTATCAGATGATAGGGACTTAACGGAAGAGCAAAAGCTTTTCAAAGAAAGCTTACTCGAGTGGGCGGATAGAAACATGCCTTTGGATCGGGTAATCAAAATGAACCGA
>JAFDUB010000054.1 GCA_019594025.1 Thermoplasmata archaeon
CCCATAATTAGCCGGGTTAATTATTTTTTTAATTTTAAGTTTCTTAAAAATTGCTTGACAATATTTTTCAGTATCAGTGCGAAAAGTGAAGGTCGGATGACTGAAGTATACTACCTTCCCATCCAAGGTATTTTTTGAATTCATTAGTTTACCCCTTCTTTCTCATTATTGGAGGTTTATAGTCCTCTAATTCGTCCCCCTTTCTCTCTTCAGCCTTTCTCATATCTTCTACAAGATTATCTAAGGCAACTTGATAACCCTGGCTGATAAAGTATAGACCCAAAAACACCATAGCTAATGCAAAAAGGGATAAGATGGAATAGGGTTGTGCGTAATATTCAACAGTATATTCCATCTCAAACTCACCTTCGAAATGTGTAAAATCCTCAATTATTAACCATTGTGCTCTTGGACTTATCTCTTCGTTGAATTCGTCACCTGCTTGCAAGCGAATGTTATGTAGTGGATCTTCCCGGCCCAAAACCTCATCAGTAATAATTATGTTAACAGTTTCATATCCCCGGTAATGCAAATACATATTATTTGTCTGCACATCTTGACGCCAAATAAGATTAACATAATTGTTTTCTGTTTCACCGTCCCAAGTATAGCTCTGAACATCTGTTTGAACCGTTCGATAAATAGAGGCGAAAGAAAGTAGAACCGCCAATAACATAATTAAGAAACCATACCAGAATTTGCGGGTCCCGATTAGATATCTCCAAAGGTTCGGTTTTCTTCTTTTATCGTTCATGACTGTGAAACCCTAACTACGGTTACCGAAGTCAGGAAAGGTAAGAGAAGGGTTTTTAGTTTCAGGATTAGTCAACGACAACATCATCCATTTTTAATTCTTCTACCTTTTCTACCTTACCATCGTCGGTAAGCTTCGCTACCCGCATCTTGAATTCAATTTCACCTGCAAAGTGGCATTTGGCTTTATGTCCTTTCTTTGAAGGTTCTTTGGAAGGAGGTGTCTTCTTTTTGCAGATGTCTTTTGTGTATGGACATCGGGGATGGAACCTACAACCGTCGGGTACATTTGTTCCCGAGGGTATCTCACCTTTAATCGGGATCTCCTTTATCCTGTCAAGTCTATCCGGTTCAGGCTCGGGAACGGCGGTTAACAAGGCTTGTGTGTAAGGATGTAATGGGTTATCTAATACTTGCCCCACAGGGCCTTGCTCTACCAAATCCCCTAAATACATCACCCCGATATCGTCAGTAAAGAATCTAGTGGTTGAAATATCGTGAGTAATATACAAGTAAGTCAGGTCCTGTATATCAATTATATCCTTCATCAGGTTGAGGAGCTCAGCTCGCACGGAAACATCAAGCATGGATACAGGCTCGTCAGCTACAATGAAATCGGGATTAAGTATCAGACACCTTGCAATCGCCACTCTTTGTCTTTGTCCACCAGACAGCATATGTGGATAACGATCAATGAATTCTTCGGGAGGAGTTAATCGAACATCCTCAAGAGCTTTCTCGATCATTGCCGTCCTTTCATCTATACTATCTCCTATACCGTGTATGAGAAGAGGTTCCTCTAAGATATCGAATACTTTAAACCTTGGATCGAGTGATGAAAAGGGATCCTGATATATCATCTGAGCCATACGTCGGTATGCCTTCAATTTACGCTTGTCTTTTAGATCAACAACATTCTGTCCCTTCACATAAAGTTCGCCAGAAGTAGCATCGATAAGCTTCATTACTAGTTTGCCCACGGTGGTTTTACCGCAGCCGGATTCACCGACTAGTCCCATTGATTTTTTTTCATATATATCAAAATCAATCCCGTCAACAGCCCGTACCTTTAGCTTGGATTTCCTTCTCAACTTTTGCATGAAACTCTGACTGATCTCGAAGTCCTTACGAAGATTTCTAGCTTTGACAATAGTTCTCGACATATTTAATCCTCCTCATACAGGTGACACTTAACCATAACTCCTTCAACCTCGTGTTCATCAGGTTCAACTTTAGTACATTTTTCAAAGGCCTGTTCGCAACGTGGGTGGAATCTACACCCTTTAGGTGGATTTGTTAGTTCTGGAGGTGCCCCAGGTATGTATTCCAATCGATCTATGTCCTTGTGTAATCGTGGGATAGCGGCGATAAGCTTTTGTGTGTACGGATGTTTTGGATCTTTGTATATCTTGGTAGCTGAACCGATCTCTACTATCCAACCAGCATACATAACTGCTAGATTATCTGAAATCTCAGCAAGTATACTTAGATCGTGGGTAATGAAAATCATCCCGTTATCGAGTTCCTTCTTAAGGCGTTTAAGATCGTTCATGATTCTTGCCTCTACCACCACGTCCAAGGCTGTAGTGGGTTCATCCAATATAACAACATCTGGCTCTAATAAAAGAGCGGTGGCGATGATTATCCTCTGTTTCTGTCCACCGCTTAACTCGTGGGGATATCGATAAAACAACTCCGGATCTAAATCCACCATATCAAGGTAGCGCATGCATATCTCATCGGCCTTTTGACCTTTTATGTCTTTGTGATACCTCAAAGGCTCTTTCATTTGGTAGCCTACGGTGTAAACAGGTGTCATGATATCCATAGCACCTTGAAATACCATGGATACCTTCTGCCACCGCAACTTTTGCCTAGCCTCTTTTTCGGAAAGCTTTGTAACCTCCATTCCATTAAGGTTGATGCTTCCGCTAACTATCCTACCAGGTGGTTGAACCATCCTAAGTAAGGAGAAAGCCATAGTGCTTTTTCCGCAACCGCTTTCTCCTGCAACACCAAGGGATTGACCACCGTTTAGTTGAAAGCTCGCATCGTCCAAGGCTCGGACGACCCCTTTGCTCGTAAAGTAATGTGTGGTCAGGTCTTTTACATCAAGTATAGTATTCTCGCTCATGTGATTACCTCTGTCTCATCTTTGGATTGATTACACGTTCTAATGCCATCCCGGTAGATATGAAAGCAAATCCAACCAGTGTTATACCTAGGCCCGGCAGGAGCACCCACCACCACCATCCAGCGGTGGTAGCAGCATTCTCATGAGCCTGTGAAAGCATCCGACCCCATGTAACCACATTTGGGTCTCCTAGACCAAGTACGCTGAGGCCTGCTTCAGCGATTATCACCAATGGAATCATCAACGCACCTTCGGCTATAGCATAAGGTAACAATTGAGGTATCATATGCCGTGTGATAACCCGGCCTCCGCTTGAACCTAACGATTGAGCTGCCTCGATATACGTATCCTGTCGGATTTGAATACCGCGAGAGCGAATTATCTTTGCAAGTCCACGCCAACCTAAAATAGTGTAAATGGCGATGAATATCCAGATCGATCTTCCCAATATGAACATGGTGATTATCAGGATGGGGAACATGGGAATGCCTATTAATACCTCGTTTAATCTTTGCATGAATTCATCAACCCAGCCGCCATAGTAAGCACTAGTCATACCGTAGAGCAGGGCAAGGGAAACCGTGGAGATAGAGACTATAGCCCCAATAAGCAGCGCCCATCTCGCGCCCCAAACCCAACCTAGAGCTATATCTCGTCGATAGTTATCGGTACCCATTAAACCGTACTTACGTCCTCTGAAAATCACCCTTGTTGCTTCGTGATTTAGTTCGGTAGCATAGAGTGGCCTCAACCGTAAAACATATTCTCCTTTGAGAGGTTCGGGGTTTAGGAAAATATTTTCATTTGATTTAGCGAAGGGGACTCTCTCAATATTTATCTGAGCCAGTCCGGGTACTTCTTCTGCTTCGTGATAATCCAAACCGAAATCGTAAAGTACATTTCGACCTTCGGTAGAACGGAAATTGTATACAAAGGAAAAATCTTCTAATGAAAGTATGTTCAAACCGTCCGCTTCTAATCTGATCATGTAGCCGCCTTCATCATCAACCCACCAAACAGTGCCTTCATCATCCCATTGAGTAATTATTTCTCTATTAGAATCGATATCTATTCCAATGTTGTCTCTAAAGGCTTCTATCAATGAGACGTTGGCTGATGAGGTTGCACCACGTCTATCTGAGAATTCTACGAATTCCTCTGGAACCAGGTGATGTATAGCTCCAATAAGATCTCCTCTATCCTCGATAAAGTACCTATCATCAGTTCTTTGGTCGCCGTCTAGTATTTTCCAAAATGAGTCTTCATGGTCCAGTATTTCAGCTTGAGGTGAAAGGTCAATTCCTTCGCCCTCGAATAACTCTCTTAAAACGGCACTAACATCACCTACTTCCAGGAAGAACTCGTAATCCAGATCAAATCTAAAGATGTCTCTCATTCTCAAATTAACGGTGAATAAACCATCTTGTATTTCTACGATGGTGTAGTTAAAGGCCCGGTCATCGATCTGCCACCTAGCATAATCTGGTTCATGAATTTCAGCTCTAGTAGGTAGATATATTTCATTCTCTTCAAAGGCATATTCTAAGCCCAAGTTTACATTTAGTCCAAATCTAAACTCTTCGATAACGCTTGATTCAACATTCATATCGCCATCTATGGAGAATATATATATTTCATCTCTGATTTCCCAACCCTCCTCGGTTACATTAATCGTTGCGTCTCCTGAAAGGGTGATTCCGTTCTCTTCGAAGGCTGCCGTCACGTTATCGTGGATGGGGTCTTCATTCAGCTCTGCAGGTGTAACATCGATATCAAAGGACAACATGCGTACTTCCACTGCCAAACCTTCGTCGATTTCGTACAAAAATGCACCATCTTGAATTACCCAACCTTCATCGGTTACATTGATGGTGGCGCCCCTAGTAAGCAAGATTCCGTTCTCTTCGAAGGCTGCGGTCACGTTATCGTGAACTGATTCTTCTTCTTCCTCTGGTAAGTACTCCTCAAGCTCTTCATCGAGGGTGAATAACACTCCGTCTTTAATGTCAACCTCTACAACTATTCCATACTCGACTATTTCACTTTCTCTTAGTCTGAATTCGAATTCGCCGTCATCTACTAACCATCCTTCATCAATTTCAGTGATGTTTGCATAATCTGACAGCTCGAAGCCGTTGTTAGAGAATGCCCTCTCGAGTTGAGTTCCCACGGTATCGAAATACAAGATGTGGAGAATTTCAGTCATATCAAACTCAAAAAGGTCATCTCCCACTGCGATGTCGATATGTACGACCAGATCTTCGTCTATTGTAAATGAGAATATTCCGTCCTCTATGAGCCATCCTTCATCGACTGCACTAATATTGGCGTGTGCAGATAATTCCGCATTTACATCCCAGAATGCTGCACTCACATTTTCATGTATATAATCCTCGTTTAAATCATCTTCAACTTCGGAGGGAAGCTGGAAGGATTCATCTACACGGGGGGCTACCTCAAGATAAAGTCCCACATCAGGATCTTCGATCTCATACCGATATATACCATCGTCGACGTGCCAAAAGCCTTCCTCGACCTCTGTTACTTCCGCTTGTCCTGTGAGTTGTATTCCGTACCTCAAGAAAGCTCGCCTGAGGGATTCGCTCGCAGGACCCTCCTGCATGTAACCTTCTATCGCAAATTGATCGAGTTCGAAGGTGAATATCTCATCACCTCTCTCAACAAATTGGAATTCCTCAGACACACTTACTCTTTCTCCCGTGTAAAACTCTAGTACCGTTCCATCGGGACGAGTTATGTCGTACCACATACGAACCTCCGGCCGGTCACTTTTTCCCTCAACCCGAACTGAAACGTCGGAGACCGGATAGTCGTAATCGTTATCATAATTGTAAAAAAGCTCCATACGACCTTCGTCGAACTCGTCTGGATCCTCGCGAATTTCATGGGATGCTCTACTTCCGGGTAGTATATAATCAACCCAAACCGGTTCGGCACTTCTTGGATTATCCGCCCATCGAGTCATGCTAGCCCATTCTCCATCGACATCTGGTGCTAACCAAGGGGCGAGGATCGCCAGGATTAACATAAATATGATTATAGATAATCCTACCATTCCCATACGTTGCCCTCTGAATTCCTTCGCTATGCTAAATGTTCTTTCCTTGATATCCTCAAGTCTAATGCTCATATAAAATCACCTTATACTTGTTTTTCAGCCCCTACTTCAACCCTGGGATCCAGGTATCCATACAATATGTCCGCTATAAGATATCCTACTACCCACAATATGGTCGTGATGAAAACTATTCCCATAATGACTGGTAGGTCTGAATTCTGGAAAATAGCCAGTCGGAGTAGATAACCCATACCAGGCCAATTGAATATAACCTCTGTGATCATGGCACCACCGATAGACAACAAGAAAGAAAGGATAGCGCTGGTGAGTATGGGCGGTGACGCGGTTTTCAAAGTATGTCCATATATTACACGGTTTTCTGGGACTCCTTTCGCCCGGGCCGCCATGATATAATCATCCTGTAATACAGATGTTACCATATTTCTAGTGGCCCATGCACGGCCACCGAATATAACAAACACAATAGTTCCTAACGGCATTATCATTCGGTTAAATACTCCTCTATAGTAAGCCAATCCTGTTTCGTCGGGGAATGGGAATGCAGATGCTGTAAACCATCCTAGTTGATAAGCAAATACTAGGATCACCAGCATTCCAAGCCACCACATAGGCATACTGCTAGTGACTATACCAAAAATTGAAAGAAATTTATCTAAGTTCGAACCGGCCACCTGAGCGGCTTTTAAACCGACCGCTATACCCAATATAATATAAATAACTGCAGCGGATGTGAACAACAATATAGTTCGTGGTAGAAAATGCATGATGATAGTCGTGACCCTTCCATCCTCAGCACCGTAGGCGTAGTCGGTGTGACTATCGCCTAAATTAAAAGTTAAAGTATCTATTGTAGTTCTAGTAACTCTAGTAATAAAGGGATCATCAATCCCATAAAAATCATGGAGATACTCCCGATGTTCTTCTAAAGCTTGAGATCTCTCCTCAGCCGTCAGCTCCTCTGGAAGACCCATGGCGTATGCTTGCATTCGTTGTGCGATCAATTGGTCGACCATCTCGTCAGAAAGGGTACTGAACAAAAGAGAGATGATAAAAACAACTATTACCAATACTACAACTGCGTTGGCAGACCTTAACAGGAAGTATTTGAAAGATGCTGGCATATTTATCAATTTACTCAAGGAAGGTTTAGAATATAAAATTTTTGGTCTAATCGGATTGAACCAAAGTAGAGTCCATTGTTTTTTCTCAGGAGTGCACCAGATGAAAGAGTTGATTGATAAGATTTAATTTCAAGCATACGTAGTTTGAATAGGAAAGATGGAGTTGATTTTAAAAAAAAATAAAAAGAAAATAAAGGGAAAGGGTTTTTGGGTTTGTAGTTGCTGGCTCGTACCTTATCGCTTTTTCTTTGCGTGATAGATAACTACCGCAAAGACTGCGCTCAATGCCAGTAGTACGAACATGAAGCCAGGAGTCTCCTCCTCCACTTCGACAGTTACCGTTTCAGGTCCGAACTCGATGAGATAGTTTCCTTGCTCGTCGAATTCATGAGTGTAGGTCTCGGTTACGGTCTCGCCAGCCGGTACTGTTAGACTGTCTTCGACTCTACCGTCTATAATGAGGTCAACAGTGCCTTGGGCACCACCGACGTTCTCTACACTGACCGTTATCTCGACCTCTAACGGTGCTTCTCCACTGGTTGGATCCACTGAAAGTTCATGGCCCACTAGTTCGGGTTCATCAACGTCTTCAGCTACACTGACCACTTCATCGTGTTCACCCCAGGATATTAGGTATGTTCCACCGGTGTTAAAGGTGTGCGTGAAGGTTTCTGTAACCGTCTCTCCGGCGGGTACCTCTACTAGATATTCAGGGCTTCCACCGACGTATACATGATCCTCTGCGTCTTCTTCACCTTCGTTCTCTACACTGACCTCGATGGTAACGTCCAACGGAGCATCCCCGCTGGTTGGGCTAACATCCAGCTCATAGTTTATGAGACCTGGAGGAACCTCTCTCGGAGCCACATTTACTACCTGTGATTCCGGTCCAAAGGAAACAGTGTAGTCTCCAGCTACTGTGAAGGTGTGTGAGAAGGTTTCTGTATCCGTCTCTCCTGCCGCAACAGTAAGGGTGCCGATTACTTGGCCGTCAACAATTACGTCTTCGCTACCTGCCTCGTCGCCAGGGTTGTCTGCACTGACGGTAATATCAACATCCAAGGGGGCTTCCCCACTGGTAGGTACAACTTCAAGCTCGTGGTTTTCGAGCTCAAATACTGCAGGTTCTACGAGTACAGACCTTCTGCTAACTGCAGGTGTTAGTTGACCAGCAATTTCCGACGTGAACTCCAGTTCGTATACTCCGTCCCAACCAACCGTTACATGTCCAGGTATGGTTACTTCGAAGTATGAGCCATCGGTGTTGATAACTTCAGGATCTTCGTCTCTGTACACTTCGGCATCGAACATGTCGTATACAACCAGTGTAGACGAGTAATCATCCTCATCAGCATTCAGATTTCTGGTACGTCTATCTGGGAACGACTCGAATATCCTAACCCGTACATCAGTGGTAAGATCCTCTCCACCGGTTATTTCTGCCGGCGCGCTCATTGTACCGTGTCTCAGTTCTGCGATGTACAACCTATCTCTCCAGTAGTCATTCGGGAAAGCGTAATCGGGATACTCGTGCCTTTCCAGCTCCACTACAAGATTGGCGGTATCGTATCTGACAAACTTGAAGGGACCCTGCGATATAAAGGAAAGTTCGTATTCCTCCTGGTACGCCTGTATCGCTTCGATCTCGGCTACAAATTCATCAGCTGTTATCTGCAATGGACCGCTCTGCAGGTATGGTGGTATTACCTCGTTATTCTTTAGGTTTTCCAGCGTGTTTTTGAAGTCGATTGTTTGGTCAGAACTTATCCAGTGTACGTAATTTGAACCCGCTAGGTTGGACCACTCGTACAGGTCATCGTCAGTCGCACCAGAATCGGCGTACTCTGTTCCACCACGTAGGTGAGTAACAGCCTCGTACATGTGCCATGGGTGCAGTGGGAAGGATGCATAATAACTTGCGATCATGTCCCTAGCTGGGAAGGTGTAATCCCCATAGAACGTGATTAGATCGTTATCCTCGTCGACCTCTATGGCGATGGTGTTTAAGAAACCGGGTCTGGTTCCCACACCCCAAGCGCCATGGAAATGTTCGCCTCCAAGAGCGCCCCAATCTTCGTTGAAGGCCAGCTGTTTAGACCACGCATGCCACGCCAATATGTCTCTCAGGGTTACATCGTGTCCTGAATGCCATTTGCCGAGGTTGTACTGGTAGGTCACAGCGGTCGCGACGGTGTCACGCTCGGTAAGTTCTCCCGGCGCAAATTCGTAACCACCTTCTAGCCACTCTTCCGTCATGACGTCGTAGTACCAAATATTGTCATCAGGCAGTTCCAGACTGGTGATCAAATTACCTTCATCGTCGTAATCCCAACCTTCGCGGAGCATCAAGTCGCCCTCTTCGAACTCATCGAACATGTCCGCGAGTTCCGGGGTCGCTACAAAGTCCGCCCTTTTAGATATGGGAAGCCCTGTTGAAGGGTGTAGGTAGGTCGCGTAATCTTTTGCCATCCTCTGCTGCATGATACCGTAGTAATCGGATGAACCGTCTATGTTGTTGAAGTTATCCATGTACAACACTCCTGCAGAGTACTGAGCAGTACGCAAGGTACCGCCTTCTAGGGTCTTTACAGTTCTCGGTGAGAAAATCTGAGACCATCCAGTAACTGCGTCGGTTGCCACTTCGGTTATGCTGTCTCTGTTAATCGGTACAAAATCTTGTGAGTTAGAGATGAAAACTCTAATACTCTGTTCTATACCAACGTACGAGATATGACGTATAGTGTCCCAGTATTCTTCTTCAGTAGGAATCTGTCCCGCCATCAGCGGTATCGCATGCTCGTATAACAAGTCCTCAGCGTAATCCTCGTCTCTAAGATGGACGTATCTACCCCCTACAATCGTTCCGGGCATGAAGGGCCAGTAATCTGTGTACATCTGCACGGGTGTACTGTGCTGGTAAGCAACGGCAGTTGAAGCGATCCAGCCTCCGGTGTACCAGCTCCACAGCATGTCTGCCGGGTCGGTGAAAAGCCATATACCAATAGCCGCTCTATCCTGCTCATCTCTAACTGCGCTTATATGACTGTCTTCAAGTGCGTCAGAGAACAGGTGACCGATCTGAAGACGCCTGTCTTCTATTCTGATGAGTCCGTGTACCTCGACGTCCATCCAGTCCTCTCCCGGTGGGCGATACTGCCAGAAATTGGTATCTGAGTCATCCGGACCTCTTAGATCTCCCTGTAGGTCAGGATTGGTAATTTGTGCTTCCATGGCATCCTGTATCATATTGTACCCATAGTCGAAATCGCCTTCGTAAGTAAGACCGTGGGCTTCATCTACCTGCCTAAGCTCGTCATTGTATGATGGGTTCCTAGGTGTTATCGCCTGATATTGGGGTAACGAATATCCGTCGTAAAGGTCCTCAACGATCAGCTGTCTGTTGAGCAACCAGTTAGACGCATAACGGACCTCACGTATAGCGAAGGGGTTGAACCGTAGCGTTCCATCGTCATCGATATCAACCTCAACACCTGATTCTTCGGTAAATGCCGAGTTAAAGAACAGGTTGTTGTAGCTTCCATAGCTCTCCAACGGCGTTAACTGAGCTTTCCATTCGTCGTCCACACCGTCGTAGATTGGACCCTCCACTGCTTGGAGGAATGCATCCAAAACACCTGTGGCGGTGTCTCCGACACCTACCGATTGTTCCATTCTTACTTCCAGTCTAATGCTGTCAGGGTATTCGTCCCCTGATGCGAGACTGCTTCCAAACGCTGCAAAAAGGCTGCAGACTAAAACTGCAACCAATAGCAGACTTACTATCTTTTTCCATTTCATGGTTATTCTACCTCTGCTCTTACGAAGAATATAGATGATATTTAAATGTTTTGTAACCTACGGCTTCATCCCGAAACTATTTTAATTAGATTATGTACTAATTATAATTGCCTTGGGATGCACTAACAAAAGGATGAACCCTAAGGTAGTACAGCAAGTAAACAGAGAAATTGATTCTCTGTTCATAAAACATCTTTCAAGA
>JAFDUB010000070.1 GCA_019594025.1 Thermoplasmata archaeon
CATGAGAAAGCAGCCTCTCCCCAGTAAGGTATCATTAAATGCGTCTATAGTTATGAGCGCTCCGCTCAAGCCCGTAGCGACTATTGAAAAAATTGTACCGGAGAGTGTTAAAGCAAAGGACCTCGCCTTAAAAGAATTATATATGCCTAAGCTTACAAATATTAAAAACACTGTTGTAGCAAGCAGTGAGCCAAGCATCAGCGAGCGTTCCCAACCTGCAGTTGCAACTAAGAAATCCGGGTTCAGCAGATATATGAAAGGCAGTACGATGAAAGGAACGGAAAGTGATAAAAACACACCAGTTAGTTTAACCCATTTCCTGTTACCTTGTTTTTCTTTGACTTCGGGGTAAAGGCCGGAGTAGATCTCCCAATAGTAATCTACCTCCCTCATCCACGAGGGATCATATTGCGTATAAAAGAATGCTCGGCAGTAGGGGCAGTTGACATTTTGTCCACCGGTACCTTCTACCTTTTCATAAAAGGTGGAACCGCATCTTGGACACCGTACGAGTTGTAGCTTCATGTTTCTGTGAAAGTACTAAAGTGATATGTTTTTTTGGGTTGAAAGAAAACATATTTAATACAACTACTTGATATGGGGTTGTCTTGGCAAGAGTAGAATTTCCGACCGGTATAAAGATACAGGAGAAAAAAGGAGCGGGACAACTTGAACCCCTTCTATCGAAGTTAAAAAAATATGCCTTCAATGGATACCTCCTTGTGGTGGTTGATGATCAATTGGAGGGTTACATCACTTTAAAGGATGGTAGGCCTAGAAACGCCCTACTCTATACTCCAGCCGATAAAGAAATTAAGGGCCGAACCGCCCTTCAGAAGATACGGGAGATGGGGCCTATGGAGGAGCTCAGGATTAAAGTACATACCAACGTTGATATCGATTCTCTAATTTCTTCTACAAAAGGCAAATTGACTGCTGAAGACCTGGGGGCTGAGGAACATATAGCTTTTGAAGAAGTTGACTCGGGAAAAAAAGACGAAAAAGAATCAGAAAGAAAGAACCTTGAAGAAGAACTCCAACGCCGTATAATCGAACACGAGATGAAAGAGATGGAGGTCGAGGAAAAAGAAATAGGCGTCTACGATATGCTTATCAAAGAAAGGAAAGGGATCCCTCCGTCGGAACCCGGTCTTTTTCCTGAAAGGTACTCTTTTGAAAATTTCATTGTAGGACCAAATAACAAATTCGCCTACACCGCGGCCCGGGAGGTTAGCAGATTTCCAGGCGACACATTCAATCCACTTTTCATAACCAGTCCTTCGGGTCTGGGAAAAACCCATCTTTTAAAATCCATAGGGCATTATGTGTTAAAAAATCATCCTGAAATGAAGGTGGAGTATAACACAACTACGAATTTTTCTACCGAACTATCTAAAGCTGATTCTGATGCACTCGAAGACCACATTCAGCACGTGGATATTTTCCTATTAGATGATCTTCAATTTTTAGCTAATCGGGTGGAGTTACAGGAGAAAATTTACCACATTTTCAACATTATAAAGAAAAATGGGGGTCAAATTGTTCTGGCTTCGGATAGAACCCCTGACGAGATCCCCTCCTTAAAGGACCGGTTGATAACGAGATTCAAATCTGGCCTTGTAGTTGACATTAGACCTCCAACATTCGAAACCCGTCGGGCTATAGTGAAGAAAATTATCAATCGGTATGAGGTTGAAGTTCCAGACGATATAATGGATTTCATAGCTAAAAACGTGAAAAAAAATGTAAGGGAATTAGAGGGTGCCTTGAACAGAATACTGGCCTTTTCTTCCATGCTTAACGAGGAGATAACACATGAGGTTGTTAAGGAAAGTCTTAGTCACTATACCGAAGCTCCGATTAAAGAAGAGAGAGCGCCGACATATTCTTTCTTACCGGGTCGAAGTTATCTTATTGAGGAGGCCAATGTGGAACGTGGATTTGAAATAGTGAAAGGGCTTTCTAGTCAACACTCAATTTACATTTTTTCAAGAATTAATCCCCAACGGGTTCAAGACGATTTTGGTCTGAGCAACGCAACTATAATCTGGTTAACAGGTAGAGATAGTGAGAATTTTGAAACCACACCTCCAAACCTAGAAAGTTTAACCTGGCATATGGAGGAATTGCTCAAAGAAGGGCCCGTTATTTTATTGGATGGTATCGAATACCTTATCGGCCAGACCGGATTCGACGCTACGATTCAGTTTGTGCGTCACATGGTCGACATGGTCTCCGAGAGTGAGACCATCTTTTTGTTAACGATTAGTCCCGCAGCGTTGGAAAAGAAACAGGTAAGTATACTCGAACGTGAGTTGGAGGTGGTTAATTATGAATGAAGAAGAGAGGAACGAAAAGTTGTCGATTCAATCCCGGGCTTTTAAAGCATTTGATGGGGGAGACATGCCTTCCGACCTTGTAAAAAACGAGTTATGTACCATCTCAGAGGCTCAGGAAATGTACGAACGCTATTTGGAATTCCAGGATTATGAGGTTCCTGAGGATAGAATGACCGCGAAGTTATTGACACAAATCGGACTTATTGGTAGCCGCATCGCTCGACTTGAGATAAAATTATTGAATTCCATGTTACTGCCTAAAACTGCTGAATGTAAGGACTGTAATTACAAAGGAGTTTATGGTGTCGGTATAGTATGTCAACGGTGTGGTAGCGTGGGAGTGTATGTTCCTCCTGAAATAAGCGAGGATATTTTGAAGAGCATCCCTAGATCCGGCTTTCGACCGTGGGAAGAGGAAGGATAAAAAAGGTAGAGGGGGCACCATGGCAAGAAGTCTTCCCTCAGAGGCATGTGGATAGGCACTCTGTATTTCCAACATCTTTTTAACCATGGTGAGTTACCACCCTCGAACCGAGATTACGGTTTAAAACATTTCCAAAGTGCTTGGAACATAAATATTATAAAAAAACCCTGCATTACCGTTGACATGGCATGCAAACAGAGTTCATTCCAGGATTTCATAACTAAAAAAGAGCCTCTCGAGGAGTGCATGTCCGAGGAAGAGAGAATCGATTTTATCCGTGAACATGGTACTGAAACCATGAAAAAGGGATTAGAATACGTACTCCAAGGTAACAAATACAAGCCGAAAAAGGAGAGGATGTGGGAGGAACGATTGTATGAGGGAAAGAAGATGGTGAGGCAGATATTGGAAAAGCAGGGTTGAATTTGCGCTTTTAACTCTTTCGAATCAATGTAACCTCGTACTTTTTTGTCAGTGCCGTGAGAATTCCAGCCCCGGCAAGTAAAGGTGCTATAGCCGCGGCGGTGATTCCGGCGGTTAACGATAGGTCCATCACTTTGTTTCCTTCTGGATCCTTAATGATGATTCGTCGTGTATTCCCCTCCTCAAGCACATCGCTCAATTTTCGAACCAGCTCTTCCGCATTGGCAAAGAAAAAGTCAGCATTGGCCCAGTTTATCCGCGCACCACAATGCATGCAGTAATTCGCTCCTTCGGGGGAGTCCATATCGCACCTTTTACACTTCATCTTCGATCACATAAATAATAGTAATAAGGTGGTTTAAATAGTTATAGTAAAAAAATTCTTTTCCCTCTGGTCGCATTAAAAGGAATTTAAATGCGCAGGAATCATAGATTCCTCCTGTTTACAATTTCTTCACTAGCGTTCAGAAATATGTAAATGCTCCCGCCGGGATTCGAACCCGGGTGTTCGGCTGTCTCCGACCGTTTTGGTCTCGAAAGGCCGAAATGATTGGCCGGACTACACTACGGGAGCAAAAGTGAGTGTAACGAATTCTTGCGACTGCGGGGAACGATGTTCCCCATGAGAGCAAAACGACTTTTATGAGTTTTGCTATTACCATACTGAAGGCGTGGCGTCTTAAACAGGAGGCCTGATAAATAATTTTCTGCACCAAAATATCTTATAGGACTTCATGCACTGCCTCCCTCGGTGTGCTATATGGAAGACCCCTTCAAATATGCCCACGAAAGGGAAGACGAGATAATCTGGATGAGCCAGAATACGAACGAATTGGATACCAGTCCTCTCATCCAAAGAAAGATTTTGAGTGCAGTAAAGAGTAAAAAGTATGCCCTCTATCCCCACCAAAAAGGGCATTTGGGTCTGAGGGAGACACTCCTCAAAGATCTAGGTTTGGAAAACGGCTTCGACGGGATCATCACCAACGGAGCTATCGAAGCTAGTTACTTTTTAACACGCGCTATATTGAACAAGGGCGATAATGTGATCGCTTCGGATCCGAGTTTTATGCCAATCCATCATCAGATACGCCTATGTGGTGCCGACCCGAAGGAAATATACGTTTACAAGGACCCCTATCACATGACGGTAGATGAAATCAACGAAGCGGTGGACGATTCCACCAAAGCTGTACTTTTGATAGATCCACTGAACCCACTGGGTTCATCATATACCCGGGACGAGGTCAAGGGAGTGTGCGAGATAGCCGAGGACAACGATATATGGGTTATAGACGATATCACCTACCGGGATTTTGCCTACGACCATACCTTAGCGACGGAATTTGTACCGGAACGAACATTCCTAATATATTCATTCTCGAAGAACTGCGGATTCGCCGGAATGCGCCTCGGTGCCGTGATCATACCCGATAATATGTTTGATGAAATCAGCAGATGGAGGTCCAATCCTCTTTCAGCTAACATTCTTGCTCAAGTAGGAGCTAAAGTTGCACTTGAGACCAAGAGTCAGTGGCTTCCAGAGATGCTGGAGCAGTCCCGTAAAAATCAGAAGATCATCAAGAAAGCCATCGATAACACCGATGGTGTACATCTCCCCGTATTCCCATCGAACACCAATATGTTCGTAATCGATATACAGGAAACGGGCCTCGATCCGGATGACATTCAGGAGGTACTGCTGAAGCAGCACGATATATTCGTACGAGGCGGAACCTACGTGTCTACCAAGGCAGGTGAAAATTTCGTTAGAGCGTCCTTCACGGTACCAGAACCACAGGTCAAAAAATTCGCCGAGATATTCCCAGAAGTTATCGAGAAGATGAGATGATACTGGAAAAGGACGGTGACTATTACACGCCCAATCTGGTTCCAGGCGTTTCTGTATACGGGGAGAAATTGATTATTGAGAATGGAAGAGAGTATCGTTTCTGGAACCCCCATCGCAGTAAGTTGGCGGCATATTTAAAAGAAGGAGGTTCTCTTTCTATAGACAATAGTAGTACGATTCTTTATCTCGGTGCCGGTGACGGTACCACGGTGAGTCATGTTTCTGATCTACTTACAAACGGACGCATATTTGCGGTCGAGATCTCCTCAAAACCTTTCCGCAATCTTTTATCACTCTCTGAAAAACGTGACAATGTATTTCCCATACTTGGGGATGCTAGAAATCCCGTCGAATATCAAAATTTGGTTCGAGATTTGGATTTCTTGTATCAGGATATTGCTCAGCAAGATCAGGTTAACATATTCATCAAAAACCTACTCCACTTTCGACCCCCCTACGCAGGAATGGCAATCAAGGCCCGGAGTATAGACGTTACACGGAGCCCCAGTAGTATTTTCCAAGAGGTAAAAAGTTGTTTTGAACAACGTTGTCTGAATGTATTAAAAACGGTGGACATATCTCCCTGGCAAAAGGACCATGCCATAGTGTTGATTAAGTTCGAGTCCGATTGATTCCCACATGTGGTTTTGAAATGGTTTTCGGTGAACATCCCTTCCGTTAACATCCCAAAGGTATTTTACCTATTCTTTCTTTTACCCCTCCAATGAACCAAGATATGGACGAGGAAGATGGCTTTTTCAGTACAATCTGGGGGAAGCTGTTCTTATTCTTCAATCCATTTTTAATCGGTTTTAGTTTTCTTTATCTTCTTTATTTGATACTCCATGGCACAGGTTTATTTTGGGTGGTAGGTACAGGTATGTTCGGATACTTCTTTCCACCTGCGGGAAAGGAGAGCGTGATCCCGTTGATGGTCGGTGAGCTCACCCGCAGGGGCTCGTTAACTCCCCTAACGACTATCACTCTGGTAGCCAGTGTGATCGCATTCGTAGACGTAGTCACCTCTTACTTCCTTCTGTGGAACTTTTACATCGCAGAAAAGATACCGTTGGTGGGAGGTTGGATACGCAAGTTCAGGGACTTCGGTGCACAGAAAATGAAGGAAAAAAACTGGATAAAAAAAGTAGCTTTCGTGGGGGTCGCGATATTTGTGGTAGTTCCATTCCAGGGAAGCGGAGGTGTAGGAGCTTCCATACTAGGTAGGGTGATCGGTATGAACAAGTATCAGGCATGGCTCGCTATAATCATAGGTTCTTTTTCAGGTTGCTTTTTGATAGCTACGATTTCTTATTATCTAAGTGATGCGATTTTAAAAACGTTCAGAAGTAGTGTATTTCAAGGTATGGGTTTACTAATCGTGCTTGCAGTAATATTCGTATTTCTTTACTCGTTCTTCAAACATAGAGAAGAGATGGAGGAAACGGCATGAGATTGAAAGGAAGAAAAATACTGCTCACCGGAGCAGCGGGATTTATAGGCAGTCACCTGGCGGACGCCCTGGTAAAAGAAAACCAGGTAAAGGGATATGATAATCTTTCGTCGGGAAAAAAAGAGCTGATCGAACATCTTATGGACAACGACTCGTTTGAATTAGTAATTGCAGATGTGCTAAATCGAGATAGGTTGAGGAAGGAGATGGAAGATAGCGACATGGTATTCCACTTGGCCGCTAATCCCGATGTTAGACTTGGCGCCTCGGACACATATGTGCATCTCGAACAGAATGTAATGGCCACGTACGAAGTCCTGGAGGCTATGCGGGAGTGTTGTGTGGAGGAGATGGTGTTCACATCCACATCTACGGTCTATGGGGAAACGGAGGTTATACCTACTCCAGAAGACTACGGCCCATTAGAACCGATCTCCCTCTACGGTTCTTCCAAACTTGCATGCGAGGCGATGATTTCCGCTTACTGCCATTCCTTCAATATGCGCTCTGCATCCTTCAGGTTCGCTAACGTAGTCGGTCCCAGGAGTACCCACGGGGTAACCTACGACTTTGTGAACAAGCTCAAGGATAATCCAAAGGAGTTGGAGATACTGGGCAGCCCGCCGGGGACCACAAAATCATACTTCTACGTTTCAGATTGCATCGATGGTATGCTCCATGCGGTAGAACAGTGCAACAAGCCGGTTGAATATTTCAATCTTGGTTCGGAAGATTACATAAACGTTAAAAAAATAGCGGATACCGTATGTAGAGAGATGGGTCTTGAAGATGTAGATTACAGCTGGACCGGTGGTGCAGGCGGCGGCCGGGGCTGGAAAGGTGATGTAAAAGTGATGCTATTGTCCATCGAAACGATCAAGTCCTTGGGATGGGCGCCTAAGTACGACAGCACAGAATCCATCGCTAAGACGGTTAGGAGTTTACTGTAGTATCGATGCCAGAATATCGAAAGGCCTCGACAGCCACAGAGCAACTACCAAGCAGCTTGCGAAGTATACGTAGTACATTATAGCGTACTTATAACGGTCCACTTTATCCCATACGTTCGCATCCTCATTCATGTGATTTACCATCCTTTGTCATATTATTGTCTGACGATTATAAGAGCAACTCCTACCTATTTATAGCTATCGGCTGCTTTCTACCGTCTGCCGAATGTGTTATTCCGTATAGAATTACACATTCCAGACCACGGAATCCCACGGTTTTCTATAGTTAAAAACACTGGTTTCCTTTGGGATATCTGCTTTTATGAGATCGTCTATCCACTCTTCGTTGCCAAAGGTGTGTATGGGTACGAAGAATCTTGGTTTTACCGCATTGATGAAGTCTACAGGGCCGGCCCAGCTTTTTAACCTTTTATCCATGTTGGAGAATGCCATGTCCACCTTTAATTTTTTAAGATACTCCAGAGTTCTTTCAAAAACTTCTACGTGCTTCCGTCTTTTCCTCTCACACCATTCTGGCCAATCCCATTTGGCCAGATCGCCGCCGAAGTAAATGGTGTTTCCCTTTAAGTGGATCAGGTAAGCTAGGCCCTCGTCGTTGCTTTTCAGAGTTCTAACGCGGACGCTCCCGATTTTCACATCCTCTCCGTCAGACAAATTCATCCCCTTATCTTTACTGATCACATCTTCCGAAAGGACGTAGTACGCCTTTTTCGGTTCAAGTTCGAATATCAAAGGTGTGTAATGGTCTGCGTGTCCGTGGGATATGAACACGTACAGTTCTTTACCTTCAACCGTCTTCTCTATCTTATTCCATGCGCCTTTGGGAAGAAAACCCTTTCCAGGCGGATCGAACAGAAGCGTATTGTTATCCACTTCGAGGACGAAGCAGCTGTGATATACATAAGTGACTTTGATATTTTGACTCACATGTTAAAAAAAGTAATCATGGTATTTACCTCTTGCCCACCACAAAAGTTAAAGATACCTTCATGATAGCTTTTAATACCTTGACGCTGGGGTGACAGAGCGGCCAATGTGACCGCCTGCAGAGCGGTTCCCCGAGGGTTCGAATCCCTCCCCCAGCTTATTATTTTATTCCAATTTGGATACATGTGCCAATAAACGAGTTATATACTTTTTTCCGTTCCTTAAACACATGGAAATGAAAACCGCTTGTAAAACATCTTTAATCTGCCTTTTATTACATAAAATCAGCCAGAATGCCTCCGCTCTATCAAGGACGTATGTAAGCCATCCGTGGTTCTAGGAGTCGAACCGAATCACTTTTTCATACCTATCAGATATCC